>NZ_CP065592.1:2064121-2421597 GCF_016025255.1 Sphingosinicella flava
CGGCGGGTGCTAAGGTCCGTCGTCAAAAGGGAAACAGCCCTAACCTACAGCTAAGGCCCCCAAATCGTATCTAAGTGGGAAAGCATGTGGGACTTCCAAAACAACCAGGAGGTTGGCTTAGAAGCAGCCATCCTTTAAAGAAAGCGTAACAGCTCACTGGTCTAAATAAGAGGTCCTGCGGCGAAGATGTAACGGGGCTCAAGATACGTGCCGAAGCTTAGGGTTCATCGTAAGATGAGCGGTAGCGGAGCGTTCCGTAAGCCTGTGAAGCCGAAGGGTAACCGACGGTGGAGGTATCGGAAGTGCGAATGCAGACATGAGTAGCGATAAAGAGGGTGAGATGCCCTCTCGCCGAAAGACCAAGGGTTCCTGCGCAAGGCTAATCCGCGCAGGGTGAGCCGGCCCCTAAGACGAGCCCGAAGGGGGTAGTCGATGGGAATGCGGTTAATATTCCGCAGCCTGGTGGTGTGTGACGGATCTCGTAAGTTGTATTCCCTTATCGGATTGGGAATGCTTCGAAGAGGTTCCAGGAAATAGCCCCACCGTATAGACCGTACCCGAAACCGACACAGGTGGTCTGGTAGAGTATACCAAGGCGCTTGAGAGAAGTGTACTGAAGGAACTCGGCAAATTGCCTCCGTACCTTCGGAAGAAGGAGGCCCTTATCGTGCGCAAGCACTTTAAGGGGGCACAGGCCAGGGGGTAGCGACTGTTTAGCAAAAACACAGGGCTCTGCTAAGTCGGCTTCAAGACGACGTATAGGGTCTGACGCCTGCCCGGTGCCTGAAGGTTAAGTGGAGGGGTGCAAGCTCCGAAATGAAGCCCAGGTAAACGGCGGCCGTAACTATAACGGTCCTAAGGTAGCGAAATTCCTTGTCGGGTAAGTTCCGACCTGCACGAATGGCGTAACGACTTCCCCACTGTCTCCAGTACATGCTCAGCGAAATTGAATTCTCCGTGAAGATGCGGAGTACCCGCGGTTAGACGGAAAGACCCCGTGCACCTTTACTGCAGCTTCAGAGTGGCAGTGGAGAACAACTGTGTAGAATAGGTGGGAGGCTTTGAAGCCCCGGCGCCAGCTGGGGTGGAGCCACCAAGTGAAATACCACCCTGTTGTTCTTTACTGTCTAACCACGCGCCGTTAGCCGGCGCTGGGACCCTCTGTGGCGGGTAGTTTGACTGGGGCGGTCGCCTCCTAAAGAGTAACGGAGGCGCGCGATGGTGGGCTCAGGACGGTTGGAAACCGTCTGTTAGAGTGCAATGGCATAAGCCCGCCTGACTGCGAGACTGACAAGTCGAGCAGAGACGAAAGTCGGTCATAGTGATCCGGTGGTCCCTCGTGGAAGGGCCATCGCTCAACGGATAAAAGGTACGCCGGGGATAACAGGCTGATAACCCCCAAGAGCTCATATCGACGGGGTTGTTTGGCACCTCGATGTCGGCTCATCACATCCTGGGGCTGGAGCAGGTCCCAAGGGTTTGGCTGTTCGCCAATTAAAGTGGTACGTGAGCTGGGTTCAGAACGTCGCGAGACAGTTTGGTCCCTATCTGCCGTGGGCGTCGAAATTTGAGAGGAGTTGACCCTAGTACGAGAGGACCGGGTTGAACATACCTCTGGTGGACCTGTCATCGTGCCAACGGTGCAGCAGGGTAGCTATGTATGGACGGGATAACCGCTGAAAGCATCTAAGCGGGAAGCCTCCCTCAAGATAAGATTTCTTAGAGCGGTCGAAGACCACGACCTTGATAGGCCGGATGTGGAAGCGCGGTAACGCGTGAAGCTAACCGGTCCTAATAGCTCTATTCGCGCTTGAGAATCCCACCATCAACGACAGTCTTGGACTGTCGCTGTGGCGGCTCTCAGTAGATATTATAAGTGCACGATTTCTAGAATTTCCTGCCCTCACAGGGCTCCATCGAAGTATCGCTTCGATGGGATTGCGCTGGCTCCATAGCTTGGTGGCCATAGCGTCTGTGACCCACCCGATCCCATCCCGAACTCGGCCGTGAAACCAGACAGCGCCGATGGTACTATTGCTTAAGCAATGGAAGAGTAGGTCGTCGCCAGGCTTTGAAGCCAGCGCACAGGAAAAACCCATTCACAAGTCTTCCTTCCAACAACATCGCTGGAAGGATGCTATTGGCGCGGGATGGAGCAGCCCGGTAGCTCGTCAGGCTCATAACCTGAAGGTCGCAGGTTCAAATCCTGCTCCCGCAACCAACGACATCATTCATAGCCCCCCAGCTTGTGCTGGGGGGCTATTGTCGTTTGGGCTTTGCCTAACTTGTGGGACATGCAGCCTAGTCATAAGGGCAACCCTTCCAGAGCGATCGAGCGCCGTTCGGGCTGCACTAATTCGATGCGCGCATTCAATCCGTTCAACTAAAGCCACAGCATTGAGATGCGCAGGATTGACGACACACCGATAGAGGCTGCGGTCTGTGATTGGGAAAAGCGGTTTCGCTCGGCCCGATCCCTAGTCTTTTCTCGCTCCGCTTGCCTCTTAATGGTCTGCGGGCAGGATAGAGTAACGACGCTGCAGAGCGACCTAGAATGGAAGGTGTCAATTTTAAGCGCCCGGCCCGCCGCATTCGGGCGGAAGAATTACGGCCGAGGCTCGGTTCCGGCAAGGCTTGAAGGTAACTTGTCCAACAGGTCTGCTGCGATGAACGCACGCGCCAGACCGTCGAGCTTGTCTGCTTCCGGCGTTTCCTGCTGCGCGACACGGCGCAAGGCGGCGGCCAGGCGGCCGTCGTAACGCTTGGCGAAGTTGCTGTCGTCGGCCGGCCCGCTGCCGCTGGCGTTCGGCTGACGCGGCGTCAGCAGGATGATGACCTGGTTGTTGAGCTTGCGGTTGATCTTGTTCTTGAACGCCAGGTTGAGGATAGGAATATCGCCAAGGCCCGGCACCTTGCTGGTCTCGCGCTCGTCTTCGCGCTCCACCAGCCCCGATAAAATCAGGGTTTCGCCAAACCGCATGCGGACATTGGCGGTGACGCTATTCGTTCCCGTCTGGATGCCCTGTTCCAGGTCCGCTTCTATTTCCGGCTGCAAAAACGATCGGCCGGCATCGACGGCCAGCAGCAACTCGTCATCCGAAAGAAAGGTCGGGGTCACCGCGAGTGAGACTCCGATCGCCTTTTCCTGCAATGTGCCGCTATATTGGCCGCTGACCGGAACGGTGATGGTCGCGCCCGAAAAGAATATGGATGGCGTGCGGTCCAGCGCGACCAGGGACGGGCGCGCCAGCACATCGGTCCGCAACGATCCATTGTCCAGGATATCGAGAAAATAAGAGAGGCCATTCGCCGGAAGGGAAATGGTGAGAAAATTAGGATAGGAAGTCGCCGTGCCGCCCGGCCGCTCTTCGCCCAGTCGAAGGCGGCCATTGGCGACGACTTGCAAAGTGTTCAGCAGATTTATGCCGCGGCTGTCGTTCGTTTCTTCCCGTTGGCGGACGATCACCGCCTCGATATAGGCCATGCGCGGCGGCTGCTGACCAGCACAGGGGCTGGGAAGAGGCGGCAAAGGCGATGGACCGATCGATCCGCTGTTGCCGCCATATTGGGAAAAGCTGCTGTTCTGGGACAAAGCCGGCTGATTGTCGCAAGTACGCCAGTCTGTCACAGCTGCCGATCCCTGCGATGAAGGCGTCCCCCCAACCTGAGGAATTGCCCCTTCAAGCGAGTACGCCGGCCCTTTAGGCGGCGCAGCGGCGACCAGGGACAAGGCGGCTGCATTTTGCCAATAAACGGCATCGCCTGCCGCCCTCGCAGCGCCCTCTACTCCTTGCAGCAATTGGGCGCCTTCCGGCAAATTGAGCGCGCTCAGTACGAAGCCGGATTTGAGGCGAGTCTCGTTATCAGGGGAGCCGCTTGCTTTTCGGGCGGCCCAAGCCGCAAGCGTGAAATCGCCGGCGCGCAGCCCGGTCAAACCAAGGTCGCCAAAGGCGCCTAGATCGCCCGATTGAACGGCGACATGTTCGGCCAGCAATTGCGCCGCAAGCTTGAAGCGTCCCACATGAGCGTAAAACCGGCCCAGTTCGAGCCTTGCCGTGGAAAGGCTCGGGTCGAGCTCCAGCGCCATTTCGTACGCGGCGGCGGCCGCTCGCCAATCGGCCTTCCGCCGCCCGATATAATCGGCGGCGAGAAGCCGTCCATAATTGAGGTGCAGGTTGGCATCTTGGGGCCTGCTCCGCAGTTGCGCGATCAGCGTTTTGCGCTGATGGTCAAGCGCCGGTTCCGAACCACGGACCGGGCGCCATTCCTGGAGACGAGGCTGTGCCCCTGCCGGTGGAGGGGAGCAAATGAGCCCGGCAATGGCCAGGAAAGGCCAGGCCCTCATTCTGCCGCTGCAGTCTTGCCCGCCCCCCAGCATGAAATCGACTTATTTGCTCGTGGCGGGCTGGATAGTGACGACCTGCGGCATACCTCTTGCAATCACGCTTCCCACAGTCGCGCCGTTGGCGACGAAAAGAATCGTCGTCTGAAAATCGACCACGAAATCACCGCCTTTACATTGCCCCTGTTCATTCAAATCGGTCAGCGCCTCGTTTATAAGGGCCATCACATCGACCGAATTGGTATCCCGCCACTTGACGGCTTCGTTCACCGATCCATCCACAATCAGCGGATAATTGGTGGGATAGGTGCGCGATTGCGGTTGATTGAACGGAAGGCTCAGCCAGCCTGAACGGCTATCGGCGACGCGCCATTGGAAATGAGTCTCGACCGGAATTTCGCCGATAGGTGTTAGCGTCATGGCCTTGTTGACGACTTGCACATAGTTGGTGCGTCCGACGCATCCCGCCATTGCGGGCGATGCGAGAGCCGGCATCGCGAGAAACGTTGCGGCCATGGCAAGCCGAGTGATGGTGTTATTTCTCACAGCATGTCCCCCTTTTAGACAGGCGAAGGCTATGCGCATTCCGACGGGTAAGCAACCAGCCTTTTGCGGTTTATCCAGGCCGCCCATTCGCCGGGGCGGATCGAAGAGCATGGTCTTCCGCCCGGATACGGACGGCGAGAATGGCGGCATTGAGGAGGCTGAACAGCAACGCCACCTGCCAAAGCCCGAAGGCCAAGGGCAGCACGGCGATCTCCCCCGCGACGACAAGATAATTGGGGTGCCGCACCAGCCGGAAGGGGCCGCGGGCGACCAAAGCCTCGCCCGGCACCACGATGATCCGCGTCGTCCAGCGCGCGCCGAGCGTCGCCAGCACCCATAGCCGCCCAGTCTGGAGAAGGAGGAAGAGGCCGATGAGCGGCCAGTTGACCGGCTGCCCCGGTGCCAGCCACCAAAGGCTCGCCAGCCATGCGGCATGGACGAGCACGATGAGGGGATAATGACCCGCGCCTTCTTCATGCGCGCCCCGTGCCAGCAAAGCGCGCGTGTTGCGGCGGGCGAGGACGAGTTCGCCCAGCCTTTGAAGCGTGACGAAGACGAGGATCGCCACGGCGACGGTCATGGCCGCCCGATCTCCAACGCGCTGGCGGTAAAGCCGGGGCCGAGGCTGAGGAGCAAGGCGCGTTCCGGCAAGTCCATCGCGAGCGCGCGTTCCAGCACGAACAGGACGGTTGGCGCGGACATGTTGCCATAATTATGCAGCACAGCCCGCTCATGATCCAGCGTGCCGGTGCCGAGGCCCAGGCTTTCTTCCAGCGCGGCGATGACCTTGGCGCCGCCGGGATGGCAGATGAAGCGGCCGATATCCCCGCGCGCGATGCCGATATTGCGGCATAAGGTGTCGATGCCACCGGCAAGGTTTGCGGCGACGAAAGGCGGAATGGCGCGATCGAAAATGACGCCGAGGCCGGTATCGTCGACGCTCCAGCCCATGATGCCCAACGTATCGGGCCACAGGAATTCGCTGCCTTCGCCGATCCGCGCCAGGCCGCCTCCTTCTCCGCAACGCAACACGCACGCGGCCGCGCCGTCGGCGAACAAGGCGGTGGCGACGATGTTCGCTTTGCTGAGCACGTCCAGCCGCATCGACAAGGAGCAGAGTTCGACCGTCACGAACAAGACGGTCTCGCCGGGTTGCGCGCGAGCGAGCCGTGCGGCGGTGGCAAGGCCAGTCACGCCGCCCGCGCAGCCAAGGCCGAAGATCGGCACGCGCTTGGCATCGGCGCGAAAACCCATCCGGCTGGAGACCCGCGCCTCGAGGCTGGGCGTTGCGACGCCCGTGGTGGAGACGGTGACGAGGGTGTCCACTTCGTCTGCATGCAGCCCAGCCTTGGCGAGGGCTGCCGAAGCCGCCTCGACGTACAGCGCCTCTCCTGCTTCGACATAAGCAGCGTTGCGCGCTTCCCAGCCTTGCGGACGTTCATACCAGTCGAGCGGTTGCGCGACGTGTCTTTTAGCGATGCCCGCATTGCCGAAAATCGGCGCCAGCCGTTCGAAGTGGGGCAGACGATGGCCGAACAGCCGCCGCGCCAATGCTTTCGCCTCATCCTGGATGAGGATGTGGGGCGGAACGGCGCTTGCCACGGACAGGAGGGCGACGTGCATCAATGGCCCCAGTCGACATTTTGGAAGAGAATGTGTCAAGGAGAGAACAAAGGCGCCGCTCAAAGGTTCGATGCGGCGTTTCATTCTAAGGAGACCGGAATGCACCCCTTTCTTCTCGCCTCCCTTTCCGCGCTCGCGCTCGTCGCTTGCAACAGCAGCAATGAAAGCGTCGCTTCCGGCAACAGCGCCGCGCCGGCGCCCGCGGCCCAGAATGGCCGGCCTTTCGCCGTCCAGCCGGTGGCCGATTTCGACGAGCCTTGGGCGATGACCTTTCTGCCGGACGGGCGTCTGCTGATCACCGAAAAAAAGGGGCAGTTGAAGCTGATGGGCGCCGATGGAAATATCGGTGCCGTCACCGGCACGCCGGAAGTCGCTTATGGCGGGCAGGGCGGTTTGGGCGATGTCGTCCTCCATCCCGATTTCGCCAACAATGCGCGCATTTACCTCAGCTGGGTCGAAGCAGGCGAAGGCGGCAAGGGCGCGGTCGTGGGCCGGGGAACCCTGGTTCTCGACAATCAGGGCGGCGGCCGCATCGACAATCTGGAGGTGATCTGGCGGCAGGAACCGAAGGTCAGCGGCAACGGCCATTTCTCCCACCGCATCGCCTTCTCGCCCGACGGCTATTTATTCATCACCAGCGGCGAGCGGCAGAAATTCGACCCGGCGCAGGATCTGAACCAGAATCTCGGCAAGGTCGTCCGCTTGACTGACGCGGGCGGCGTTCCGGGCGACAATCCCTTCTACGATCAGGGGCGGATCAAATCGCAAATCTGGTCCTATGGCCACCGCAACCTGCTCGGCATCGCCTTCGCGCCCGACGGCAAATTATGGACGCATGAAATGGGCCCGGCGGGCGGCGACGAGTTCAACCTGATCGAAAAAGGGTCGAATTACGGCTATCCGATCGTGTCGAACGGCAATCATTATGACGGCCGGGACATTCCCGATCATGCCACGCGGCCGGAATTCAATGCGCCGGAAGTCACCTGGAACCCCGTCATCTCCCCGGCCGGGCTCATCATCTATACCGGCGCGATGTTCCCGGCCTGGAAAGGCAATGCCTTTATCGGCGGCCTGTCCGGCAAAGCGCTCGTCCGCGTCGCGATCGACGGCACCCGCGCCCGGGAAGCCGAGCGCTGGGACATGGGCGCCCGCATCCGCGAGGTAGAGCAGGGACCGGACGGCGCGATCTTGCTCCTGGAGGATGGCGGACAAGAATCAGAGGGCCGCCTGTTGAGGCTCACCCCCGCATCCTAAAATTCATCTTGCATAAATTTGCATAGGCGTCATTCAGCCTTTTCTACCACCACAATATGGGCGGGGGTCCACATGCATTTACGTTATCTTGTTGCTGCAATTGGTATTTCCTGGAGCGCCATGGGCGCCGCGCAGGCGAATCAGGAACAGAATCATCCGTTCAAGATCGAGGCTCTTGCAAAATTTGAGGGCCCTTGGTCGATGACCTTCCTGCCGGGCACGAGCAAGGCTCTGGTGACCGAACAGTCCGGCAAGCTCTACCTTTGGGAAGAAGGCAAAGCCAAGATCGACGTCGCCGGCGTTCCGGCGGTCTGGTTCGCGGAGCATGGCGGTTTTGCCGACGTCATCGCGCATCCCAAATTTGCCGACAACAAGATCATCTATATGAGCTACGCGGAGCCGGGCGAAGCCGACACGCGGGGCACGGTGGTCGCGCGGGCAAAGCTCGTGACCAATGGCAATAGCGCGCGCCTGGAAGACGTGAAGGTCATTTGGCGGCAGGTTCCCAAGGTGACGGGCGGCGGCCAGTTCGGCGCGCGCATGGCTTTCTCTCCCGACGGCTACCTCTTCATTTCGAGCGGCGACCGCGTTAAGTT
Organism: Sphingosinicella flava; assembly: GCF_016025255.1. Taxonomy (NCBI): domain Bacteria; kingdom Pseudomonadati; phylum Pseudomonadota; class Alphaproteobacteria; order Sphingomonadales; family Sphingomicrobiaceae; genus Allosphingosinicella; species Allosphingosinicella flava. Next base: position 2,072,486 of record NZ_CP065592.1, read on the forward strand.
CGAGCCGGCCATCGATACGAGCGTCAATCTGGGCAAGATCATTCGCCTGACGGAGAATGGCGAGATCCCGGCCAGCAACCCCTATTACGGAACATCGCCGATCACGGCGCAGATCTGGTCGGTGGGACATCGCGATCCGCTCGGCCTCGCTTTCGATGCCGAAGGGCGGCTGTGGGAGCATGAAATGGGCCCCAAGGGCGGCGACGAGTTCAACCTGATCGAACGCAGCCGTTATTATGGCTGGCCGGTCGTGTCGAACGGCGATCATTATGACGGTCAGCCCATTGCGCGGCACAGCACCCGGACCGACTTCGTCGCACCCCAGATCACTTGGGACGACCTCGCCCCCGCGGGCCTCATGATCTATTCGGGCAACTTGTTCCCGCAGTGGAAGGGCAGCGCCTTCCTGGGCGGCCTTGCCGGGCAATCGATCGTCCGGGTCGAGCTCAACGGCGCGCAAGCGCGGCAAGCCGACCGCTGGGCCATGGGCGCCCGCATCCGGGAAGTGGAGCAGGGGCCGGAAGGCGCCATCTACGTCCTGGAAGACGGCCGTCACGGTTCCCAGGGACGGCTGCTTCGCCTGACGCCGAAGAAGTAAAACGCTTCCGCCGACCTATGCCCGCCGGTATCGGAAATACCACACTTCGTGGCCCTTCCGGCGGGCCTTCGCCTCATAACGGGTTTCCGGCCAGCCGCCGGGACGCATGAGAAAATCCGAAGCGCTTTCCGCGAGCCATTCGAAATCGGTCCGCTGGTTCATCACCATCATCGACCAGCGGCAGTAAGTCGGGTCGTCCGTCCCCAGCCTGAATTCGCCGCCCGGCGCGAGCTTGGCCGCGATGATGTCGAGCGGACCATGGTTCATCATGCGCCGCTTGGCGTGCCGCGCCTTGGGCCAGGGATCGGGATGGAGGAGGTAGACGAAGCGCAGCGACGCGTCGGGCAGCCGTTCCAGCACCCGCAGCGCATCGCCCATGTGGAGGCGGACATTGCCGAGCGCCTTGTCGCGCAGGTGGAGGAGCGCGCCGACGACGCCGTTCAGAAACGGTTCGCAGCCGATGAAGCCGTGATCGGGCAGCAAGTCCGCGCGATAGGCGAGATGCTCGCCGCTGCCGAAGCCGATTTCGAAATGGAGCGGACGATCGTCACCGAACAGGGACTGCGACGTAATCGGGCCTGCTTCCGGCACCGCGATGCGCGGGAGGAGGTCTTCAAGCAAGGCGGCCTGGCCCTGGCGCAATTTGTGGCCGGACCGGCGGCCATAGAGGCGGCGAATGGATGCGGGATCGGACATGCCGGTTCGTTAGCGGAGACAGCTTCTTGCGTCATGCTGAACTTGATTCAGGATCCATGAACACCGGCGAGGCAGGTTCTGCATCGGCGGTGTTCATGGACCCCGGATCAAGTCCGGGGTGACGACTTCTGGCAGTTAAAGCGCCGCCTTCAGCTTTTCGACGAGGTCGGTGCGTTCCCAGCTGAACAGGTCGCCTTCCGCCTTGCGGCCGAAATGGCCGTAGGCGGCGGTGCGGCTATAAATCGGCTTGTTGAGTCCGAGATGGGTGCGGATGCCCTTCGGGGTCAAACGCACCAGCTGCGGCAGCACGGCTTCGAGCTTCGCTTCATCGACCGTGCCCGTGCCGTGCGTGTCGACATAGACGGACAGCGGTTCGGCGACGCCGATCGCGTAGGACAGTTGGATGGTGCAGCGCTTGGCGAGACCCGCGGCCACCACATTCTTCGCGAGATAGCGCGCGACATAAGCGGCCGAGCGGTCGACCTTGGTCGGATCCTTGCCGCTGAACGCGCCGCCGCCATGCGGGGCCGCGCCGCCATAAGTGTCGACGATGATCTTGCGGCCGGTGAGGCCCGCGTCGCCGTCCGGACCGCCGATCTCGAAGCTGCCGGTCGGGTTGATGTGATAGACGGTTTCGTCCGACAGCAATGCGGCCGGAATGACGTCGGCGATGGCCTTCTTCACACAAGCGTGGAGTTCGGCTTCCTTGTCGCCTTCGTCATAGCCCCTGGCGTGCTGGGTCGACACGACGATCGTCGTCGCGGCGACCGGCTTGCCGTCCTCGAACTTCAGCGTGACCTGGCTCTTGGCGTCCGGCTCCAGGAAGGGCGCGGCGCCCGAATGGCGGTCGGCGGCCATCTTTTCGAGGATCTTGTGGCTGTAATAGAGGGTCGCGGGCATGAGGTCCGGCGTTTCGTCGCAAGCGAAACCGAACATGATGCCCTGATCGCCCGCGCCTTCATCCTTGTTGCCGCTTTCGTCGACGCCTTGCGCGATGTGTGCGGACTGGGGATGGAGGTTGTTCTCGAAGCGCAGCGTTTCCCAATGGAAACCGTCCTGTTCGTATCCGATCCGCTTGACCGTCGCGCGGGCGGCCTGTTCGACTTCTTCCTTGACGCCTGGCGCCCAATTGCCGGCTTCGTCCATGATGCCCTTGCCGCGGATCTCGCCGGCCAAAACGACCAATTGGGTGGTGGTCAAAGTCTCGCAGGCGATGCGCGCTTCCGGATCCTTGGACAGAAAGAGATCGACGATCGCGTCCGAAATCTGGTCGGCGACCTTGTCCGGATGACCTTCGGAAACCGATTCGGACGTGAAGATGTAATTGCTGCGCATCGTGAGAATGGGGCCTTTTGCTGAGCTTTGGACGCGAATTGCGGATATAAAGATATCCTTATGTCCGCCCTCTAACGGGCTTTCCGTGCAACTGCAATCGCGATGGCGGCGAGGAACAGCGCGACGAGGAGAGGGAGGATATTGCCGAGCCGAGCAAAGAGCGTCGGCGCCCGCGCCATGGGCAGCCGCGCGTCGATCGCACCCGCCGTGCCGACAGGAAGGCTCGACAGGATCCGACCGCTGGCGTCGATCACGGCGGAAATGCCGGTGGGGGTGGCGCGCAGGACCGGTAGCCCTTCCTCCAATGCCCGCAACCGCGCTTGCGCCAGATGCTGGGGCGGGCCCCAGGCGCCGAACCAGGCGTCGTTCGACGGATTGAACAGGAAGGCGGGACGATGCGCGCGGTCGACCACCTGGCCGGAAAAGATGATCTCGTAGCAAAGCTGGAAACCGGCCGGTCCGACGCCGGGAATAGCGATCGTCTGCGCGCCCGGCCCGGGCTGGAAATCGACATCGCCGGGCGCGAGGCGGGACAGGCCGATGGCCGATAGGATCGGCCGCATCGGGAGATATTCGCCATAAGGCACGAGATGCGCCTTGTCGTAGCGCGCGAGAATGTCGCCGTCGCTGTTCAGCGCGAAGATGGAATTGGTGGCGCTCGTCACTTTCTTGCCGTCGGGAGCCTGAAAGGTGACGCCGCCGGTCAGCAGCACGTCGTTGGGCCCGATCGAGCGGGCGACGCGCTGCCGCAGGCGCAGGATATAGCGTTGCAGGAAGGGGTAGGCGCGGCCGTCCTGCAATTGTTCGGTCACCGCCGCTTCCGGCCAAAGCAGCAGACGCGGCTTATCCGACGGCCGTCCCGAAAGGGATTGAATAAGGGCGAGATTGCGGTCGGAGACGTCCTCCTTCCACTTGTCGGCCTGACTGATATTGGGCTGCACGATGCGAATGGCCATGGCATCGGCCGCAATGGTCGCGCGCGGCTGAAGAGCGAGAATGGCGGCCAGCAAGGCGATCGGGGCAACCACGGCCAGCACGGATTTCAAATGGCGTTCGGCGAGCAGGAACAAGGCGCCCGACAGCAAGACCGCCATTCCCGACAAGCCGTACGTGCCGATCAGCGTCGCGAGCGCGGCGACCGGCGTTTCCAGCAGCACGATGCCGATTGGGTTCCAGGCAAAGCCGGTGAACAGGGTCGCCCGCAACCATTCCGTCACGATCCACGCGGCCGCGAAGACCAGAACCAGGCGCAGCGGATCGCTCCGCCCCCACCGCCAGGCAAGACCCGCCGCCGCCGCCGGATAGATGGCGAGGTAGAGCGAGAGGAGAATGACGGCGACCCAGCCGAGCCAGACGGGCATCGCGGCCTGGAAGGTGAAGGCGGTCGCGATCCAGTTGAGGCCGAGCACGAAATTGCCGGCCCCGAACCACCAGCCACGGGCCAGAGCGCTGCGCAAAGTGGGCGCTGTCCGGACCAGCCACATCAGGATCGCGAGCGCGATCAGCATGAGCGGGGCAAGGCCGAGCGGCTCGAAACCGCTGGCGCCGACGAGCCCCGCAACAAAGGCATAGCCCCAGGCTATCTTGCATCCCGGCGCAGGCCGAAACCCAGCTTCACCTTCTTTCTGGGCTCCGGCCTGCGCCGGAGCACTAGATTTGAGCATGTCCATAATGGCCGTTAAGGTAGAGGAGAGGGTCTATATCGTCCCTAACGGTGACATGTTCCACCACGCCGATGAAGATGCTGTGGGTGCCGAACGGATGGTGGTCGATCCGGCGGCAGAGAAGGGACGCCTGCGCGTCCTCCAGCCGGGGCGGATGGGCAGGGTCAAGTTCCCAGCCTTCTGCGAAGCGCAGATGCTGCTGCTGCCGGTCGGCGAACATGGCGGCGAAATGCCGTTGGTCGGCGTGGAGCACGTTGACGCCGAAATGCGACACGTCCTCGAGCGGGCTGTGCAGGGCGGCGGCGCGGTTGATGCAGACGAGCAGGCTCGGCGGGTCCATCGACAGGGACGACATGGCCGTCGCGGTAATGCCCATCGGCTGTCCATCGACGCAGACGGTGATGACGTTCACCGTCGATGCGACGCGGCGCATCGCCTGGCGGAAGGAATCGACTAAGGTTGGATCGGCACCGTCCATGGGCCCTTCCCTTGCCCGCTCCGGCGCCCGATAGGCAAGCGGCAATATCCTGCTATGGCGCGAGGCCATGAGCCGGTATGACATCATCATCGTCGGGGCGGGCCATGGCGGCGCCCAGGCGGCCATCTATCTGCGCCAATGGGGCTTTGCAGGCAGCATCGCGCTGATCGGCGACGAGCCGGAGCTCCCCTATGAGCGACCGCCCCTTTCCAAGGATTATCTGGCGGGCGAGAAGCCGTTCGAGCGCATCCTGATCCGGCCGGCGGCTTTCTGGGACGAGAGGAGCATTACGCTCCTGCCTTCCACGCGGATCGCCGCGGTCGATCCGGCCGCGAAGACCGTGGCCGCGGCCGATGGCCGTTCCTTTGGTTATAGTATCTTGATCTGGGCGACTGGCGGTACGCCCAAACGGCTCGGCTGTCGGGGCGAAAGCCTGGGGGGCGTCCACTTCATCCGCAATCGCGCCGAAGTTGACGCCATGACGGCGGAGATGGAAGCCGTCCGGCAGATCGTGGTCATTGGCGGCGGCTATATCGGTCTCGAAGCGGCGGCCGTCCTGCGGAAGCTCGGCAAATCGGTGACCTTGCTGGAGGCGCAAGACCGTGTCCTGTCCCGCGTGGCGGGCGAGGCGGTTTCGCGCTTCTACGAGGCCGAGCATCGCGCGCAGGGCGTCGATATCCGCCTCAACGCAGGCGTTGCGGCGATCGAGGGGGAGGGCCGCGTGTGCGGCGTGCGTCTGGTCGATGGCACCTTGCTGTCCGCCGAGATGGTGATCGTGGGGATTGGCATCGACGCGGCGGCCGCGCCGCTTCAAGCGTCCGGTATTGCGGGTGTGAACGGGGTCGATGTCGACGTCTTTTGCCGCACGAGCGATCCCGCCATCTACGCGATCGGCGATTGCGCGGCGCACGAAAATGCCTTTGCGGGCGGCATGCGGCTCCGTGTGGAATCGGTGCAGAACGCGCACGATCAGGCCGCTTGCGCGGTCAAGGCGATCCTCGGGCAGCCGGAACCGTACCGCGCCGTGCCCTGGTTCTGGTCCAATCAATATGACCTCAGATTGCAGACGGTCGGCCTGTCGGTGGGAGACGATCAGACCATATTGCGCGGCGTCCCCGCGAGCCGGAGCTTCTCGCTCCTCTATCTACGCAAAGGACGAGTGATCGCCCTCGACTGCGTCAATGCCACGAAGGATTACGTGCAGGGTCGCAAGCTGGTCGAGGCTGGCGCGATGATCGATCCGGGACGGCTAGCCGATACGAACGTGCCGTTGAAGGAAATGTTCTAAAAGCCCTCTCCCTCGATGGGAGGGGCTTAAGTGCGCTCGGAAAATCCAGCCAGCATCTCGCACACCCAGCGACCGGCTGTGAGCGCAGTGATGTCGCTGACATCCAGCCCCGGATCGAATTCGGTGAGGTCGGCGAGCTTCACTTTCCTGTGCCCGCCCACCCAGCGCGCCGCTTCGAAGAACATGTCGACCGGCATCCCGCCCGGCCGTGCGCCCGGAGCGCCGGGGCATTGGGCGCGGTCGATCACGTCGATGTCGAAATCGACCATCAGGGCCGGGCAGTGGCTGAGGCGGACGAAAGCATCTTCCAGCACGTCGACGATGCCGCGCTTCTTGACGTCCGAGATGGTGATGACGCCAATCCCCTCTTCCTTGGCCGTGCGGTGCATCGCGGCCGTGTTGGCATAAGGCGCGAGGCCGATCTGAACGATGTTGCGGCCGGGCAGGCCGTCCTCCAGCAGGCAGCGGATCGGATTGCCGTTGCGCGGGCCCTCATCCGTGCCGCGCAGGTCGAAATGGGCGTCGAGGGTGATGAGGCCCACCTGGCTGAGCGGCAGGCCGAGGCCATGGGCGGCGGGCCGGGTCACCGCATTGTTGCCGCCGATCACGAGGGTGAGGGCGTGAGATGCCGTGCAATGCGCCGCATGATCCCGCACCGGCGCGAAGGCATCCGCCGGCATCAGCTCGGCGACCGGCGCATCGCCTTTGTCGGCGATCCTGACCGCCAGCTCCCGGCCCGTTTCGACATCGTAGGTGCTGAACCGTTTGAGCGTCTCCCGTACCACGCGCGGCGCATCGGCGCAGCGGCCCGGCGTGACGGAGCCGAGGCCAAGCGGCGCGCCCATCAGCGCGACGTCGCCCGTTCCGGTGGTGAACAGGTCGGTGATGCGAGGCCAGGAAGATGTGCTCATGGGCTTTGCCTTATAACGCCGCCGTGCCAATAGGCGAGGCCATGTGGGACCGCATCCTCGTCAACTGCAACATCGCCACGATGGATCCATCCGTCCAGGGACCGTTCGGCGCGGTCGAGGATGCGATGATCGCCATCGACAGCGGCAGGATCGCGCGGGTCGGGCGCCGGATCGAGATGGCGGGCTTTCAGGCCAAACAGGTCGACAATCTTGGTGGCGCCTGGGTGACGCCGGGGCTGATTGACTGCCACACCCACCTCGTCTTCGGCGGCAACCGCGCGCACGAATATGAAATGCGGCTGCAAGGCGCGACCTATGAAGAGATTGCCAAAGCGGGCGGAGGCATTGTCTCGACCGTCGCCGCGACGCGCGGCGCGAGCGAGGCGGAGCTTGTCGAGGCCGCCCGCCCGCGCCTCCAGGCCCTGATGAAGGGCGGCGTCACCACGGCCGAGATCAAGTCGGGCTACGGCCTCGACACGGAAACCGAGCTGAAATTGCTTCGTGCAGCCCGGGCGTTGGGCGAGAGTGAGAAGGTGCGGGTTAGCCCGACCTTGCTCGCACTCCACGCTTTGCCCCCGGAATATCGCGAACGCCGCGACGATTTCGTGAGGATCGCGGTGGAGGAAATGCTGCCCGCCGCCGCAAACGAGGGTCTGGCGACAGCCGTGGATGCCTTTGCCGAAGGAATCGGCTTTACGATTGATGAGGTGCGGGCGTTGTTCGATGCCGCCAAGGCAAACGGCCTGCCGGTGAAGCTGCACGCCGAGCAGCTCTCCAATCTCGGTGGCACGGCTATGGCGGCGTCCTATGGCGCGCTCTCCGCCGATCATCTGGAACATGCCGACGAAGCGGGTATCGCGGCGATGGCGCAGGCGGGGATGGTCGCGGTGCTGCTGCCTGGCGCCTTCTACGCGTTGCGCGAGACCAAGGCGCCGCCAGTCGACCTGCTGCGCAAGTATAAGGTGCCGATGGCCGTGGCGACGGACTGCAATCCGGGGACTTCGCCCGTCTTGTCGCCGACCCTCATGCTCAACATGGCGACCACGCTCTTCCGCCTGACCCCGGAGGAAGCGCTGGCGGGCATGACGGTACATGCCGCGAAGGCGCTGGGCTTGGCTGATGAAATCGGCACGGTAAGCGCGGGCAAGGCCGCCGACCTCTGCGTCTGGCGCGTGAACCGCCCGGCCGAGCTTTGCTATTGGATAGGCTTGCCCGGCCCCGAACGGCGGATCGTGGCTGGAGAAGATGCCTAATCCGGGCTTGCATAAATAAATCCGTTCGTGTCGAGCGAAGTCGAGACACGCTTCTCGACTTCGCTCGACACGAACGGACATTAGGTAGAGAGTGGATGCAGAACAGACGCGATAATAGCCGCCATATCGCGGCGCCGACCGGGCCGGAGATCAGCGCGAAGCACTGGACCACCGAAGCGGCCATGCGGATGCTGATGAACAATCTCGATCCGCGCGTGGCCGAGGCGCCGGAGGAACTGGTCGTCTATGGCGGCATCGGCCGGGCGGCGCGCGACTGGGACAGCTATGACCGGATCGTCGAGACGCTGAAGCGGTTGGAAGAGGATCAAACCCTGCTCATCCAATCCGGCAAGCCCGTCGGCGTCTTCCCGACCCACAAGGATGCCCCGCGCGTCCTCCTCGCCAATTCGAACCTCGTGCCGCATTGGGCGACCTGGGATCATTTCAACGAACTCGATCGCAAGGGCCTGATGATGTACGGCCAGATGACGGCCGGGTCGTGGATTTATATCGGTACCCAGGGCATCGTTCAGGGCACCTACGAAACCTTCGTCGAAATGGGTCGCCAGCATTATGGCGGCGACCTTTCCGGCAGATGGATTTTGACCGCGGGCCTTGGCGGCATGGGCGGCGCACAGCCTTTGGCGGCGGTGATGGCGGGCGCGCATTGCATCGCCATCGAATGCCAGGAAAGCCGTATCCAGAAGCGGCTCGAGACCCGCTATCTCGACTATCGCGCGGGCACGATCGATGAAGCGTTGGCGATCATCGCCAAAGCCGACAAGCCCATCTCAGTCGGCGTGCTCGGCAATGCGGCGGAAATCCTGCCCGACATGGTGAAACGCGGCATCCGCCCGGATGCGCTCACCGACCAGACCTCTGCCCACGATCCGGTGAATGGCTATCTCCCCATCGGCTGGAGTGTCGAGAAATGGACCCAGATGCGGGAGAAAGATCCCAAGACTGTCGAACGTGAGGCGCGGGCGTCCATGGCCGTCCATGTCGAAGCGATGCTCGCCTATCGCAATATGGGCGTCCCGACCTTCGACTATGGCAACAATATCCGGCAGATGGCGAAGGATGAGGGCGTGACGCACGCCTTTGACTTTCCGGGCTTTGTCCCGGCCTATGTCCGCCCGCTCTTCTGCCGAGGCATTGGCCCCTTCCGCTGGGCGGCGCTCTCCGGCGATCCAGAAGACATTTACAAGACCGACGAGAAAGTGAAAGAGCTGATCCCGGACGATCCGCACCTCCACCGCTGGCTCGACATGGCCCGCGAACGGATCGCCTTCCAGGGGCTTCCGGCGCGCATCTGTTGGGTGGGCCTCGGGCTTCGCGACAAGCTCGGCCTCGCTTTCAACGAAATGGTGGCCAACGGTGAGCTCAAGGCCCCCATCGTCATCGGCCGCGACCATCTCGATTCCGGCTCGGTCGCCTCGCCCAATCGCGAAACGGAGGCGATGAAGGACGGATCGGACGCAGTGTCCGACTGGCCCTTGCTCAACGCCCTGCTCAACACCGCGTCCGGTGCGACCTGGGTGTCTCTCCACCATGGCGGCGGCGTCGGCATGGGCTATTCGCAGCATAGCGGCATGGTGATCGTCGCCGACGGTACGGAGGATGCCGCCCGCCGCCTGAAACGGGTTTTGTGGAACGACCCGGGCACCGGCGTCATGCGCCACGCCGATGCGGGCTATGACATCGCCATCGATTGCGCCCGCGAACAGGGCCTCGATTTGCCGATGATCGGAGCGGGCGGATGATTACGCTTCGCCCCGGCTCCGTCACTTTGTCCGAACTGCGCGCCATCTGGACCGGCGCCCCCGTTGCGCTGGACGAAGGCGCCTATGTCCGCATCGACGCGGCGGCCGATAATATCGCGAAGATCGTGGCGTCGGGCCGAACGGTTTATGGCGTGAATACCGGCTTCGGCCTGCTCGCCCAGACCCGCATTCCGGACGACCGGCTGGCGGAGCTTCAGACCAACCTCATCCTCTCGCACAGCTGCGGGCTCGGCGAGGCGCTGGAGCCGCGCATCGTGCGCCTGATCCTGGCGCTGAAGGTGATCGGCCTCGCGCGTGGCCATTCGGGCGTCAGGCGGATCGTGGTGGACCGGCTGCTGAAGCTGCTCGAAGCCGATGCGCTGCCCGTCATTCCGGCCCAGGGTTCGGTGGGCGCTTCGGGCGACCTCGCGCCGCTCGCCCATATGAGCGCGGCTTTGCTCGGCGAAGGGCAGATTTTGCTGAAGGGCGAATTGCTTGCATCCCGCGACGCCCTCGCGAAGATCGGGATCGAGCCGCTGCAGCTTGGGCCGAAGGAAGGCCTTGCCCTCATCAACGGCACGCAGGCGTCCACGGCCATCGCGCTCGATGCCTTATTCACAGGACAGCGCGTGTTTGAAGCGGCTCTGATCGCGGGGGCAATGTCGGTCGATGCGCTGAAAGGCACGAATGCCGCCTTCGATCCCCGCATCCATGAGGTGCGCGGCCAGCCGGGGCAGATCGCGGTGGCGGCCACGCTCAAATCGCTGCTCGAAGGCAGCGCCATCCGGCAATCGCACGCGGCCTGCACGAAGGTGCAGGATCCTTACAGCTTCCGCTGCCAGCCCCAGGTGATGGGCGCGTCGCTCGATCTCCTCCGCAATGCCGCGCGGACGCTGGAGATCGAGGCGAATGCGGTGACCGACAATCCGCTTCTCTTTGGCGAGGACGCAATTTCGGGCGGCAATTTCCATGCCCAGCCGGTCGCCTTCGCCGCCGACATGACCGCCATGGCATTGTGCGAGGTTGGGTCGATCAGCGAGCGGCGCGTGGCGGTCCTCGTCGATCCCAAGATGAGCGGCCTCCCCGCCTTTCTTGTCGAGGATAGCGGCGTCAATTCGGGCTTCATGATCGCACAGGTGACTGCGGCGGCCCTCGTGTCGGAGAACAAGACCCAGGCCTTCCCGTCCAGCATCGATTCGATCCCGACCTCCGCCAATCAGGAAGACCATGTCTCCATGGCGACGGCGGGCGCGCGCAAGGCGGGGCGGATCGCGCGCAACGCGGCGGGCGTGATCGGCGTCGAATTGCTCGCCGCGGCGCAGGGCGTGGATTTCCATGCGCCGGATACCTCCTCGCCGGTGCTGGAAAAAGCCAAAGCCACGATCCGCGTGGATGTGCCTTTCTATGCCAAGGACCGCTATTTCGCGACCGATCTCGCCTGGGTTCAGGATGCGGTGCTCGCAGGGCAGTTCGCGTTACCGGAAGGCCCCCCTTTGTGGTGAGCGCGCCCGGATGCTGGACCGCCATCGTCCTTGCGGGCCAGCGGCAGGGTGAAAATGTCTTTGCCCGTAATCACGGCGTGCAGTTGAAAGCGCTGATCCCGGTCGGCGGGCGGCCGATGGTTGCGCGCGTGATCGAAGCCTTGCGGGCCGCGCCTTCGGTCGGCGACATCATCATCCTTGCTCAGGAGCCCGATCGGCTGGCGACGGTCCTGCCCGGCGATTCCCGCATCCGCATGGCGCGTTCGCAGGGAGGAATTGCCCAGTCGATCCGTGCGGTCGCGGGGAAGGATGCACCCTTTCCGGTGCTGGTCGTCACCGCCGACCATGCGCTGCTGACGGCGGAGATGATCGAGACCTTTCTACGGGGGAGCGGCGGAGACGTGTCGGCCGCTTTGGTCGATCGCAAGGTGGTCGAGGCCGCCTATCCCGAGACCCGGCGCACCTGGCTGCGCTTTTCGGATGGCGACTATAGCGGCGCCAATCTCTTCGCGCTGACGGGCGAGAAAGCCTATGCCGCGCTCGATCTTTGGTCGGGGGTCGAAAAGGACAGGAAGAAAGCGCTGAAACTGCTGACCTCCTTCGGACCGGTTCTTGCCGTCCGGGCGCTGACCCGGACCATTTCGCTAGACAAGGCGCTTGCGGCTTTGGGTAAAAAGGTGGGTGTCGAGGCCAGGGCGGTGCGCCTCCCATTCGCTGAAGCGGCGATCGATGTGGACAAGGAAGAGGATCTCGAGCTGGTCGAGGCGATATTGAAGCGTCGATAGTGGCCACCACTAAACCGCTTGTCGCCCCGGCGGAATTCACCTATATAGCCCATGCCTTTCTCGACATCGTTAAAGTGTTGAGGCTGGTCCCAAAGGCGGGGCCGGCGACGAAGGTCTATAGCTATTTCAAGGAGCCGCATGGCCGATATCGATGCACTGACGCGCTTGATCGAACCCGAAGCGAAAGCCGAAGGGTTGGCGCTGGTGCGCGTGAAGATGATCGGCGGCACCTCGGACCCGACGCTGCAGGTGATGGCCGAGCATCCCGACACGCGGCAGCTGACGTTGGAAGATTGTTCCACTTTGTCGCGCCGCCTGTCGGATTTGCTCGACCGCTTGGAGGAAGAAGGTCGCGATCCGATCGAGGGCGCCTATCGCCTTGAAGTGAGTTCGCCCGGCATCGACCGCCCACTGACCCGCCTCGCCGATTTCGACGACTGGAAGGGCTTCGAGGCCCGGATCAACCTCGCCGAAAAGCTGGAGGGCCGGAAGGTTCTGACCGGCAATCTGCTCGGCACCGATGGGGATCAAATCCGGATCGACGTGCCGAAAGCCGGCGAGATGAAAATCCCTTTTTCCGCGGTTCAATCCGCCAAGCTCGTGATGACCGACAAGCTCATCGCGGCGACCGCTCCGCTCGACGCGGAAGGCGCCGATTCCATTCAGGTAGAAGGACAGGACTGACACGATGGCCACTGCGATTTCCGCCAACAAGGCCGAACTCATCGCGATTGCGGACAGCGTCGCGCGTGAAAAGCTGATCGACAAGGCGATCGTGATCGAGGCGATGGAGGACGCGATCCAGCGCGCCGCGCGCGCGCGCTATGGCGCCGAAAACGACATCCGCGCCAAGCTCGATCCCAATAGCGGCGACCTCCGCCTGTGGCGCGTCGTGGAAGTGGTCGAGCAGGTCGACGATTATTTCAAGCAGGTGAGCCTCGTCGACGCGCAGAAGCTGCAGGCCGGCGCCGTCGTCGGCGACTTCATCGTCGATCCGCTGCCGCCGATCGAATTCGGCCGCATCGCTGCGCAGGCCGCCAAGCAGGTCATTTTCCAGAAGGTCCGCGACGCCGAGCGCGAGCGCCAGTTCGAAGAGTTCAAGGATCGCGTCGGCGAAATCATCACCGGCGTCGTGAAGCGCGTCGAATTCGGCCATGTCGTCGTCGACCTCGGCCGCGCCGAAGGCGTCATCCGCCGCGACCAGCAGATCCCGCGCGAAGTGGTTCGCGTCGGCGACCGCGTCCGCAGCCTGATCCTCAACGTCCGCCGCGAAAATCGCGGGCCGCAGATTTTCCTCAGCCGCGCGCATCCGGACTTCATGAAGAAATTGTTCGCGCAGGAAGTGCCGGAAATTTACGACGGCATCATCGAGATCAAGGCGGCCGCCCGCGATCCGGGTTCGCGCGCCAAGATCGGCGTCATTTCGCATGATAGCAGCATCGATCCGGTCGGCGCCTGCGTCGGCATGAAGGGCAGCCGCGTCCAGGCGGTCGTCCAGGAAATGCAGGGCGAGAAGATCGACATCATTCCCTGGTCGGAAGACACGGCGACCTTCATCGTCAACGCGCTCCAGCCCGCGACCGTCAGCCGCGTCGTCATCGACGAGGAAGAAAGCCGCATCGAAGTGGTGGTGCCGGACGATCAATTATCGCTCGCCATCGGCCGCCGCGGGCAGAATGTCCGCCTCGCCTCGCAGCTCACCAGCTCGCAGATCGACATCATGACCGAGGCGGATGCGAGCGAGAAGCGGCAGCGCGAATTTGTCGAGCGGTCCGAGATGTTCCAGAATGAGCTGGATGTCGATGAGACGCTGGCCCAGCTCCTCGTCGCCGAAGGTTTCGGCGCGCTTGAGGAAGTGGCTTATGTCGAGCTGGACGAACTCGCTTCGATCGAAGGCTTTGACGAGGATCTCGGTGCCGAGCTTCAGAACCGCGCCAAGGAAGCGCTGGAGCGCCGCGAGGAAGCCGCGCGCGAGGAACGCCGCAGCCTTGGCGTCGAAGATGCGCTTGCCGAGATGCCCTACCTCACCGAAGCGATGCTGGTGACCTTGGGCAAGGCGGGCATCAAGACGCTCGACGACCTCGCCGATCTCGCCACCGACGAATTGGTGCAGAAGAAGCGGCCCGAACAGCGCCGCCAGAAGGAAAGCAACCGGACCGAGGACAAGGGCGGCATTCTTGCCGAATATGGCCTCAGCGACGAGCAGGGCAACGAGATCATCATGGCCGCCCGCGCGCATTGGTTCGAGGATGAAGGGGAGGACGCGGTTGCGGAAACTCCCCAATGAGACGGTAGGTAAGAAATCCCCCGCCCGCTTGCGGGAGGGGAGTGAACCCGAACGTAAGTGCATCCTGTCCGGCACTCATGCCGGGCGGGACGACCTGATCCGCCTCGCGCTTGGCCCGGACGGGCAGGTCGCGCCGGACGTGCGTGCCCGTGCGCCCGGCCGGGGCGCCTGGATCGGCGTCGATCGCGCGGCTCTGGAAGCGGCGCAAGCGAAGGGAAAATTGAAGGGCGCACTGATGCGGGCCTTCAAAACCAACGCGGTGATGGTGCCCGACGATCTCGGCCAAAGGATCGAGGATGCACTGAAGAAGGCAGTGCTCGACCGCCTCGGCCTCGAGGCGCGGGCCGGCAATCTCCTCACCGGAAGCGAAAAGATCGAGGTCGCGGCGCGGCGGGGCGAGGTGCACCTCCTCCTCCATGCGTCCGACGCGGGCGAGGACGGCAGGCGCAAGCTCGACCAGGCCTGGCGCACCGGCGACGGCGAGGCGGCGGGTCTGGTTTTTCCGGAGCCGCGCCCCATATTGTCGTTGGCGCTTGGGCGCCAGAATGTGGTACATGTCGCCTTGATCGACAGCGCCGCCGCGGCGCGCGTGCGTCACGCCTTCAACCGCTGGCGCGCTTTTATCGGAACGAATGATGGGCTAAGCGCCGGAGCGGCTATCGTGCCGGGTGCGTCGGCTGTGGATGTGAACGAAGGATAATATGAGCGATACGAGTGACAAGCCGAAGCTGGGAACCCGCGCACCCCTGGGCCTGAAGCGCACGGTCGAGACGGGCCAGGTGAAGCAGAGCTTCAGCCATGGCCGGTCCAACACCGTGGTGGTCGAGGTGAAGAAGCGCCGCATCCTGGGCAAGCCCGGCGAGACCGAGGCGCCCAAGGTCGAAGCGCCGGCCCCCGCGCCGGTTGCCAAGGCGCCGCCGCCTCCGCCCGCGCCCAAGCCCACCCGTCCGGTGAACGATGCCGAGTCCCGCAAGGAGCTTCAGGAGCGTTTGCTCCGCGAGGCCGAGGAAGCGCGCATGGCCGCGCTCCAGGAAACCCGCCGCCGCGAGGATCGTCAGGCCGCGCAGCAGAGCGAGGAAGAAAAACGCCGCGCCGAAGAAAATCGCAAGGCGGAGGAGGAGGCGCGTCAGCGCGCCGAGCAGGAAGCTCGGGACGCCGCCAAGCGCGCTGCCGAAGAGGCCGATCGTCCCGCGGCTGCGGCCGAACCGGCTGCTTCTGCCGTCGGTGCTGAAGAGGAGGAGCGCCGTACCACCCATCCGAAACCGCAGCGTTTCACGCCGGTCAAGCGGCCCGAGCCGCCTGCGCGCCCTGCCCGCAGCACGCGGGGCGGCGACGATCGCCGTCAGTCCGGCAAGCTTACCGTCAGCCGCGCTCTCAACGAGGGCGAAGGCGCGGCCCGCGCCCGTTCACTGGCCGCTCTGAAGCGCGCCCGCGAAAAGGAGCGCCGCCACCATCAGCAAGCGGGTCCGCAGGCGAAGCAAGTCCGCGACGTCGTCGTGCCGGATGCGATCACCGTCCAGGAACTCGCCAACCGCATGGCCGAAAAGGGCGCCGATCTCGTCAAGTCGCTCTTCAAGATGGGCATGGCCGTGACGGTCAATCAGACGATCGATCAGGATACGGCGGAATTGCTCGTCACCGAATTCGGCCACAACATCAAACGCGTCAGCGAAAGCGACATCGACATTCAGACCGAAGCCGATGTCGACGCGCCCGAAACGCTGGAGGCGCGTCCGCCGGTCGTCACGATCATGGGCCATGTCGATCACGGCAAGACCTCGCTGCTCGATGCCATTCGCGGCGCGAACGTCCAGTCGGGCGAGGCTGGCGGCATCACCCAGCATATCGGCGCCTATCAGGTGGCGCTCAAAGACAAGTCGAAGATCACCTTCCTCGACACGCCCGGCCACGAAGCCTTCACGGAAATGCGCGCCCGCGGCGCCGATGTGACCGACGTCGTGGTGCTGGTCGTTGCCGCCGACGATGGCCTGAAGCCGCAGACGGTCGAAGCCATCAACCACACCAAGGCGGCGGGCGTCCCGATGATCGTCGCGATCAACAAGATCGACAAGGACGGCGCCCGTCCGCAGCGCGTCCGCGAGGAATTGCTGCAGCACGAAATCGTGGTCGAGGAACTGGGCGGCGACGTGCAGGACGTCGAGGTCTCGGCGCTCAAAAAGACCAATCTCGATGGCCTTCTCGATGCGATCGCACTCCAGGCGGAAATCCTGGAGCTCAAGGCCAATCCGAACCGTGCCGCCGAAGGCGCGGTGGTCGAAGCCAAGCTCGACAAGGGCCGCGGCCCGCTCGCGACCGTACTCGTCCAGCGCGGCACGCTGAAGGTCGGCGACGTGATCGTCGTCGGCGCGGTCAGCGGCAAGGTGCGCGCGATGATCGACGATCATGGCCGCCAGGTGAAGGAAGCCGGACCGTCGGTTCCGGTCGAAGTGCTCGGCCTTGGCGGCGTGCCGTCGGCGGGCGACACGCTGACCGTGGTCGAGAACGAGGCGCGCGCCCGCGAGGTCGCGGCCTATCGCCAAGGCGTGATGGACAGGAAGCGGACGACGTCGGCGCCGGTCAGCCTCGAAAACATGTTCGCCAGCAAGGCGTCGACGACGGTGGAATTCCCGCTGGTCGTCAAAGCCGACGTGCAGGGTTCGGCCGAGGCGATCGTCAACGCCTTGAACCGCATCTCGACGGACGAGATCAAGGTGCGCATTCTCCATTCGGGGGTCGGCGGCATTACCGAGAGCGACGTGACCCTCGCCAGCGCGAGCGGTGCGCCGATCATCGGTTTCAACGTTCGCCCGAACGCCAAGGCGCGCGAGATCGCCGAACGCAACAAGGTCGAGTTCCGTTATTACGACGTCATCTATCACCTCACCGATTGGGTGCGGGAAGCGATGGCGGGCGAGCTTGGTCCGGAGATCATCGAAACGGTGGTCGGCCGCGCCGAAGTCCGCGAAGTCTTCCCGGCGGGCAAGAAGGACAAGGCCGCGGGTCTGCTCGTCCTCGAAGGCGTCATCCGCAAGGGCCTCAACGCCCGCCTCACCCGCGAGGACGTCATCGTGTCGAAAACGACCATCGCCTCGCTCCGGCGCTTCAAGGACGACGTGGCGCAAGTCATCGCCGGCCTCGAATGCGGCGTGGTCCTCGCCGACACGAACGACATCAAGGCGGGCGACACGCTCGAAGTGTTTGAGGTCGAAGAGCGGGCACGGACGCTCTAATTCCCTCTCCCTCGGGAGAGGGAGGGGCCCACGAAGTGGGAGGGTGAGGGTGATCGGCGACATGTGCTCGCCCTCACCCCGGCCCTCTCCCGTTGGGAGAGGGAGACATTATGCGCCACATCGAAACCAATGAAGGCCGCTCGGTCCGCCTGCTTCGCGTCGGCGAGCAGGTGCGCCATGCCTTGTCCGACATCCTGATGCGCGGCGACGTGCACGACGATGTGCTGGCGACGCATCATGTGTCCGTGACTGAAGTGCGCATGTCGCCGGACCTGCGCCACGCCACCGTTTTCGTGAAACCGCTGCTGGGCAAGGACGAGGACAAGGTGCTGAAGGCGCTGCGTACCAACACCGCCTATCTCCAGTCCGAAGTCGCGCGGCGGGTGAACATGAAGTACGCCGCGCGCCTCAAATTCCTCGCCGACGAGAGCTTCGAGGAGGGCAGCCATATCGACACCCTCCTCCGCTCCCCCGCCGTCGCGCGCGACTTGGGCGTGGAGGACGAGGAATAATCGTTCCCCGGCGAAAGCCGGGGTCCAGCGGCTCTGTCGGTGGGGCTGGGCTCCGGCCTTCGCCGGAGCACATTTTTCGGATACACCCGCGCTTTATGGCCAAACTCTATTTCTATTATGCCTCGATGAATGCGGGGAAATCGACGACCCTGCTCCAGGCCGATTACAATTATCGCGAGCGGGGCATGGAAACGATGCTCTACACCGCCGCCATCGACGACCGGGCGGGCGTCGGCACGATCGCCTCGCGCATTGCGCTTGCCGCCTCCGCCCGGCTGTTCGCGCCGGACACCGACATGCGTGCGGAGGTGGAGGCGGAGCTCAAGAAACGGCCGCTCCACTGCATCCTGATCGACGAAGCGCAGTTCCTGACCCGCGATCAGGTATTCGCGCTCGCGTCGATCTGCGACGATCTTGGCATTCCGGTCCTTGCCTACGGCCTGCGCACCGACTTTCAGGCCAATCTCTTTCCCGGCAGCGCGCACCTCCTGGCGCTGGCGGACTCGCTGATCGAGCTGAAGGCCGTGTGCGAATGCGGGCGCAAGGCGACGATGAATCTGCGCGTCGATGCGGAAGGCCATGCGGTGCGCGCGGGCGCGCAGACCGAAATCGGCGGCAACGACCGTTATATCGCGCTCTGCCGCCGTCATTTCACGGAGCGGCTGAAGGCGGCCGAGGCGCCGCAGCTCAGCCTCGCCATCGCGCGGGCCTGATCCGGTGCATGGCTGGCTGATCGTCGACAAGCCGCTCGGGCCCGGTTCGACCGACATCGTGTCGGCGGTGAAGCGGGCTTTGCGCGACGGCGGCTATCCGAAGATGAAGGTCGGCCATGGCGGCACGCTCGACCCACTGGCGAGCGGCGTGCTGCCGGTCGCGCTGGGGGAGGCGACGA
The DNA here is from genome assembly GCF_016025255.1 of Sphingosinicella flava. Lineage (NCBI taxonomy): Bacteria > Pseudomonadati > Pseudomonadota > Alphaproteobacteria > Sphingomonadales > Sphingomicrobiaceae > Allosphingosinicella > Allosphingosinicella flava. Next base: position 2,091,659 of record NZ_CP065592.1, read on the forward strand.
AGCTGTCGGGGCGCATGCTGGACGCCGACAAGGTCTATGATTTCACCATCCGCTTCGGCGAGGAAACGAGCACGTTGGATGCCGAAGGGGAGGTGGTTATGACGTCCGATATGCGGCCGACTCTGGCCGACATGGAAGCCGTTCTACCGCGCTTTACCGGCGCCATCGAGCAGATCCCGCCAATCTATTCCGCGCTGAAGGTCGGCGGCAAACGCGCCTACGATCTCGCGCGCGCCGGGGAAGAGGTGAAGCTGGCGGCGCGGAGCGTCACCATCCGCTCACTGGCGCTCGCGCCCCACCCCTCGATCCCCTCCCCTGAAGGAGAGGGGAGGGATGAGGGTAAGCCCCTCCCCTTCAGGGGAGGGGTCGGGGTGGGGGCCGAGCGAAGCGAGGTTCTGAACGAAATAACCCTCACTGCCCGCGTGTCCAAGGGCACCTATATCCGCGCGCTCGCCCGCGACATCGCCTACGCCCTGGATACGGTCGGCCACGTCACCATGCTCCGCCGGACCAAGGCCGGCCCGTTCACCCTCGAACAGGCGATTTCGCTGGACAAATTGCGCGAAGCCGCTAAGGCCCGCGAGCTTGAACAACACCTCCTGCCATTGACGGCGGGGCTGGACGACATCCCGGCTCTACCCGTCACGCCCGATCAGGCAGGGGCGCTCCGTCAGGGGCGGACGCTGATCGGGATCGCCGCGAAACCGGGGCTTCATCTGGCAATCGAGAACGATGTTCCGGTCGCTCTGGTGGAGCTTTGCGAAGGGGAACTTCGCGTGGTGCGCGGCTTCAATCTGTAGATTTGAAAGGATATACGATGTCGGTTACCGCCGAACGCAAGCAGGAAATCATCAAGGACAACGCCCGCGCTGGCCAGGACACTGGTTCGCCGGAAGTGCAGGTGGCGATCCTTACCGAACGCATCACCAATCTGACCGAGCACTTCAAGACCCACGCCAAGGACAATCACTCCCGTCGCGGTCTCCTGATGCTCGTCAACAAGCGCCGCTCGCTTCTCGACTACCTCCGCAAGAAGGACGAGCAACGCTATCAAGATCTCATCGCGAAGCTCGGCCTTCGCAAGTGACGAAAGGGCGCCCACCGGGCGCCCTTTTGGCATCCCGGACGTGATCCGGGATCCAGTGGAAGACGGCGCGACAGCGCCGCTCCAAGCTGGGAAACTGGGCTCCTGCTTTCGCAGGAGCACGAATGGTCAGGACACAATCCCGTGAACTGACCCGGACCAAGACCGGTCCGCTGTAGGCCGCCCGCCGCATAGGGCGCGGGCGAGAAGGAAACATCATATGTTCGATACCAAGAAAGTAGAAATCGAGTGGGGCGGAAAGACCCTGACACTCGAAACGGGCAAGGTTGCCCGCCAGGCCGACGGCGCGGTGATCGCGACCCTCGGCGAAACCGTCGTGCTTTGCGCCGTCACGGCCGCGAAGTCGGTGAAGGAAGGTCAGGATTTCTTCCCGCTGACCGTCCACTATCAGGAAAAGTTTTCGGCCGCCGGACGCATTCCGGGCGGTTTCTTCAAGCGCGAGCGCGGCGCGACCGAGAAGGAAACCCTGGTTTCCCGCCTGATCGACCGTCCGATCCGTCCGCTCTTCCCGGAAGGCTTCTACAACGAAATCAACGTCATCGCCCAGGTGCTGAGCTATGACGGCGAAAACGAACCCGACATTCTGGCGATGATCGCGGCCTCGGCCGCGCTCACCATTTCGGGCGTTCCGTTCATGGGCCCGATCGGCGCCGCCCGCGTCGGTTATGACGGCGAGAATTATCAGCTCAACCCGACCGACGAAATGGTCGACGCCGGTCTTCTCGATCTCGTCGTCGCGGCGACCGGCGATGCGGTGATGATGGTCGAATCCGAAGCCAAGGAGCTTTCGGAAGAAGTCATGCTCGGCGCCGTCATGTTCGCGCACAAGGAAATCGGCAAGGTCGTCAATGCGATCATCAGCCTCGCTGAAAAGGCGGCCAAGGATCCGTGGGAGCTGAGCACCGGCGACGACAATGCTGCCGTCAAGGCGGAATTGAAGAAGCTGATCGGCGACGATATCGCCGCCGCCTACAAGACGACGCTGAAGTCGGATCGCGCCAATATGCTCAACGCGGCCCGCGCCAAGGCGAAGGAAGCCATGGCCGACAAGAGCCCGCAGGAGCAGATGGTCGCCATGAAGCTCGTCAAGAAGATCGAGGCGGACATCGTCCGCACCGCGATCCTCAAGGACGGCCGTCGCATCGACGGCCGCGACACGAAGACCGTTCGCCCGATTGTGGCGGAAGTCGGCTTTCTGCCGCGCACCCACGGCTCGGCGCTCTTCACGCGCGGCGAGACCCAGACCATCGCGACCTGCACGCTCGGCACCAAGGACGCCGAGCAGATGATCGACGGTTTGAACGGCCTCTCCTACCAGCACTTCATGCTGCACTATAACTTCCCGCCTTATTCGGTCGGCGAAGTGGGCCGCTTCGGCGCCCCGGGCCGCCGCGAAGTCGGCCACGGCAAGCTCGCCTGGCGCGCGCTGCACGCCGTGCTGCCGACGAAGGACGAGTTCCCCTATACGATCCGCCTCACCAGCGACATCACCGAGTCCAACGGCTCGTCGTCGATGGCGTCGGTCTGCGGCGGCAGTCTCGCGATGATGGACGCCGGCGTGCCGATCAAGCGTCCGGTTTCCGGCATCGCCATGGGCCTCATCCTCGAGGGCAAGGATTTCGCCGTGATCTCCGACATCCTTGGCGACGAGGATCATCTCGGCGACATGGACTTCAAGGTGGCGGGCACGTCCGAAGGCATCACCACGATGCAGATGGACATCAAGATCGCCGGCATCACCGAGGAAATCATGCGCACCGCGCTTGAGCAGGCCAAGGAAGGCCGCGCCCACATCCTCGGCGAAATGGCCAAGGCCCTCGACACCACCCGCACCGAGCTTTCGGCCCACGCGCCGCGGATCGAGACGATGCAGATCGACAAGTCGAAGATCCGCGAAGTCATCGGCACGGGCGGCAAGGTGATCCGCGAGATCGTCGCGGAAACCGGCGCCAAGGTCGACATCGACGATGAAGGCCTGATCAAGATCAGCTCCTCCGACCTCAGCCAGATCGAGGCCGCGAAGAAGTGGATCCAGGGCATCGTGGAAGAGGCCGAAGTCGGCAAGATCTACACCGGCAAGGTCGTCAACATCGTCGATTTCGGCGCGTTCGTGAACTTCATGGGCGGCAAGGACGGTCTCGTCCACGTCTCCGAAATGAAGAATGAGCGCGTCGAAAAGCCGACCGACGTCGTGTCCGAGGGCATGGAAGTGAAGGTCAAGGTTCTCGAAGTCGATCCGCGCGGCAAGGTCCGCCTGTCGATGCGCGTCGTCGACCAGGAGACTGGCGCTGAGTTGGAAGACACTCGTCCGCCGCGTGAAGAGCGTCCGCGCGGCGAGCGTGGCGAGCGCCGCGACCGTGGCCCGCGCCGCGACGGCGAAGGCCGGGGCGACCGGGGTGATCGTGGCGGCCGTAGCCGTGGTGGAGACCGCGATCGCGGCCCGCGCCGCGAGCGTTCGGAGAATGAGGGTCCGGAACCCGAATTCGCCCCCGCCTTCCTGAAGCGCGACGACGATTGATTCCGTCAGGATTGATCCAAAATGGGAAAGGGGCTCCTTGCGAGCCCCTTTTTCGTTTCTAAGCCTCTGAAACATCTTACAATTTCAATATGTTCGCTCTACATTGCGAGAGACTCGAGCATATAGGGGGCATCGAGTTAAAGGCTCCGCCGCGTTTGCTCCCTTTTCCGCGGCGGGGCCTTTTTCATTTCCGGCCTTGCGGGCGCAATAGGAAGCGAAATCATTTTCCTACAGGGCTGCGATCCTGTACCTCTCTCGGCGCTCTTTCTCTCCGTGAACCCGCTGAACATCCGCGATTCATGTCAGAGCGCGGAAACTGACAAAACTAACGCGATCGTCTTATCAACGATGCAAGTATGTCAGTTTTGAACGGCACAGGCCGTTATTCGCCCGCTGCTCCATTCTCCGCCGCATTGCCCGATTCATTCGTAAATGCCGGAAAATCCTGCTCCAATTCCATTGCCGCAGCATTGACGCCATTCTCGGCTTCAGCCTCAAGCGCATCCGCGCGATTTTCAAGCTCCGCTTCCAGTGTCCTGGCACGGTTCTCCACGCTTTCCGGCTCGCTCTTCGAGCAAGCGGCAAGGACAAGGAGGGAAGCGGCGATGGCAATGATTTTCATGCGTCCTCCTTGCGCCCCCACCAGGCCCGAAGAATCAGGCGTTACCGCATCCGGACCATCAATCCAATTCCTCCTGCCGCAAGGACAGTTCGGCATCCAAACCGCATCGTCATTCCAGCGAAAGCTGGAATCTCTTTGGCCTCGTCCTCCGCTGTTAAAGAAGTGAGATCCCAGCTTTCGCTGGGATGACGTTTGTGAGGTGTGACGCCTGGCTCTTCGGGCCGATGGCTACCGGCGCCGGCTGATGGAGGCATGCGAATGCGCGTCACCGCCAGTGAGACTTCAAGCATCGGGCTTCGCGCTTGTGTGGGAAGGTCCAGGGGGTTCTGTTGCCCGGCCCCCCTGGCGGCCGCTGGTTTCCGCTTCTGTTACCCGGTGCGGTCCGTACCGTGCTTTTGTCTGGTATAACCTAAACCGTGAGGTTCGGGTTACGCAGCAATAGCAAGAGCCTCGTTATCGTTGGCACTTGTGTGTGTTTGAGCCTTGAACGGGTTACTCAGCCCGGACGAAAACAGCGCTTTTCAACACACGTCGATCCTAGTTCGGCCCCGTCAGAACCGGCCTCGATGAGGTCGATTGTGGTGGAGCCGCCGGGTACCGCCCCCGGGTCCGCTGCGTCTATTGCACGCCGCACTTTATCGTCATAGCCGGACGAATCCGGCAGTCATGAATATAGGCTCATTCCGTGGGATTTGAAGGGGCGCTGCGCTGCTGCCGCAATTCGTCCCTGATTTCGCGCAGCAACATCACCTCCGCCGCGTCCGCCGCTTGGCTTTCCGGAATCATATTCCGGATCGAGCGGATGAGGAGGTAGATGAGGAAGGCGACGATGAGGAAATGGACCGCCGCCGTCGCGAACTGGCCGTAGCCGATCATCGGCACGCCCGCTGCCTTCAGTGCCGCATAATTGTTCGGATCGCCCACATAATTGGCGGGAAGCGTCCCCAATCGGATGAAATAACTGGAAAAGTCGAGGTCGCCGACGGCCCAGCCGATCAGCGGCATGATGAGGTCGTCGGTCAGCGAGGTCACGATCCGTCCGAACGCCGCGCCGATGATGACGGCGACGGCGAGGTCGATCACATTGCCGCGTGCGATGAATGCCTTGAAACCCTGGAGCATGTTTCCTCCCATTGCGGTTGGCGGACCGAAATCCTAACTCAGGATGAACAAGGTTCAAGGAGGAACGGCAAAATGCGCGCGAAGACCCTGATGAGGATGTTTCTGGTGCCCACCGCGGCTGTCTCGCTTGGCGCCTGCGGGGTCAATTCCATTCCGACGGCGGAAGAAGAGGTGAATGCGCGCTGGGCCGACGTGCAGAACCAGTATCAGCGCCGCGCAGATCTCATCCCCAATCTGGTGCGCACCGTGCAGGGTTATGCCGCGCAGGAACGCAACGTGCTGACCGAAGTGACGCAGGCGCGGGCCCGCGCGACGTCGGTGCAGATCAATGCCGACGATCTCGACGACCCGGCCAAGATGCAGCAATTCCAGCAGGCGCAGACGCAATTGGGTACTTCGCTCGGGCGCCTGCTCGCGACCGTCGAGGCCTATCCGGACCTCAAGTCCAACCAAAATTTCCTGACCCTGCAATCGCAGCTCGAAAGCACGGAAAACCGCATCACCATTGCCCGGAGCGACTATAATCAGGCGGTGCAGGCCTATAACACCCGCATCCGCACCTTCCCGGACATGATCGGCGCCAAGGTGATTTACGGCGCCGAGCCCAAAGTGCCGTTCCAGGCGACCACGCCCGGCGCGGAGCAGGCGCCGACCGTCGACTTCGGCAACGGCCAGTAAGCCGCGAGCGGTGCTGAAGCGCGTCCTCTTCCTTCCGATCCTCCTTTTCACGGCGCCAGCCGCCGCGCAGGAGTTTCCGAAATTCACCGGCTTCGTGGTGGATGCGGCGAACGTTATTCCGGACGCCGAGGAAGCGGCTGTGACGGCACGGCTGGACGCGCTTCAGAAAAGCACCGGCAAGCAGCTGGTCGTGGCGACCATCCCCGATCTTCAAGGCTATGACATCAGGGATTATGGCTACCGGCTCGGCCGGGCCTGGGGCGTTGGCCTCAAGGAAGCGGACAATGGCGCGATCCTGATTGTCGCGCCCAACGACCGCAAGGTGGGAATCGAGGTCGGCTACGGCCTCGAGCCGGTGCTGACCGACGCTTATTCCAGCATCATCGTCAATCAGACCATCCTGCCGCGATTCCGCGCGGGCGATATGGCGGGCGGCATTGTCGCTGGCACCAATGCCATCGCCGACCAATTGTCTCTGCCCGATGCCGAAGCGAAGGCGAAGCTCGACGCCGCCGTCGCCGAATATGATCGCACGCACAAGGCGGCGGGCGGCGACGGGAATTTCCCCTTCGCCTTGTTATTCTGGGGCGTCGTCCTGTTGTTCATCATCCTGTCGCGCCTGTTCGGCGGCAAAAGGCGCGGGCGGCGCTATCGCGGCAGCAGCTGGCCGATCCTTCTCTGGACCATCGCCAGCGAAATGGAGCGGGGATCGCGCCGGTCCGGCGGCTGGGGAGGCGGCGGTTTCGGCGGCGGCTCCTCGGGAGGCGGCGGATGGATGGGCGGCGGCTTCACCGGGGGAGGCGGCGGCTCCTTCGGCGGCGGCGGCGCATCGGGGAGTTGGTAGATGCATTTCACGCCCGAAGATCATGACAAGGTGAGCGCGGCCGTCACGGCGGCGGAGCGGTCGAGCGACGGAGAGATCGTCACCATCGTCGCCGCGCAATCGGATGCCTACCACGATGTCGGCCTCCATTACGCGGTGCTGGCGATGCTGCTGGTGCCCGCCTTGCTCGCCGCTTTGCCGGCGAGCGTGGTGGAGTGGCTGCTGCGGCCGGTGAGCGGCTGGAATGCGGCAATCGAGCACGGACTTGCGCTCTTTGCCCTGTTCGCGGCGCAAGCGATCCTCTTCCTCATCGTCCGCTATGCGCTGGCATGGATGCCGCTGCGCATGGCGGTAACGCCCGGCGCGACCAAGACCCGGCGGGTGCGCCGCCGCGCGGTCGCGCTGTTCCGGGCCGGAGCCGAGCGCCGGACGGTGGGCCGTACCGGCATCCTGCTCTATCTCTCGCTGGCCGAGCACCGGGCGGAAATCGTCGCCGATGAAGCCATTCATTCGCGGGTTGCGCCGGAGGTTTGGGGTGCGGCGATGGCGGTCCTGATCGAAGAGGTCAAGGCCGGTCGGCCTGGCGACGGCATGGCGCGGGCGGTCGCGGAAATCGGAAAGGTCTTGAGCCAGCATCTCCCCCGCAGCGCTGCCGATACGAACGAACTGCCCGACCGGCTGATCGAATTGTGACCGTTCCGGGGCGCGGCGCGGGCGGGCCGGACATCGTCTGGCAGGGCAGATATGTCACCGTGATCAAGGACGGCACATGGGAATATGTCTCCCGCGCCGGCGGCGTCAGCGCGGCGGTGATCCTCGCCGTGGACGATGGTCACGTCATCCTGGTCGACCAATATCGTGTCCCGCTCGGGCGCCGCTGCATCGAGCTTCCCGCCGGCCTGGTCGGCGATGAAAGCGCGGATGAGGCGCCGGCCGACGCCGCGAGGCGCGAGCTTGAGGAGGAAACCGGCTATCGTGCCGCGCGGGTGACGGAGCTCGGTTTCTTCCACTCCTCACCAGGCATGCTGTCGGAGGGTTTCACGCTCTTCAATGCGGAAGGCCTCACGCGAGTGGGTGAGGGCGGCGGCAATCATGACGAGGATATTATCGTCCACCGCGTCCGCCTGGCCGACGTGCCCACCTTTTTGGAAGCGAAGCGCGGGGAGGGCGCGGCGGTGGATGTGAAGCTGCTTCTCCTCCTGGGCGGCAGCTTCCTGGCGCCTTAGCGGAAATTGTCGGCGTAGGACTGGATCTTCATCGTCGCCTGGGCGGGCGGCACGACGTGATAAGCGATGCCCTCGCGCTCGGCATAGCCCTTGGCCTCCTCAAGCGTCTTGAAGGTGAGGCTCACTTGCGTCTGCGTGTCGGCGCCGCCCGACCAGCCGGTCAGGGGATCGGGGCGGCGCGGCGTCGAGGATTCGAACTGCAGCACCCATTCTCCCGCCCGCGCACGGCCGGATTGCAGGGCATTTTTCGAGCGCTGGAAGATACGCGCGGCCATAGTTCGTCCTTTGAAAGTCGGAAGGCCCGAGTGGCGTCTGCGGCGATTCCCGTCAAGCCTTTAGCCCCTCCCCTCGATGGGGAGGGGTTGGGGAGGGGTGATCTGCGACATAGAGCGCCGCCCTTCCCCAGCATCACTCCCACCAGCCTCCCCCATCGAGGTGGGAGAGCTATGAGCGCTGCGACGCCTTCTTCGTCCTCAATGTCGGATCGGCGGCGGCGGGATCGTCGGGCCATGGGTGCCTGGGATAGCGGCCGCGCATTTCCTTCGCGACGTCCCGCCAGCTTCCCGCCCAGAAGCCCGGCAGATCCTTCGTCGTCTGGATCGGACGTCCGGCGGGTGAGGTGAGGCTGAGGATCAGCGGAGTCGCGCCGATCATCGGATGAGCGGAAAGGCCGAACAATGCCTGGACACGCACCGTAACCGTCGGACCGCCCTCCGCCGCATAGTCGATGGCGTGGCTGCTTCCGGCGGGCGTCGTCAGGCTGGCTGGTGCCAGCCGGTCTACCATCTTGCGCCCTTCCCATCCGATGAGGGCGTCCAAGGCAGCCGACAAGGCGGAAGGGTCGATGTCGGTCAGGCGGCGCTTGCCCGCGACCAGAGGCGGCAGCCAGTCGTCCAGTGTCGAAAGCAAAGCGTCATCGGACAAATCGGCGATGCTGGGCTGCGCCGTGCGGGCAAAGGCGGCCCGGGTGCGGAGCTGCCGTGCCCCATCGCTCCACGGCAGGAGGTCGAGGCTGTGCACGCGAACGCCCTCGACCAAGGCGGCGGCGATGGCCTCCGGATCGGCCTTCGCGTCGCCGCCCTCCGACAGCAGAATGGCGCCCAGCCGCCGTGCCCGCTTGGCGGTAACGCCGCGCGTCGCCGGATCGAACAAAATATGCGTGCCGCTTTCGATGCGGTCGGCGAACAGGCTTTCGACAGCCATTTCATCGATTGCGGCGGCGGAAAGGATGCGCGCGCCGGACGCCGCGCCGCCCACTTCCGCCACCGCCAGCCACTTTTCGCGGGCGAGTGGGCTTGCGGGATCGAGGGTGAAGCCCCGGCCTCCTGCGGATATCCAATCCGCGCCGTCTGCCGAGCGGCGCTTCGCGACGCGATCGGGAAAAGCAAGGGCGACGCAGGCGCCGATCTCGCTCGTTGTTCCGCTTCCGGCGGACGCGAGGGCGCACCATCGTTTCGCCAAGGCCCGCGCCGCATCGGCGCGCTTGCCGCGTTCGCTCCGCCAGCGGCGCAGACGCAGATCAAGGTCGGCGTCGGTGCCGCCAAGCCCGCGTTCGGACAGCAAGACGGCGATATCCGCGGCGGTTTCGCCCCAGCCCCGCTCGCCCGCGCGGATCAGCATATGGGCGAGGCGGGGCGGCAGCGGCAGGCGGGCAATGGCCTGGCCGTGGGCGGTCGGACGCTCATCCGTGTCGATCGCCTCCAGGGACAGGAGGCGCCTTTTCGCTTCGGCGATGGCGGCGGCGGAGGGCGGATCGATCCATTTGAGCGCGCGTGGATCGGTGACGCCCCAGATCGCGCAATCGAGCGTCAGCGCGCTCAAATCGGCTTCCAATATTTCGGGCGGGTCGAAGCGCGGCAGACTCCCGGTCGCGGCCTCCGTCCAGAGGCGGTAGACGGCGCCCGGCGCCTGCCGTCCGGCTCGCCCCGCGCGTTGGGTGACGGCGGCCTGGCTCGCCCGTTCGGTGACAAGACGGGTCAGGCCCGCCGCCCGATCATAGCGCGGGCGCCGGGCAAGGCCGCTGTCAACCACGATGCGGACGCCGTCCAAGGTCAGACTGGTTTCGGCGATCGAGGTGGCGAGCACCACTTTTCGCGTGCCGGGCGGCGCGGCGGCGATGGCGGCGCGCTGTTGGGCAGGGTCGAGGGTGCCGTGCAATTTGCGGACCTCCGCGCCGACGCCTTCCAACCGTTCCGCGGTCCGCTCGATCTCCGCGACTCCTGGCAGGAAGGCGAGAATGCCGCCCTCACTGTCCCGAAGCGCGATGAGGATCGCGGCCGCCATGTCGTCCTCGATCCGCTTCTCGGCGGAGCGGCCGAGATAATGATGCCGGATGGGATAGGCGCGCCCTTCGCTCTCGATCACCGGCGCGCCGTCCATCAGGGCGGAAAAGCGGACGCCGTCCAGGGTCGCCGACATGGCGAGGATGCGCAGGTCCGGCCGCAAGGCGGCCTGCGCGTCGAGGGCGAGGGCAAGGCCGAAATCGCTGTCGAGGCTGCGTTCGTGCACCTCGTCGAACAAGACGGCGGACACTCCGGCCAAGTCCGGATCGGCCTGGATGCGGTTGCGGAAAATGCCCTCGGTCAGGACAAGGATGCGGGTCTTCGCGGATTTCTTGCTGTTGAGCCGCGTCGCATAGCCGATTGTCTCTCCGACCCTCTCGCCGGCAAGCTCAGCCATCCGTTCGGCGGCGGCGCGGGCGGCGAGGCGGCGGGGGGACAGGAGGAGGATGTCGCCCCTGCACCACGGCTCGGTGAGAAGAGCCGGTGCCACCGCCGTCGTCTTTCCCGCGCCTGGCGGCGCGACGAGTACGGCGCCCGATCGATCGCGCAGCGCCGCGAGAAGACCGGGCAGGACGTCATGGATGGGGAGTGGCGCAGACATGGTCTTTCCATGTCATTGCGAGGAGTGAAGCGACGAAGCAATCCATTTCGCGGCTGGGTACGAAGCGCTGGATTGCTTCAATTCGCTCGCAATGACGAAGGAGGAATTTCAATAAGCCCGCGAAATCGCGAATTCGACGGCTTCGATCAGCGCCGATTTGGCGGCGCCGCCGGGAAAGGGGCCAAGCGCGTCGATTGCGCGCTGGCCATAATGGCGGGCGCGTTCCAGCGTGTCGTCCAACGCGCCGGTGCCGTGGAGAAGGGAGATGGCGTGGGCAAGGTCGGCGTCCGATACGCGGCTGCCCTGCATCGCCTCCTTCCAGAACAGGCGGTCGTCCGCATTGCCTCGCGCATGGGCAAGGATGACCGGCAGGGTCACCTTGCCGTCGCGGAAATCGTCGCCGACCCCCTTGCCCATCGTTTCCGCGTCGGACGCATAATCGATGGCGTCATCGATCAGCTGGAAGGCGATGCCAAGATTGCGGCCATAGGAATCGAGCGCTTCCTCCACCGCCTCGTCCCGTTCCGCGACGACGGCGGCGATGCGGCAGGCGGCGGCGAACAGGGCCGCGGTCTTGGCGTTGATGATGGCGAGATAATGGTCTTCGCGCGTCTCCACGCGGCGTTGCGCGGTCAATTGATCGACCTCGCCCTCGGCGATGATGGAGGATGCGCGGGACAGGATGCGAAGCACCTTGAGGCTGCCATCCTCGACCATCAATTCGAAGCTGCGCGAAAAGAGAAAATCGCCGACCAGCACGCTCGCGGGATTGCCCCAGATGATATTGGCGGTGCGCTTGCCCCGGCGCAGGCCCGATCCGTCCACGACATCGTCGTGGAGGAGGGTTGCGGTATGGATGAACTCCACCGCCGCCGCCAGCTTGTGGTGCCGGTCGCCGCCATAATCGAGCAGCCGCGCGCAGGCGAGGGTCAGCATCGGCCGCATGCGCTTGCCGCCGCCCGCGATCAGATGACCGGCCAGTTCGGGAATGAGGACGACTTCGCTCTGCATCCGCTCCAAAATCACGGCGTTCACGCGGTTGAGGTCCGACGATACGAGATGGATCATCGCGTCGAGCGAGGGCGCGGCTTTTCCGCCGAGGGAGTGGATCGTTGCGGTCACGACAGGGGCGCTCTGCCGGTTGGAACGGCGAAAGGCAAGTCCCGCTAGCCTGCGCTCACCGGCGCGAGGGGAAGTTTCAGCCGGACCAGCAAGCCGCCCAAATCCTCGCTCTCCTCCAGGGTCACTGCGCCGCCATAAATCTGGGCGACGTCACGGACGATGGCGAGGCCAAGGCCGGTGCCCGGCTTTTCGGTGTCGAGGCGCGCGCCCCGTTCGAAGATGCTGCCGCGCTCGCCTTCCGGTATGCCCGGGCCATCGTCCTCGATTTCGATTTCCACATATTCGGGAGCATCCTTGACCGTCACGAAGACGCGGCCGCCGCCATATTTTGCGGCATTTTCGATGAGGTTGCCGAGAATTTCATCGAGATCCTGCCGTTCGACGCGGACGGCGGAATCCTTGTCCCCGGCAAGGTCGATGGTGACATGCTCGTAGAGCCGGTCCACCGCGCGTTCGACGGCCTCGAGCGATGGCCAAACCTCGGCGCGGGACTGGGCGGCGGCGCGGCGGCCGATGGCGCGGGCGCGCGCAAGATGGTGGTCGACCTGGCGCCGCATCGTCGCCGCTTCCCGGATCACGGTCGCCGCGAGATCGGGGCTATGCGCCGTCGCGGCATTGGTGATGACGGTCAGCGGCGTCTTCAGCGCATGGGCGAGATTCCCGGCGTGGCGGCGCGCTTCTTCCGCCTGAACGTCGACATGGGCAAGGAGGTCGTTCAATTCGTCGGCCAGGGGAGCGATCTCGCTCGGCAGGCGAGCGTCGACGCGGCTCTTTTCGCCCGATTTAATGTCGGCGATCGCCTTGCGGACGCGGCGCAGGGGCCAGAGCCCGTAAAAGGCCTGGAGCGCGCCGAGAATGACGAGCCCTAGGCCGAGAACCGCAAAGGAGCGCACCATCGTCCGCCGCAGCACCGCGATCTGCTCGTCCAGCCCTTCGCGGCCCTGCGCGACCTGAAAGCGCCAGCGCACCGGCGATCCGGGGATCAATACATCGCGTTCCAGAATGCGAAGCGTTTCCGGCGCGAATTCGGTGCTGTCATAGATGTGAACGTCCGAATCGCGATGCGCCCGCCCGGCCTGCAAACGGCGGTCCCATAACGATCGGGACGGCAAATCCTGCATCGCCCGTTCGTCCGCCGGACGGCTTTGATCGCCGGTAATCTGATAATAAAGACCCGAATAGGGTTCCAGAAAGCGCTGGTCGGCGGGTGCTCTGTTCAGGAACACCTCGCCATCCGGCCCGATTTCCGCCGAAGCGATCAGGGCGGAAAGCACATAATCGAGCTGCGAATCGAAGTTCCGGGTGATCGCGGACGACAGGACACGGTCGAGCGCAAAGCCGCCCGCGGACAAAAGGATAAGAATCCACAGCGCGGAAATGCCGATCATCCGGCGGGTCAGCGATCCAGTCGACCGCCCCGCCGTTTCAGTCCTGTCCCGCCGTCCGAACGCGAATCTCACGCACCCGGATCTTCGAGCGAGTAGCCGAGGCCCCGGATGGTGGTGATGACATCCTGACCCAATTTCTTGCGGATACGCGTCACGAACACTTCGATCGTGTTTGAATCGCGGTCGAAATCCTGATCGTAAATATGCTCGATCAGCTCGGTCCGGCTGACCACCTTGCCCTTGTGATGCATAAGGTAGGAGAGGAGCTTATACTCCTGGGCGGTCAGCTTCACCGGTTCGCCGTTCAGCGTCACCTTGCCCGAACGCGTGTCGAGACGGACGCCGCCCGCGACCATTTCGGTGCTGGCATTGCCTGATGCGCGGCGGATAAGAGCGCGAAGACGCGCGATCAATTCCTCGGTCTGGAAGGGTTTGGCGAGATAATCGTCGGCGCCCGCATCCAGGCCCGCGACCTTGTCCGACCAGCTGTCGCGCGCGGTGAGGACAAGGACCGGCACCTTGATTCCCTCCTTGCGCCAGCGGTCGAGAACGGTGAGTCCGTCGACTTCGGGCAGGCCGAGATCGAGGATGATCGCATCATAGCTTTCGGTAGAGCCGAGATAGTGGCCGTCCTCGCCGTCCGTGGCGAGATCGACGGCGTAGCCCGCGCCCTCCAGCGTGGCCCGGAGCTGGCGGCCGAGATTCGGTTCGTCCTCGACGATTAGAACCCGCATGCATGAAATCCCTTGGCTGTGAGGCTGTTCATATTGGCGTAACAGGCGCGCTTGCCAATGGTTTCATGCATGGAAGAGGCGGGAAAGCGGCGGTCCGTTACGGATGCGCCATGAAATTGCGGCCAATTCAGTTCGACCGGCCGAGAATTTGGCCCGAAGCGGCATCGACATCGATCCACAGCACGCGGCCATCCTTCATGAATTTCAGACGGTAGACGCCCCGTTCCGCATCCAGCTCGGGACCAAGATAATCGGCGCCGCGAACGCGCGGCAGGACGCGCGCTTCGATCTCGCGGAGCGGCAGGATCTTGCCCAGCTTGCGTGCTTCATAGGCCATGTCCTGATCGCGCCCATGACGCTGCACCTCCGCCTGAGCGGAGCCGGCCAAAAGGCCTGCTGCGGCCAAGAAAAGAAAGATACGCGAAATCATGAACTGCACTGCCTTGCTGTTCTTCAGCACATAGAGGCCCGGCCTTGAATGACCTATGAATGCAACTGAAGGGTAAGATGCAGCTTTCTCGTTACGGTGGCGTAAAAGTGCAACAGCGCGAAGCCGTTGAGCCCGGGCCTTACTCCCCTTATGGCGCATGCTCATGGCAGCACCCGTCCTCGCATATGAAAACCTCGGCCTTCAGCAAGGCAGCGGCTGGCTTTTTCGCGGCATTGACCTGTTCGTCGGCGAACGCGACAGGCTCGCGCTGATCGGCCGCAACGGTGCGGGCAAGACCACTTTGCTCAAATGCCTCGCGAACGCGATCGAGACGGACGAGGGCCGCCGCACGATTCAGCCGGGCACGAAAGTGGTGATGCTGGAGCAGGATCCCGATGTCGCCCGATTCGCGACGCTCCGCGACTTTGCCATATCGGGACCGGACGCGCCACCGCTTCACGATATCGAGGCGATCGCCGACCAGATCGGCATTGACCTTGGCCGCGAAGCCGTCACGGCGAGCGGGGGCGAGCGCCGCCGCGCAGCCATTTGCCGTGCACTCGCGCAGGATGCGGATGTGCTCCTGCTCGACGAGCCGACCAACCATCTCGATCTCGGCGCGATCGAATGGCTGGAGGACTGGCTGGGGCGCTATACCGGCGCCTTCATCGTCATCAGCCACGACCGAACGTTCCTGAAACGGCTGACCCGATCGACCCTGTGGCTCGACCGGTCGAACCTGCGCCGCGCGGAGATCGGCTTCGGCGGGTACGACGCCTGGGTCGAAAAAGTCTATGAGGAAGAAGCGCGCGCAGCGGAGAAATTGGACGCGAAATTGAAGCTGGAGCTGCACTGGCTCCAGCGCGGCGTCACCGCGCGGCGAAAGCGCAACCAGGGCCGCCTCGCCAAGCTGAACGAGATGCGCGCCGTCCGCGCCGCGATGCTGGGCCCGGCGGGCACAGCCAAGCTCGCCATCGAGAATGACGATGTGAAGACGAAGACGGTGATCGACGCCGATCGTGTCGCGAAGCGGTTCGGCGACCGCACGATCATCCGCGACTTCACGCTGAAGATCCAGCGCGGCGACCGGATCGGCATCGTCGGCGCGAACGGGGCGGGCAAGACGACCTTGCTAAAGCTGCTCACGGGCGAGATCGCTCCCGACGAAGGCACCGTCTTTCGCGCCAAGACGCTGGACGGCGTCGTCATCGACCAGCAGCGCAAATTGCTCGATCCGCAAAAACGAGTCCGCGACGTGCTGGCCGACGGCGGCGATTGGATCGAGGTGCGGGGGCATAAGAAGCATGTGCAGGGCTATTTGAAGGAATTCCTGTTCCAGCCCGAATTGATCGACGCGAAGATTGGAACCCTGTCGGGCGGCGAGCGCTCCCGGCTCCTCCTCGCCCGCGAATTCGCACGACGTTCCAACCTTCTCGTCCTCGACGAGCCGACCAACGACCTCGACCTCGAGACGCTCGACCTGCTGCAGGAAGTGATCGCGGATTATGAAGGCACGGTGATGATCGTCAGCCACGACCGCGACTTCCTCGACCGCACCGTGACGATCACCCTCGGCCTCGATGGCTCGGGCACGGTCGATATCGTCGCGGGCGGCTATGAGGATTGGGAGCGGAAGAAGAAACAGTCGTCCGGCATGCGTACGGCGCGATCCAAACCGAAGGAGGCGGGACCGCAAATATCGGTGGCGAAGCCACGCGCGGCCAAACTCTCCTATAAGGATCAACGCGATTACGATCTGCTTCCAGCCCGTATCGAGGCGCTGGATGCCGCCATCGCCCGCGATGAAGACCGGCTGTCCGATCCCGATCTTTACGTCAAGGATCCGGCGCGGTTCGACAGCCTCACCAAGGCCATTGAAGACGCGCGCGCCGAACGCGATGCGGCTGAAGAGCGCTGGCTGGATCTCGCGGAGCAGGTCGAGGCGCTGGCCAGCTAGGAACCGCGCGCTTTTTCCAAATGGTCCCGGATGGCGCTGTCGCCGGGCGCAGCCATAGCCGCCCGCTCGAGCAATTTTACGCCTTCGGCTTTGTCCCGTCCGCTTTTGACCAGCAGCCAGCCCAGCGTATCGAGCGCGGCCGGATCACCGGGACGGATCGCCACCGCTTCCCGCGCGAGCGGGATGGCGGCATCATATTTGCCAAGCTCCCCGTAAGCGAAAGCCAGATTGTTAAGGACCAGCGGGTCCGCCGCGCCCAATGTCTTCAATTCCTCATAGGCCGTCGCCGCCTGTCGCCAGTCCCGCCCTTCCATCGCGCCGCCGCCGATCAGCCGCAACGTTTCGATTAACCGCTCCGGCGTATCGCGTACGGAGCCGGCAGCGCGAAAGGCATCGGCGGCTTCGCGATAGCGGCCGAGAATGGTGAGCGCATCCCCTCGCAGGCGATGCCTGTCCAAGGTTTCGGGCAGGGGATCGAGCCGGTGGAGCGCCTCCGCCGCCTTACCCTGTGCAAGAAGGGCGGCGGCATAGGTTTCCTGGACTCCCGCATCATCGGGCCGTGCCTCCGCCGCCTTCTTAAGCTCGATCATGTCCTCTTCGCTTAGTGGAGAAGGGATCGAATCCCTTGCCTCGCCCACTGTGACTTGGCGGGTTTCACCCGTATTGGCGGTCCCATCGCAGGCCGGGAGAAGTAAGAAGGGGAGGATCAGAAATCGCGTCATGCCGGTTGCAGGTCATATTGCTTGAGAAGATCGTACAAGGTCGGACGGCTGATGCCGAGCAATTTGGCGGCGGCGGAGATATTGTTTTCGGCCCGTGCCAGCGCGCGGACGATCGCCTTCCGGTCAGCGGCTTCCCGGGCGGCCTTGAGATTGACGGGAAAGTCATCTTCGCCGCCGGCAAGGTCGAGATCCTCGGGCGTCACCAGCTTTCCCTCCGCCATGATGACGGCGCGTTTCAATCGATTTTCCAGCTCGCGCACATTGCCCGGCCAATCGTGGCGATCAAGCGCGGCAAGTGCGGCGGGTGACAGGCCTTTTACTTGCGGGTTCATTTCCCGTGCGAAGCGTTGAAGGAAATGTTTGGCAAGCAAGGCGGCGTCGCCTGGCCGCTCGGCAAGGGAGGGGATACGCACCGGAATTTCGGCGATGCGATAATAAAGGTCGTCGCGGAAGCTGCCCTTGGCGATCATGTCTTCCAAATTGCGGTGGGTCGCGCAAACGATGCGGGTATCGACCGGGATGGGCCGCCGGCCGCCGATCCGCTCGATCACCCGCTCCTGCAGGAAACGCAGCAGCTTCACCTGCAACGGCAGGGGAATGTCGCCGACTTCGTCGAGAAACAGGGTGCCCCCCTGGGCGAGCTCGATCTTGCCCTCGGTGGTTTTGATCGCTCCGGTGAAGGCACCCTTTTCATAGCCGAACAATTCGGCCTCAAGCAGATTTTCGGGGATCGCCGCGCAGTTGATCGCGACGAAAGCGCGCTCGCGCCGCGCGCTCGCCTCGTGCAGGCCGCGCGCGAGCAATTCCTTGCCCGTGCCGCTTGCGCCGAGCAGGAGCACCGAGACGCCGGTATTGGCGACGCGCTCGATGGTCCGCGCGACTTTCTGCATGTCGGGCGCGGCTGTGATCATGGTGCCGAGCACCGTGCCCCCTTCGCCCGCTCGGGCCTCCAGCCGTTTATTTTCCGCCTCGATTCCGTGAAGCTGGAAAGCGCGGCGGACGATGAGGCCCAGTTGATCGATATCGACCGGCTTCTGATAGAAATCGTAAGCGCCCGACGCGATGGCCCGAAGCGCGCTTTCCCGCGCGCCATGGCCTGATGCCACGATGACCTTGGCGTCCGGACGGAGCGCCAATATCTCCTCCAGCGCCGCAAAACCTTCGCTGACCCCGTCGGGATCCGGCGGCAGGCCGAGATCGAGGGTGACGACCGCCGGTTCCTCGGCGCGGACAATGGCGATGGCCGCCGCGCGGTCGCCCGCCGTCAGCACCTCATAATCCTCGTAAGCCCAACGCAATTGTCGTTGCAGGCCTTCATCGTCTTCCACGACAAGCAAGGCGGGTTTGCGCTCACCGTTCATGCCCGAATCCGTTCTTCTTCAAGAACCGCCGCGATATCGGCGGCGGGGAGGGTTATCGTAAAGGTGGTACCCATGCCTTCTCGGCTGTCCACATCAAGCCTCCCCCCCATGGCCTCGATCAGGCTGCGCGCCTCATAGGCGCCGATGCCGAACCCGCCCTCCTTGGTGGAGGCAAAGGGCTGGAAGAGGCGGGTACGGATGAATTCGGCGGACATGCCGCAGCCCTGGTCGGCGATGGCGACCGTTACCAGAGCGCCAGCCTGGGCAATGGCGATGCGGATGGGCTGGCCGCCCGTGCTGGCGTCGATGGCATTTTGAAGCAGGTGGGTGACCGCCTGTTCAAATCCCGCGCCGTCCGCCTGCACTGCGATTCCGGCATCGCCGGAAAGCTCGATCGGATGGATACGCCGCCGCGCCTCGACCAGCGGAGCCAGCATCAAGCGGACTTCGACTGGACGGGAAGGGCGGATATCGTCCTGCGCGCCCTTGGATAAGCGGGCGAGCAGATCGTTCATCTTGCGGACCGAGCTTTGCAAGGTCGCGATCATATCGGCGCGGAATTCGGGATTGTTGGCGTGCCGCTCGGCATTGCGCGCGACAAGGGAGATCTGGCTTACCAGATTCTTGATGTCGTGCATGATGAAGGCGAAACGGCGGTTGAATTCATCGAAACGGCGGGCGTCGGCGAGTTTCTCCTGCGCTTGCGCTTCCGCCAGATAGCTCGCCGCTTCGATGCCCGCGGTGCGGAACAGATCAAAATCCTCCCAGTCGATCGGCCGCCGTACCGGCGGGGCGGCGAGGAGGACGAGGGCGACCAGGCGGTCGTTGTGGATGACCGGCACGCCTGCCCAGCTGCCCGCCTCGACCGTCCAGCGCGGCAGCGCGAAATTGCTCCCGCCGAAAGAAAATTTGCCGTCAGCGTCGACTGTGCCAAAATCGATGATGAAGGCGCGTTCCTCCAACAAACGGCCGAGCGTGGCGTCTTGCCAGCCTTGTGCATCCATCCGCCAATTCCACTGACCGGCAGGCGCGAAGCGATAGTCGCCATCCAGGGTCAGCATCATGCCGCCCGACGCGTCGGCGGCTTGGGCGAGCGCCTTTACGACGCGGACGTCGATCGGCAAGGCGTCCGGACCGCTGGTGCCAATGGTGCGGGTGAAACGGAGCCACTCGGCGCGATAATCGTAGCGGTGCGGAAAGAAATGCTTGGCGGTCGTCACGCGCATCCACGCCCGGATGCGGCGCGAGGGCAGGAGGATGAGCAATGTGCTTGCCATCAACAGAAGGATGACCGCCTGCGCCATGCCCACCCAACCGGCTTTCACGGCCTCGAGCGCCCGCGTCGCCGACATCATGAGGATGAGGTATCCGAAAATGGCGAGCAGCGAGAGGGACTGGAAAGTGGCCGTGCGGGACAGTTCGACCGACCAGCTTTCCTTGCGTCCCGCCGCAGCGAAGAAAGGCGCCAACAGGGCCAGCATGGCGCCACGCAGCGCGACAAGGTCGGTAGGCATATCGCGCGTCAGATAGGCGACGGTATAGAGGTGAAGGTCGTAGGTCCACATCGCGGCAAGCCCCAGCATCGGCAGCCGGATCGCCGCGCGGGAACCGGCCTGCGCCTGGGAATAAAGATTGTGAACGAGGATCAGCGCCCCCGCCGAGACGGTGAGGCCAAGGACTTGATAAGCGGCCTCGGCAGCATCGTGCGCGACTCCCGTGGCGCGTATCGAATGGAGAAGGCAGACAGTCAAAATCTGACAGCCGACCACTGCGGCGACGGCGCCATAAACGGTGCCCAGCGCTCTTAAAGGCGCTTGTTCGCGGCCCATCGCAATGGCGTGCATGAAGGCGAGGAACGCGACATTGCGTGCCGGCTCGGCCAGGCCCGGGAGAAGATGATCGGCCCCTTCGCTAGCCTTGAACGCCATCCATGCCGCGATGATGGCGAAAGCGGCGGTCAGGGGATGGGATCGGGTATCGGCCGACCAGTGGCGCAGCTGCCATAGAGCAAGGCCGCCATAAAGACAGGCGGCGATCATATCCGACCACAGGCCGATCATGCCGATCATGCGGCGTTCGTTCCGAGCGTAAAATATCCCGACATGCGCCGGGTGTCGCCGAAATTTACAAAGAAAAGCTGAACGCCGCTTTCTCGCCTATACTATTTCCGGCCAAGCACCCCCAACGCCGCGACCACCATCGCCTCGGTCGCGGTAGCGATGGTGGGTTCGGGATCGGGTGCATAAAAGGGGCTGTGGATGCTCGGCACCGGCGCGCCGCCTGCTTGGGCTGCATCCCATTTATCCCGCGGCGTCGCGCCCACCCAGAAGATGAAGCTCTCGATCGACTTGTCGGCAAGGTAGTAACGCCCGAAATCCTCACCGCCCATGGTAGCCGGCAGATTCTGGAGGCGATCCGCGCCGAAGCGCGCGGCGAAAAGCGCGGCTGTGCTCCTGGTCAGTCCATCGGTGTTGAACGTCGCCGGCGTATATTCCGCTTCCCGGATCGTCACTTCCGGCATCCGGTCTTCCGGCATTCCGGCGGTGATCGCCTCACCCCGGGCAATGCGCTTGATGCCGTCGAGCAGGGTGCGGCGGACATCGTCCTTGTAGCTTCGCACCGTGAGCAGCAAATTGGCTTCGTCGGGAATGATATTGTGCTTCGCGCCCGCATGGAAGCTGCCGACGGTGACGACGCCCGCCTCCTGCGGGTCGATCTCGCGGCTCACCAGGGTCTGGAGCGCGCCGACGATGCGGGACGCAAGGACGATCGGATCCTTCGCGGTATGGGGATAGGCACCGTGCCCACCGACGCCTTTCACCTTGATGTCGACGCTGTCGACATTCGCAAGCACATAGCCGGGCGCATAGCCGATATGCCCGGCGGGCAGAGCGCCGGTATTATGAAAGGCGAGCGCATGGGTCGGCTTGGGAAAGCGCGTATAGAGCCCGTCCGCCAGCATGGCTCGCGCCCCTGCGCCGATCTCTTCGGCCGGCTGCAGGATCATGACGAGCGTTCCGGACCACTCGTTCTTCATTGCCGCCAAACGCCGCGCGGCGCCGACCCAGGCCGTCATGTGCGTGTCGTGCCCGCAAGCGTGCATGACTCCGCTTTCCACCCCCGCCACGCTCGTCGCGCGGACCTTGCTGGCAAAGGGCAGGCCGGTTTGTTCGATGACCGGCAATCCGTCCATGTCGGCGCGCATCAACAGCACAGGGCCTGGCCCGTTGCGCATCACCGCGACCACGCCTGTGCCGCCCACTCCGGCGGTCACCTCGAAACCCAGTTTCTTGGCTTCCGCAGCAAGTTTGGCGGCGCTCTTCGATTCCTGGAAACTCAATTCCGGATTGGCGTGCAGGTCGCGGTAGAGAGCGAGGAGCGAGGGCAGATCGGCCTTGACCGCATCCGCCAGCGGATCGGCGGCAGCGGGTGCGGCCATGGTCAGAGCCAGCAAGGCGGCAACGGTTTTTCTCATGGTGATTATTCCCCCGGTAAAAGCTCGATCACGTCCATCATGGATTCGAAATGCGGATAAGGCAGAGCGAGGCGCCAGCGATTGTCGCCGATCCGCTCCAAAACGCCCGCCATGTCGCGCTCCCGGTCGTCGCCATAGCGGAAGGCGCGCTGCTCGTCGCCGAGCTGAAGCGTGCCCAGGAAGACGCGCCGCGATCCGCCATCAGCATAAAGGATGCCGATAGGCCGTTGCGATCCGCTGAGCTTGCTAAAGCGCAGACCGTTTTCACCTTGAGCAATGCGGCAGCGGAAGAAAGGATAGGCTATATAAGCCAGCGCGCCGTGCGCCTGGCTGCCGATCTTTACGGTCCGGCAGCGGTAAATCCCTTGCGGGATGTCGGAAAAAGGGAGAGCGCCATCAGGGTCAAGCAGGACTCCTTCGGCGGCGATTTCGTTGCCATGGCCGTTGGCACGCGCTTGGTCGAGCGCCGTGATCCAGGCATCGCGCCAGCCGCGAAGACGCCGCTGGTCGTCCTGCGTCGCGACGCTGCGCCAAAGGGCGGCGGTTTCAACGCCTGCTTCGGTCCCAAGATGCGGCTTATCCGTGGCGCATCCCATCGTCGCGGCGCAAAGCGCGAGAAAGACGACCCGCCCGATCATTGCGCGGTCCACCCGCCGTCCATGGACAGATTGGCGCCGGTAATGGACGCAGCCTCCTCGCGGCACAGGAACAAGGCCAGAGCGGCGACCTGATCCACCGTGACGAATTGCTTGGTCGGCTGGGCGGCAAGGAGGACGTCGTTCATCACCTGCTCGCGGGTCAGGCCCCGCGCCTTCATCGTATCGGGTATCTGATTTTCGACGAGCGGCGTCCAGACATAGCCGGGGCTGATGCAATTGACGGTGACGCCCGATTGCGCCGTTTCCAGAGCGACGGTCTTGGTGAAGCCCGCGACACCATGCTTGGCGGCGACGTAGGCGGACTTGTTGGGGCTGGCGACGAGGCTATGCGCCGACGCCGTGTTGATGATGCGGCCCCACCCCTTCGCCTTCATCCCCGGCAAAGCGAGGCGGGTGGTGTGGAACACCGCCGACAGGTTGAGGGCCAGGATCAGATCCCATTTTTCGACAGGAAATTGATCGGCCGGGGCGACATGCTGCACCCCCGCATTGTTGACGAGGATGTCGACGCCGCCGTGCGCTTCAGCCTGCGTCATCATCTCTTCGATCGCGTCGGGACGGGTCAGATCGGCGGCGGAATAGAGTGCCTTGCCGCCGCTCAGGCCCTCCAGTTCAGTCCGGACCGCTTCGATCGCCTCCGCATCGCCAAAGCCGTTGAGCACCACATTCGCGCCCTCCCTCGCGAGCGCGCGGGCGCAAGCGAGGCCGATGCCGGAGGTGGAGCCGGTAACAAGGGCGGTCTTTCCCTGAAGAAACATGCGGCGCTGGTCCTTGAACTGACAGGCGGGCATCTTTGGCCGGTGCCCGGCCAAATGCAACCGCCCGGCGTGCCGCGCATTGTTGCGGCACCCTATCCAGCGGAGAAAACCCCATGCGCCTCGACGATTATCGGACCAGCGACAATGTCGGCGATCAGCGCGGCCAGAGTTTCGGCGGCCTTGGCGGCGGCGGTGGCGGGTTCGGGCTTCTGCTGGGACTCGTCGGCAGCCGCTTCGGCATCGGCGGCGTTATCGTGCTGGTCATTGGTGCGATGCTGCTGGGCTTCAACCCGTTCGGCGGCGGCACGACCCGCCAGCCGGTGGCCGGAGGCGGCACGGGCAGCGCCGCACAGGCCTGCGCGGTTGACGCGGCGAGCCGCTTTTCCTGTCAGGTGCTTGCCAATACCGAAGACACGTGGGCGCAAGTCTTTCAAGAGCGCGGCGAACGCTATACGCCCGCGCGCTTCACCTTCTACGGCGGCACGGGACAATCGGGTTGCGGCGTGGCGCAAGCGGCCATGGGGCCCTTTTACTGCCCCAGCGACAAAAGCATCTATCTCGACACCAGTTTCTATGGCGAGCTTCAGAACCGCTTCGGCGCGGCGGGCGATTTCGCCCAGGCTTATGTCATCGCGCACGAAGTCGGCCATCATATTCAGGATCTGACCGGCACGCTGAGCCAAGCCAATCAGGCGCAACAGGCGGTATCTCCGGCCGAAGGCAACGCCATTCAGGTCAGGGTCGAGCTGCAGGCCGATTGCTATGCGGGGGTCTGGGCGGCGCGCAATCGGGCGCGGCTCGAACCGGGCGATGTCGAGGAAGGCCTGACCGCCGCCTCCGCCATCGGCGACGACACGCTGCAGAAAGCGACGCAAGGCCGGGTCGTTCCGGAAAGCTTCACCCACGGCACGTCGGAACAGCGCATGACGTGGCTGAAGCGGGGCATGGAAAGCGGCGACCCGGCGGTATGCGATACGTTTGGGGGCGCTATTTAACCGCCAACTTTGCGCCAGAGGTTAGAAGAAAAAAGATTCCAGCTTTCGCTGGAATGACGGTTCTCAATGTGACGGGTCTATAAACCCTTCTAAGGTTAGCCCCTTTTTGCGCCCGATCAGTGTCCCTTTCGTCCCGCCTTTCCACAAGCGGAAGCTGAAATCGGGATAGAGCTTCTTCCACCGCCGCGCGACGATCCGTTCGCCGGGACGGGCGGCGTCGTCGAGGAAGACCGTCCCGCCGGGCGCGACCTTGCCGAACAGGCTCGATGCCGCGCCACGGGTGAAGGGATGAATGGTCCAGGGCGGGCCGTCGATCACCATCATATCGATGCCATCGGGCAGCGGCCCATGATCGTACCAAAGGCCCGGCCAGCCGTCAGGCGAAGGGCGCAAAGGAACCGCGCGGATATCGGCGTCCAGCCCATGATCGGCCAGCCAGCCGCGCGTCAGATCGACGAAATCGGCATGCTGGTCGAAGCTGATCAGCTTGCCCCCACCCGCCTTTTCCAAGGCCTTGGCGAGGATCAGGCTCGTCGCCCCGGCGCCGAATTCGACGACCAGCTTCGGCTTGTGGGTCAGGATATGGTCGACGAGCAGGGTGAGGAGGCCGGTATCCGCCTTCCAGCTGCCGAGATTGGGCAGGGCGTCGGCGGGAAGATCGAGACGGGAGAGCAACGCATTTTTCGCGGCTTTCGATCCGCCGCTGAGGCTCCGGAGCAGCCAGGGCCATTGAATGGGAATGAAAGCGGCCAGTGCCAGCCAGTCGGCCAGCGAGCGCCCGTCGCTGTCGACCACGGGCGTCTTGCCCATTCGTGGAAGAAGACCGGTGGTTTCGCGTGAGGTCATTTTTCGCCTTTCACATCAATCGGCGAACGGATCGCGGACGAGGATCGTATCCTCGCGTTCCGGGCTGGTCGAGACCAAAGCGACAGGGCATTGGATCAGCTCCTCGATCCGCCGGATGTACTTGATCGCCTGCGCGGGCAGTTGCGCCCAGCTGCGCGCCCCGGCCGTCGAATCCTGCCAGCCTTCAATCGCCTCATAGATCGGCTCCACCGCGGCCTGATCGGCCGCGTGGGCGGGGAAATGATTCATCGTCTCGCCATTCAGGCGATAGCCGGTGCAGATCCTGATCTCGTCAAGGCCATCGAGAACGTCCAATTTGGTGAGCGCGATTCCGGTGACGCCCGATACCGCGCAAGACTGGCGGACGAGGACGGCGTCGAACCAGCCGCAGCGGCGCTTGCGGCCCGTGACCGTGCCGAATTCATGACCCCGCTCGCCGAGACGCTGGCCGATTTCGTCGTCGAGCTCGGTCGGAAAGGGGCCGGACCCGACGCGGGTCGTGTAAGCCTTTACGATGCCGAGCACGAAGCCCGCAGCCGAGGGGCCCAGGCCCGTGCCTGCCGCCGCCGTACCCGCGATGGTGTTGGAGGAAGTGACGAAGGGATAGGTGCCGTGATCGACGTCGAGCAGCACACCCTGTGCGCCTTCGAACAAGATGCGGCTGCCCTTATGCTTGGCGTCGTTCAGGGTCAGCCACACGGGTTTGGCGAATTGCAGCACGAAATCCGCGATCTCCGCCAGATCCTGCTTGAGCCGGGCGCGATCGATCGGCGGCTGGCCGAAACCGGCGCGCAGCGCATCGTGATGCGCGCAGAGCCGGTCGAGCTGCGGTCCCAAATCGTCGACATGGCGCAGGTCGCAGACGCGGATCGCGCGGCGGCCGACCTTGTCTTCATAAGCCGGGCCGATGCCGCGGCGGGTGGTGCCGATCTTGCCCTGGCCGCTCGCATCCTCGCGCAGCGCGTCGAGATCGCGGTGGATCGGCAGGATGAGCGGGCAGGTGTCGGCGATCTGAAGATTGTCCGGCGTGATCGCGACGCCCTGCGCGGTCAGCTTCTCGACCTCGGCCTTCAGCGCCCAGGGATCGAGCACGACGCCATTGCCGATGACGGACAACGTGCCGCGCACGATGCCGGAGGGGAGCAGAGAAAGCTTGTAGACCTGATCGCCGACGACGAGCGTGTGACCGGCATTGTGGCCGCCTTGAAAGCGGGCGACGACGTCGGCGCGGCTGGACAGCCAGTCGACGATCTTGCCCTTGCCCTCGTCGCCCCATTGACCGCCGATGACCGTTACGTTCGCCAAGACCGCTACCTTTATTGTGACGGGCAGCCTCTAAGGGGAGTCGTCGGGAAGGTCCAGTGTCAGCGCAGCGCGTGGGCCTTCAGCGCTTCGAAACAGTCGCGGTCGACGGCGGCACCGACGCTGTCCCCGATGATCGCCAGCGCCTGTTCCACCGGCATGGCCGCGCGATAAGGCCGGTCGGCGGTCAGCGCGTCGTAAAAATCGCAGACGGTGATGATCCGCGTTTCCGGCGCGATCTCGGCGTCTGTCAGGCGCTTGGGATAGCCGGTTCCATCCAGCCGCTCGTGATGTGCGGCGGCGATGGGGGCAAGATCGCGAAAGGCGGCGACGCGCCCCAGGATCGCTTGGGTGTGGACGGCATGGTCCCGCATCATGGCCCATTCGCTTTCGTCCAGTCGGCCGGGCTTATCGAGGATCATGTTGCTGACGCCTAATTTGCCGATGTCGTGCAGCAGGGCGCCGCGCCGCAGCCAGCGGCGGCGGCCGGCATCTATGCCGATCCGCTCCGCGATCGCATCCGCATAATCGGCGACGCGGACCGAATGGCCGCCGGTATAGGGGCTTTTCGCGTCCACCACCTCTCCGAAGGCGGCAGCGATCGCATCCAGATAATCCTCGTCCACCGGTACCGCCTGCTGGGCGGGCTCAAGCTCAAGCAGGCGCGCTTCCAGCAGGGGCGAGGCGAGCGCCCGCCAAAACTCCTCGTTCCGCGCGACGGAGAGAAAAGCACGGACCAAAGCGGGATCGAACCAGGTGCCGCTGCGCCGCGTCACTTCCGCGATCGCGGCGTCGCGGCCCGCATTGTGATGGAAGACGTCGGCAACCTGCGCCAGCAAGGCGATGCGCGCGAAGAGGGGGATCGCCTCACCCACCAGGCCGTCAGGCTTGCCCGACCCGTCCCAATGCTCGTCGAGCGCATAAATGCCTTCCGCAACCGCTTCGGAGAAGCGCAGCCGGCGGGCGATGTTGGCGCCCCGGTCGCAGCGCGTGGCGATCAGGTCGCGCGCGATCTCCGGTCCATTCCTGAGGATGTTGAGGATCGCGCCAGTCCGCATTCTCAGCGGCGCTCCGCGCCCGGTATGGGAGAAAACGAAAGCGAGCGCATCCTTGATGCCGTTGCCGACAAACTTGAAATCGCGCTTAAAGCTCAAATCGTCGGCGAGATAGAGCTGGCAAATGCGCGCTGCATTGCTGGAACAGCCCAGATCCTTCAGCAGGACGGTATAATAAAGGTCGCGCAAGGCTTCGCCCGCCAAGCCGATCTCTTGCCCGACATGCGTTCCGATCCAGCACGCGCGAACGCAATGGCCCTCCGGCTGACCCTCCGTAATGTCGAGCGCGTAGCTGAACGCGCCGAGCAATTCGGCAAGCGACAGCGTGGCGGGCAGGATCGGGGCTTGATGCATTTAAAAGAGCCTCTTTCCTCCACAATGGCGCCAAAATGGTTAACATCTTTTCAACCGCCGAAACGCAGCGCCTTGACCCGCCGCACGCCCGCGATCGCCTTGATTTGCCCGATCACATCCGCACCGACATGGCCGTCGACCGATACCAAGGCCAACGCCTCGCCCTTCGCGGCGCGGCGGCCAAGATGGAAGGTGCCGATATTGATGCCCGCCTGACCGAGCACTGTACCGAGGCGCCCGATGAAGCCCGGCGCGTCTTCGTTGACGATATAGATCATCTCTCCCTTCAACTCCGCCTCGACCTTGATGCCGAACATCTCGACGAGGCGCGGCGCGGCATTGCCGAACAAGGTGCCCGCGACGGAGCGCTCGCCATCGGGTGTAGCGACGGCAACGCGGACAAGGGTATGATAATCGCCCTCGCGGTCGTGGCGCACCTCGCGCACGTCGAGGCCGCGTTCCTTCGCGAGGAAGGGCGCGTTCACCATGTTCACCGTTTGCGAATAGACGCGCATCAATCCGGCGAGGACGGCGCCGGTGACCGGTTTCTGATTGAGCGATGCAGCGGCCCCTTCCACCTCGATCGAGACGCCGGTGATGCGCTCGCCTTCGAGCTGACCGACGAGGGAGCCGAGTTCCTGCGCCAATTCCATATAGGGGCGCAGCTTCGGCGCTTCCTCGGCAGAAAGGGAGGGCATGTTGAGCGCGTTGGTGACACCGCCGCGCATCAGATAATCGGACATCTGCTCGGCGACCTGGATCGCGACATTGACTTGCGCTTCGGTCGTCGACGCCCCGAGATGGGGCGTGGCGACAAAGCCAGAGGTGCCGAACAGCGGGTTCTGCTTGGCTGGTTCCTCGACGAACACGTCGAGCGCGGCGCCCGCGACGTGGCCGCTTTCCAGCATGTCTTTCAGCGCCGCTTCGTCGATCAGGCCGCCGCGCGCGCAATTGATGATGCGGACGCCCTTCTTCGTCTTGGCGAGATTTTCGCGAGAGAGGATGTTGCGGGTCTGGTCGGTGAGCGGCGTGTGGAGGGTGATAAAATCGGCGCGGGCGAGAAGCTGGTCCAGTTCCACCTTTTCGATGCCGAGGTCGACGGCGCGTTCGGGCGTCAGGAAGGGATCGAAGGCGACCACCTTCATCTTGAGGCCGAGCGCACGGTCGGCGACGATCGATCCGATATTGCCCGCGCCGATGAGGCCGAGGGTCTTGGAGGTGAGCTCGACGCCCATGAAGCGGTTCTTTTCCCACTTGCCCGCTTGCGTCGAGGCATCGGCCTGGGGGAGTTCGCGGGCGAGCGCGAACATCAGGGCGATGGCATGTTCGGCGGTGGTGATCGAATTGCCGAAGGGCGTGTTCATGACGACGACGCCCTTCGCGGAAGCCGCGGGGATATCGACATTGTCGACGCCGATCCCGGCGCGGCCGACGACCTTGAGGTTGGTCGCGGCTTCGAGCACGTCCGGCGTCACCTTGGTCGCGGAACGGATGGCAAGGCCGTCATATTGGCCGATAATGGCTTTCAGTTCCTCCTTGGTAAGGCCGGGCTTTTCGTCGACCTCGACACCGTTGGCGCGGAAGATTTCGGCGGCTTTCGGATCCATCTGATCGGAGATGAGGACTTTGGGCATATTGGTTCCTTTCAACCCCTCTCCCCTTCAGGGGAGAGGTTAGGGAGAGGGGGAGTCAGGGCTTGCGTTGAAGCCTGAAGCACACCCTCCAGATTGGTCATGATGTCGGCGTTGGTGAAGCGGAGGACGCAATAGCCCTGCGCTTCGAGATATTGGGTTCGGGCCTGATCGTAGGCGGCCTGATCGGCGTGAGTGTTGCCATCGATCTCGATGACGAGCTGGGACGGGAGACGGCAGGCAAAATCAGCGATGTAGGGGCCGATGACGACTTGACGGCGAAACTTGGCGCCGGTCAGGCGGCCTGCGCGGAGGGCGAGCCAGAGGCGCTGCTCCGGCTCGGTGGGAGCGCGGCGCATGGATTTTGCGTGCTTCAAGAGATTCTGGTCGCGCATTGACTCCCCCTCTCCCATCCTCTCCCCTGAAGGGGAGAGGGGTTTAGGCACTGCGCGCCGTGTGGAAGGCCCAGTCGAGCCAGGGGCCGAGGGCTTCGATATCCGCCGTTTCCACCGTGGCGCCGCACCAGATGCGAATGCCCGCGGGGGCGTCGCGGTGTCCGG
The DNA here is from genome assembly GCF_016025255.1 of Sphingosinicella flava. Lineage (NCBI taxonomy): Bacteria > Pseudomonadati > Pseudomonadota > Alphaproteobacteria > Sphingomonadales > Sphingomicrobiaceae > Allosphingosinicella > Allosphingosinicella flava. The sequence goes on from NZ_CP065592.1 coordinate 2,121,985, forward strand.
CTATGTCAAAAGCGGCGGCTTCGGCTTCGAGGGCGGAGTCCATCGCCTTGACGAGGGCCAGCTTGCCGGCTTCGTCGAGTCCGGGCACCGCATCGTCGGCGAACTTGAGGCAGACAGACGTATTCGAGCGGATCGCGGGGTCGGCGACGAGATGCTCGATCCACGGCGTTTTCCGCACCCAGGCGTCGAGCGCGGCGGCGTTGGCGGTGCAACGGGCCTGAAGCGCGGAGAGGCCGCCAAGCTGGAGCGCCCATTCGAGGGCGTAGATATAATCCTCGACCGCGAGCATGGAGGGCGTGTTGATCGTCTCGCCCTTGAACAGGCTCTCGATCAGCTTGCCGCCCTTCGTCATGCGGAAGATTTTGGGCAGCGGCCAAGCGGGCGTGTAGCTTTCGAGGCGCTCGACCGCGCGCGGCGAGAGGATGAGGACGCCGTGGCCGCCCTCGCCGCCCAGAACCTTCTGCCAGGAGAAGGTGACGACATCGAGCTTATGGAAGGGCACATCCTGAGCGAAGCAGGCGGAGGTGGAATCCGCGAACATCAGGCCTTGGCGGTCGTCGCGGATCCAGTCGCCGTTCGGCACGCGGGCGCCCGAAGTGGTGCCGTTCCAGGTGAAGACGACGTCGCCGTCCTGATCAATGGCGGAGAGATCGGGGATTTCGCCATAGGGCGCCTTCACGACCGTCGCATCGAGCTTCAGCTGCTTGACGGCATCGGTCACCCAACCTTCACCGAAACTTTCCCACGCCATCAAGGTGACCGGGCGTGCGCCGAGCATCGACCAGAGCGCCATTTCGACGGCACCGGTATCGGAGGCCGGAACGATGGCGATGCGGTAATCGGAGGGCACTTCCAGCACCTTGCGCGTCAATTCGATCGCATGGTGGAGGCGCGCCTTGCCGAGCTTCGAGCGATGCGAGCGACCAAGCGATGCAAGCGCGAGTTTTTCGGGGGACCAGCCCGGCGGCTTCGCGCAGGGACCGGACGAGAAATAGGGACGCGCGGGCTTCGAGCCCGGCTTGATAGCTTCAGTCATGTACGACTCTCCTCACAGAGAGCACGCGCCGCGTTGGGACGGCGTGGCCCGCAGCCGGGGATAGGGATATGAGGCGGGGTGTCAACTCTTAAGCCCCTCCCCTCGATGGGGAGGGGTTGGGGAGGGGTGATGTTCGGCGTAGAGCGGTGACCGTCTCCGGCATCACCCCCACCCAACCTCCCCCATCGAGGGGGAGGGCCTTGTTCGCCGCATCCAACTTGACGGGATTTACCGCTCGATTCACCTTCCAGCCCATGCAGCGGGGCATGATCATCCTAGGGCTGGTACTGCTGGCGGGCTGTATTCCAAAGCCCGACAGACCTGCACCCTCGCCTCAACCCGGGCCTCAAGCCGAAGCGCTGAAGCCGGACAAGGTGCTGCGCCAATGCCATGCCGACCTCGCCCGCGCGGCGGTGGCGTTCAAGCCGCTCCCTGATCGCACGTTCGACGGCGGCTGTTCTGCCATCGGCGCGGTGCAGCTGCTCGATATCGGCACGCCGGTGACGAACCTCGGCGCGATGACCTGCCCGCTCGCCGCCAATTTCGCACGCTGGGTGCAGGAGGCGGTGCAACCCGCCGCGCAACGCCATCTCGGCGCCCGGGTCGTCAAGATCGAGAGCATGGGCACCTATGCCTGCCGCCCGGTCAACGGCCAGGCCGGAAACAAGCTGTCCGAACATGGCCGGGCCAATGCCGTCGATATCGGCGGCTTCGTGCTGGAAGACGGGCGCCGGATCACCGTGAAAAGCGGATGGAACGGCGAGGATCGGCGGGTAAGGGATTTTCTCCGCGCCGCTCATGGCGCCGGTTGCGGCCAATTCCCCATCGGCCTCGGGCCGGACGCCAACGCCCTCCATCACGATCATTTTCATTTCGATATGGGCCGCGGCCCCTATTGCCGCTAAAGGGCGGCGCTTATGACCGAACCAACCCAACCGCCGAAGCGCGTCTTTTCGCCCGCCCATGTCGAAGCCAAGGTCGCCGAGCAGCAGACCTCCAGCCCGCAGACCGAGGATCCCGCCTACCGCCTCGCCTTTCAAGACAAGGACTTCCTGCTGCGCGAGGATCTGCGGCCCGTCCGCTTCCAATTGGAGCTGCTGAAGCCCGAATTGCTGCTGGACGAGGCCAAGATCGCCTCGACCTTCGTCATGTACGGATCGGCGCGTATTCCCGAGCCGTCGAAAGCGGATTCGCTGATCGCCATGGCCGCAACGCCGGAGCAGAAGCTGATCGCCGAGCGGCTGAAGGCGAAGTCCAAATATTATGACGAGGCCCGCAAGCTCGCCCGCATGACGAGCCGGGTGCCGCGCGACGAGGATGGGCAGCGCCATTTCGTCGTCTGCTCAGGGGGCGGCCCCTCCATCATGGAAGCGGCGAACCGGGGCGCGTGCGACGAGGGCCAGGAGTCGATCGGCCTCAACATCGTGCTCCCGCACGAGCAGCTGCCCAATCCTTATGTCACGCCTTCCTTGTCCTTCCAGTTCCACTATTTCGCGCTTCGCAAGATGCACTTCCTTCTTCGTGCGCGCGCAGTGGCGGTCTTTCCGGGCGGCTTCGGCACGTTTGACGAAGCCTTTGAGCTTCTGACCCTCATCCAGACCGGCAAGGTAAAGCCGATCCCGATCATTTTCTTCGGCGCGGAGTTTTGGAATCGTGTCGTCAATTTCGAGGCTCTGGTCGAAGAAGGTACGGTGTCTCCGCGCGATCTCGATCTGATCAAGATGGTCGAAACGGCGGACGAGGCCTGGGAGTATGTCTGTGCCTATTACGAAGGCACGGATCAGGGACCAGGCAAAGCGAAAGGCTGATCAGGTCGCGCACGCCAATGCGGCGATGGCGGCGGCGTCCAGACTCCATGGAGCGAATTTCCGGTCGGGACGTCCACCCAGCCGGGCGTAAAAATGTTCCGCCCGCCGGTTGCCGTTCAGCACGCCCCAAACGATCCGCGCGGCGCCAATGCGCCGGGCCTCGCGGGCGAGCGCCCCCATCAACGCGCGCCCGGCGCCGCACCCCCGATACGGCGCGGCGACATAGAGTTCTTTCAGCACCAGCGTAGGCTTCAAATCGTAGGTCCAGGGGATTACGTGGTGAACCGCCGTGCCAATGACGGCATCGTTCCATAAGGCGACGAAAGCCCCGAAGCAGGGGGATGGGCCCAAGCCGTGCGCAAGAATATCGGCCTCCGTCACCGCGAAGGCATCGATATAATCCTCGAACAAGGCCAACTCCCGCATCAGCGCCAGCAATTGAGGGACGTCGTCCCGTGCGAATGGCCGGACCGTGATCGGCGGCATTACGAACCTGCCGGCTTTAGAGAGCCCGGGTCCACGCCATGCGCCACAGAATAGCCTTCGTCGACCCAGCCCCACAGCCCGCCGATCATCACTTTTACCTTTCGGCCAAGGCGGGCCAGCTTCAACGCACCCTGGTCAGCCGCGTTGCAATGCGGGCCGAAGCAATAGACGACGAACAGGGTGTCGTCGGCCCACTCGGCCATGCGCTCGGCCGAGATGGCGCGATGCGGCAGACTGAGCGCACCGGGAACATGGCCCTTCGCATAGCCGGCGGCGCTTCGCGTATCGAGCAACACAAAGTCCGCATTCCCAGCCTCCAGCACCGAATGGACATCGGCCGGATCGGTTTCCAGGGACAGGCGGGCGGCGAAATGCGCTGCAGCCACCTCAGGCGATGCGGCGGGATATTCCGATACGGTGGTCGTCATGATCTTCTCCTTCCAAAGGCGGATGTGCCGCCAAAGGAAGGGGCTGGTAAGTGACGCCATCGCCGATTAGCGTAAAGATCATGCCAGATTCCGCCTCTTCGCCTCCGCTGGTCGCGCTGGTCGCTTATAACGGGCTGTGCACCTTCGAATTCGGGATCGCGACCGAGGTGTTCGGGCTGGAGCGGCCGGAAATGGGCGACGGCTGGTATCGCTTCGTCATTTGCGCGGCGGAGCCCGGTCCGCTGCAGGCGGGCGGCGGGTTTCGGCTGCTTGCGGACGGCGGCCTCGACCTCTTTGAACACGCCACGACCATCGTCATTCCGGGCTGGCGCGGCGCGGACGAGGCGGTGCCGGACGCGCTGTGCGCGGCGCTCCGCGCAGCCCACGCGCGCGGAGCTCGAATCATGTCCCTTTGCTCCGGGATTTTCGTCCTCGCCGCCGCCGGGCTGCTCGATGGACGCCGCGCCACGACCCATTGGCGATACGGTGCGCAGGTTGCAGCCCGCTATCCTGCCATTCGCCTCGAACCGGACGTGCTTTACGTCGACGAAGGCGACGTGCTGACATCGGCGGGCAGCGCCGCGGGAATCGACCTTTGCCTGCATGTCGTAAGACGCGATTTCGGAGCCGCAGCTGCCAATATGGTCGCACGCCGCCTGGTCGTGCCGCCGCATCGCGACGGCGGACAGGCACAATATGTGGAAAGCCCGGTGCCCAGCGCGCACGAAAGCTCGCGCTTGTCGCCCCTGATCGGCCGAATGCGCGCCCGGCTGATCGAACCGCAAACGATCGCCATGCTAGCCGCTGAAGCAGGTATGAGCGAACGCACGTTTCTGAGGCGCTTCAAGGCGGCGACGGGAAATACGCCCGGAGAGTGGCTGCTCGCCGAGCGCCTCAATCGCGCGAAGGCGTTGCTGGAGGAGACACGCCAGCCGGTGGACGCGGTCGCCAACGCTTGCGGTTTTGGATCGGCAGCGGCCTTGCGTCATCATTTCCGGGCCCGGATGGGGGTGAGTCCCGCATCTTACCGGGCACGGTTCAGGCGTGTTTGAAGGACCGCAGGGCAGCCTGCCCTATTGCGCCTTGCCCTTTTCCTGACCGGCGCGGCCAGCGACGGACGGCGCGCCCTCGCCGCCGACATTGCCTTCCGGCTGCTTGGCGGCATCGCCTTCATTAAGGACGGGCTCGTCGGGCGCCTTGCCGGGGATCGCGTCCGACTTCTCGGCTGCGGCGGCTTCCGGCGATGCGGCCGGCGCGGCCGGGAGCGGCAGCGGCGAATCGCTCTGCTGGTTGAGATAGGCGATGAGGTTGGCGCGGTCTTCCGGTTTGGAAAGACCGGCGAAGGTCATCTTGGTGCCCGGGGCATAGCTTTTAGGGGACTTGAGCCAGGCGTTCATGCTGTCCCAATCCCACACGCCCGGCACGCTCTTCAGCGCATCGGAATAAGCGAAGCCCGGAACGTGGCCGTGCGGCTTGCCCATCGTGCCCCACAAATTCGGGCCGAGCGCGTTCGGGCCGCCCTTTTCGGCATTGTGGCAGGCCGCGCATTTCTTGAAGACATTGGCGCCCGCCGCCGGATCGGCGCTGGCGAGATAGAAAGCGATCGGCTGTTCGGCCTCGCCGCCGCCCGCGCCTTCCTCGACGACGCCCTCGATCGGATAGCCCATCTTTTCCGGACGCTCGGAATGGAAGACCTCGCCGGTCACGATCGACGCGCCGAGAGCGACGATGCCCGCGCCCAGCACCCAGCCCGCAATGGTGTTCGTCCGATCGTCCACGTGCCAACCTCCAAGGGACCGCGGGGCCAGACAGGCCGCGCGAAGAATATGATGTGCGCGCTCCTTTAAGCGGCGGCGGCGCTCCCCGCAAGCCAGCGTAGAAACAAGGTGTGAGCGATGGCGAAGTGCGGCGGGGCGAGGAAAGGCGCATCGGCTTGCCCGGAAAGGGCGGCTTCGACCCCTGCCCGATCCACCCATTTCGCATCCTCAAGTTCGGTCGTATCGATGGTAATCGCGTCATCTCGCGCCGCGGCGATGCAGGCGATCATCAACGATCCGGGAAAGGGCCAGGGTTGGCTGGCGACGTAGCGGACGCCCGAAACCTCGATCCCGGCTTCCTCCTTCAGCTCGCGCGCGACGGCCTCCTCGATGGATTCGCCCGGCTCGACGAAACCCGCCAATGCCGAATAGCGGCCGAACGGATATTGGGGCTGGCGGCCGACCAGCACGCGCCCCTCACATTCGGCGAGCATGATGACGACCGGATCGACACGGGGATAATGTTCGGCGCCGCACCCGCCACATTTGCGTGCCCAGCCCGCGCGAAAGGGCACCGTCGGCGAACCGCAATTCGCGCAAAAGCCGTGGCGGCCGTGCCAATTGATGAGGCTGCGCGCGACGCCCCACAGCGCCGCATCTTCCGGCGCCATCTCGCCCAGCATCTGAAAGAGCGCGGGCGGACGGGCCGCCGCGTCCGCAATCGCCACCAGCGGCGCGAACACAGGGGCATCGCCGTCGAGGCCCAGAAACAGCAAGTCCGCGTCATGGGATAAAGCGTCCCAGACGAGGCGTCCCGCTTCATCGAGCACCGGATCGACCCCGCTCAGGCGCAACAGGCGCGCCGCGCTATGGAGGCGAAGCGCGGCGATACGGCCCGGATCGAGGCGGAAGCGGTCGGCGCGGTCGAGCGGGGCGCCGGTAAAGCCGGGACGGATCATGGGATCAGGCCTCTTGCCGCGACAGCAAGGGCGGCTTCTTCCACGCCCGCCCCCGGGCGATCAGTTTGGCGAAGACGGTCGGCAGACCCGCTTCCTCCAACTGGGCGATGGGCCACCAGATGCCCTCGCCCGCCTCTCCTTCCGCGCACCGAAGGTGCAGGGTGAGCGCGAAATGGGTGAAGGCATGGTCGATGCTGCCGCCGTCCTGCCATTCCGCTTGCGCCGGCGCGCCGCTGCCCGCCCCGACCTTCTCTTCCCAGGCGCTTGACGGAAAGGCGAGCATGCCGCCCAATAATCCCTTGGCCGGGCGCCGCACGAGGAGCACGGCACCGTCCCGCTCCAGCCAATAAGCATGGCCGACGCGCCGGGGCTTGGCGACCTTGGGCGTCTTCACCGGATACCGCGCCGGATCGCCTTCGGCGCGCGCGGCGCACAAGGTCGCGAGCGGACAGAAGCCGCAAGCGGGTTTGCGCGGCGTGCAGATCGTGGCGCCAAGATCCATCATCGCCTGTGCGAAATCGCCGTTACGGCGCGCCGGGGTGATCGAATCGGTAAGATCGTAAAGCTTGGCTTTGGCCCCCGGCAACGGTTCCTTCACCGCGAACAGGCGGGCAACGACCCGCTCGACATTGCCGTCGACCACCACCGCGCGGCGGCCGAAGGCGATGGCGGCGACCGCGGCGGCGGTATAGCGGCCGACTCCCGGCAATTGCAGCAATTCCGCCTCGCTGTCTGGAAAGCGTCCGCCGTGCCGCGCGACGATCGTGCGGGCGCAGGCGATCAGGTTGCGCGCGCGGGCATAATAGCCGAGCCCTGCCCAAGCCTTCATCACGTCCGCCTCGTCGGCTTCCGCCAAGGCGCGCATGGTCGGCCAATAAGTGATGAACTTGTGGAAATAAGGGCCGACGGCCGCGACCGTCGTCTGCTGGAGCATGATTTCCGACAGCCAGACCCGATAGGGATCGCTCGATTCGCCGGGCATCGCCCGCCATGGCAGGTCGCGCCTATTGGCATCGTACCAGGCAAGAAGCGCATTTGAAGCATCGACGAGCACGCCCCGCCTATGCCATGCTTGGCGCCATGACGAAATCGGGCGGGACGATTCACGGCCAGAAAAAGGATGCGCCGCGCACGGGAAGACCCCGCGCGGTGTCCGATCTCGTGCCCGACATCGGCCGCGCGGCGTTCCGCCGCTTCGGTTTCGTCCAATCGTCCATCGTGACGCGATGGCGGGAAATCGTCGGCGAACGCTATGCCGCCGTGTCCTCGCCCGAATCGATCCGCTTCCCGCCCGGCCGCAAGTCGGCCGGAACGTTGCACCTTGCCGTAGAGGGCGCGCATGCCCCGATGATGCAGCATATCGCGCCCGTCATCATCGAACGGGTCAACCGCTTCTTCGGCTATCCCGCCGTCGAACGGGTGCAGTTCAAGCAAGGCAGGGTTCAGGCGCGCGACGGCAAGGCGCGGGCCGCGCTGCCCTCGCTCCGCCCGCTGCCGCAGGCGATGAGCGATTCGGTGCGCGATATCGGCGATCCGGAGCTTCGCGCCGTCCTCGAAGCCCTTGCGCGCGGCGTCGCGGCAGGGGAAGGACCGGCGGTCGTGACATCCATCCCGGTCATCGGGACAATAGGAGACAGAAAGCAATGAAGGCAGTCTATTTCGGCGGCGCGGCAGCTTTGATCCTCGCGCTCACCGCGTGCGGCGGTACAGGGGATAGCGGCAACGGAAGCGCTTCTTCCGCCGATCTCAATGCACCGCTCGAGCAGATTGCGGCCCCGAATGGCGGCGATTGGACCCAGGTTGTCGAGCAAACGCCGGAAGGCGGTTTCCGCATGGGCAATCCGAACGCGCCGGTAAAGCTGGTCGAGCTCGGATCGCTGACCTGCAGCCACTGTGCCGCTTTTTCCGAAGAAGGTGCGCCGCAGCTTGAAAACGAATATGTGAAATCGGGTCAGGTGAGCTTCGAATTCCGCAATTTCGTGCGCGATCCGCTCGACATCGCGGCGGCGCTCCTGACGCGCTGCGGCGGCGCCACGCCGTTCTTCAAGATCACCGATCAGATGTTCGCGGCGCAGGCGCAATATATGCAGCGCGCCGGTGCGCTCGACGCCGCCACGCAGCAGCGGCTGCAGGCGCTTCCGCAGCAGCAATTGCCCGCCGAATATGCGCGCGCCGCCGGCCTCGTCGATTTCGTCAAGATGCGCGGCGTTCCCGAATCGAAGGCCAATGCCTGCCTCGCCGACCAGGCGGAGATGCAGAAATTGGTATCGATCGTGAATACGGCGAATGCCCAATATCCGGGCATCCCGGGTACGCCGGCCTTCATCATCAATGGCAATCTGGTGCCCGACGCCGCGTCCTGGGAGCAGTTGGAGCCGGCGCTTCGCGAGGCGCTGAAATGAAGCATGCGCGCATCGTCGCGGCGATCGGCCTTGCCGCCTTCGCCCACGCTTCGGCGCCCGCACAGGCGCCGAAGGCCGCCGCGGCACGGGACTGGTCCCGCGCAGTGGCGGCAACGCCGGAGGGCGGCTTTCGCGTCGGCAATCCCAATGCGACGGTGAAAGTGGTCGAATATGGTTCGCTCACTTGCGGCCATTGCGCGCATTTCGCTGAAGAGGGCTACCCGAAGCTCCTTCAAGACTATGTGAAGACCGGGCGCGTCAGCTTCGAATTCCGCAACTATATTCGCGATCCGTTCGACGCTGTCGCCGCGCTCCTCAGCCGCTGCGCCGGGACCGGCGACTATTTCGCGGCGACCGACGCGATGTTCGCGGCGCAAAGCCAATGGATCGGCAAGCTGCAGGCCTTGCCCGCGGCGGAGCGCCAGCGCATGGTCCAGCTTTCGCCCGCCGAAGGGTTTCCGCAAATTGCCGCCGCGTCCGGCCTCGCGCCGATCGCCGCGAAACACGGCGTGACGGCGGCAAAGGCCAAAACCTGCCTCACCGATAGGGCGCGGCTGGAGACGCTTCTGACCCTGCGCCAGAAGGCAATCGAAACCTACAATCTGGAATATACGCCGACCTTCCTGATCAACGGGAAGAAGGTGGATGCGGACGGCTGGGCTCGACTGGAGCCGCTCCTGAAGCCGGGCGGCTGATCCGGCGGCGGGGGCGGCTGTGCAGATCAAGCGGATCAAGCTGTCAGGCTTTAAAAGCTTCGTCGAACCCGCCGAACTGCGCATCGAACCCGGCCTGACCGGCGTCGTCGGCCCCAACGGGTGCGGCAAATCCAACGTCCTTGAGGCCATCCGCTGGGTCATGGGGGAATCGAGCCCCAAATCCATGCGCGGATCCGGAATGGAGGACGTGATCTTTGCCGGCACCGCTTCGCGCCCGGCACGCGATTTCGCCGAAGTGACCTTGCTCGTCGACGGCGCGGCGCAGCATGGCGGCGAGGTCGAGGTCACGCGCCGGATCGAGCGCGGCGCGGGCTCCGCTTATCGCCTGAATGGCAAGGACGTCCGGGCCAAGGACGTCGGCCTGCTCTTCGCGGACGCCGCGACCGGCGCCCATTCCCCCGCGCTCGTCAGCCAGAACCGGATCGGCGCGATCATCGCCGCCAAGCCTGCCGAACGGCGCCAGATGCTGGAGGAGGCGGCGGGCATCGCCGGTCTCCACGTCCGCCGCAAGGATGCCGAACAAAAACTCCGCGCCGCCGAAGCCAATCTTTCCCGGCTGGACGAATTGCTCGGCGACATGGAGCAGCGGGCGGCCAGCCTCAAGCGCCAGGCGCGCGCGGCGGAGCGCTATCGCAAGCTGTCCGAGGAGATTCGCACCGCCGAAGGGCGCCTGATCTTCGCCCGCTGGCGAGAAGCCGCGCGCGCGGCGGAAGCGGCGAAGGCGGAGGCCGATGCCGCCATCGCGGCCGTCGAGAAAACGGCGGAGGCGCAGCGCGGCGCGGCCGCTTATCAGGCGCAGGCCGCCGCCCTGCTCGCCCAGCGGCGCAAGGCGGCGCTTCACTTGCGGGATGAGGCGACGACGCTGGGCCATAAGCTCGTCGCGCTCCGCGCCGAGCGGGATCAGGTCGGCCGCCGCATCGCCGATCTCGCCAGCCGCCAGGCCACTCTGGCCGCCGACCGGGCGCGCGAGGCGGCGCTTGGCGAGGATGCCCGCAATGCACTTGCCCGGCTGGCCGAAGAAATCGAAAGTCTCACCTCGCGCATCGCCGAAACGGAAGCAGCGCGATCGACGATCGACGAGCGCAGCATCGCCCTGGAAGATGCCGCGCGCGAGGCCGAGGCCATGCTTGGGCGGGCGCGGGCCGAGCAGGCGGGCGAACAAGCCGAGGCACGGGTGGCGGGCGCAGCGCTTCAAGCCGCCCGCGCCAGGCGCGCGCGTGCCGACGATGAGGTTGCCCGGCTGCATGCACAAATGGTCGAGCTGGGTGATGAAGCGCCGCTCGTCGAGCAGCGCCGCGCCGCGCGCGAGAAGCGAGCGAAAGCGGAAGAGGCCTTGAAAGCCGCCGCAACGCGCATCGCCGAGGCTGAAGCCGCGCGCCAGAAGGCCGCCACGCGCCGCGACGAAGCGGAGAGCGACGCCGCCGCGGCGAGGGCCACGCTCGCGGCTCTGGAAGCGGAAGCCCGCGCGCTCGCAAAGGCTGTCGAGACATCGGCTGGAGACAAAATTCTCGATCGGATGAAAGCGGCTCCGGGCTATGAGCGGGCGCTGGCCGCCGCGCTCGGCGACGATTTGGAGGCCGGCCTCTCCCAGGGAGCGCGACGTTGGGCCGGCGCGGATCCGCAGCCGCATGATCCGGCACTCCCTGCAGGGTGCATGCTTTTGGCGCAGCAGGTGGAGGCGCCCGCCGCGCTCCGCCGCCGCCTCGCCCAGATCGGCGTCGTCGACCGCGACGATGGCAGCCTACCCCTCGCCGTCGGCCAGAGGCTGGTGACGCGAGACGGCCGGATGCGCCGCTGGGACGGCTTCGTGACCGAAGGCGTCGGCGCCGCGGCGGCGGAGCGGCTGATCCGGGTCAATCGCCTCGCCGAGATCGAGGCGGCGCTTCCGGCCGCCCGGACCTGCGTCGCGGGCGCCCAGGAAAGAACCGCGGCGGCGCTGGCCGCGATGGAGGCGGCGCATGAGGCGATGGGCGCGGCGCGCCGCGCGGAAACCGAGGCAGGCGCGACCATCCGCCAGGCGGGACAGGAAGAGGATGCCGCGAATGTCGCGATCGAGCGGCTGGCGGTGCGCCGCACCGGCTTGGTCGAGCGCTTGGCCTTGGCCGAAGCGGATCAGGCGGAAAGCCGGGCTGGTGTCGAAGCAGCCGAGATCGTGGTCGCCGCCCTTCCCGATTCCGATGCTACGGAAGCGCGCGTTGCGCAGCTGCGCAATGCGGCCGAAAAAGCGCAAGCCGCGCTCGCCGATATCCGTGCGGAAGCAGCGACCCATGCCCGCGCGATGAGCGCCGACCGCCAGCGCATCGATGCGGCGCGCAAGGAAAGCGCCGATTGGAGCGAGCGGGCTGCCCAGGCGGAAAGACGTCAAGCGGATATGGGCCGCCGGATCGTCGAGGCCGAAACCGAGGCCGCGCTGCTCGCCGATGCGCCGGACCGGTTGGAGGGCGAACTTGAGAGGCTGGACAAACGCCATGAAGAAGCGCGCGCCGCCGCCGACGCCGCCATGGCCGGAGAGCGCGAGGCGGAGGCTGCGCTACGGGAGACCGAGCAACGGCTGACCGACGTCGGCGAGGCGTTGTCCATCGCCCGCGAAGCCCGCGCCGGGGCTGTCGCGCGGCATGAAAATCATGAGATGCGCCGGGTTGAAATGGGCCGCATTTCCGGCGAGCGTTTCGAATGCCCTCCGCCCCTCCTCCCCGAAAAGGCCGGGTTCGATGAAGGCACCATCAAGGCGGTCGCGCACGAATCCGCCGATCTCGATCGCCTGACCTTGGATCGCGAACGGATCGGTCCGGTCAATCTCATCGCCGAGCAGGAATTGATGGAATTGGAGGAAGGCCGCACCTCATCCGCCGCCGAACGAGAGGAATTGGGCCTTGCCATCAACCGCCTGCGCGGATCGATCGGCAGCCTCAATCGCGAGGGCCGCGTCCGCCTGATCGCCGCGTTCGAAGCGGTGAACGGCCATTTCCAAAGCCTGTTCACGACCTTGTTCGAAGGCGGCAGCGCGCATCTGGACCTTATCGATTCCGACGATCCGCTGGAGGCGGGACTGGAAATCATGGCCCAGCCGCCGGGCAAGAAATTGTCGGCGCTGACTCTCTTGTCGGGCGGCGAACAGGCGTTGACGGCGGTGGCCCTGATCTTTGCCCTGTTCCTCACCAATCCCGCGCCGATCTGCGTGCTGGACGAGGTCGACGCACCGCTGGACGACGCGAATATCGAACGCTTCTGCGACCTTCTCGACCGCATGACGCGGGAAACCGATACGCGTTATCTGATCGTCACCCACAATGCGGTGACGATGAGCCGCATGCACCGCCTGTTCGGAGTCACCATGATCGAACGGGGGGTGAGCCGCCTCGTCAGTGTCGATCTTGGGGGCGCGGAGAAATTACTGGCCGCGGAATGACCTCTCTAGGCGCTGGTTGGGTGGGGGTGATGTTTCCGGAAGGATTGTGCTCCACGTCGTAGATCACCCCCACCCGACCTCCCCCATCAAGGGGGAGGGAGGTAGGGAGATTCCAGCTTTCGCTGGAATGACGCGAAAGGCGAAGGATGTGCGGGCCGTCTCGACCGTTCAACCGCGCTAGAAGATGCCCTGCACCAATCTGCCCGCGATCATCCGCACTGCCCCCGGTGCAGCAAGGCATGGTCGGCGAGGACCAGCGCCATCATCGCCTCCATCACCGGCGCGCCGCGTATGCCGACGCACGGATCGTGGCGGCCTTTGGTCTCGACGGTCGCGGCTTCGCCCGTCTGCGTCACCGTGTCCACCGGGATTCGGATCGAGGAGGTGGGCTTGAAGGCGGCGCGGACGACGATCGGCTGGCCGGTCGAAATGCCGCCGGCAATGCCGCCGCTGTGATTGGCAAGAAAGGCGGGCCCGTCCGGGCCCGGCCGCATCGCATCGGCATTTTCCTCACCGCGCAGGCGCGCGGCGGCAAAGCCTTTGCCGATCTCGACGCCTTTGACCGCGTTGATCCCCATCATCGCGGCAGCGAGATCGGCGTCCAGCTTGGCATAAAGGGGCGCGCCCCAGCCTGCGGGGATGCCGGTCGCGACGCATTCGACGATTGCGCCGAGGGACGAGCCGGATTCGCGCGCTTCGTCGACCAGTCCCTCCCAACGGCGCGCCGCGGCGGCGTCGGGGCAGAAGAAAGGATTGCGGGCGATCTCATCCGCATCGAACGCGGCCGGGTCGACCGGATCGCCGCCCAGTTCGATCACATAAGCGCTGATCGTGACGTCCGGGATGACAAGCCGGGCGATCGCCCCCGCCGCGACGCGCATCGCCGTTTCCCGCGCCGAGCTTCGCCCGCCGCCGCGCGGATCGCGCAGGCCGTATTTGGCGTCATAGGCATAATCGGCATGACCGGGGCGATAGGTTTGCGCGACGGCGTCGTAATCCTTGGACCGCGCGTCGACATTGTCGATGACAAGGCTGATCGGCGTGCCGGTCGTCCGGCCTTCATAGACGCCGGACAGAATCCGGACCCGGTCCGGCTCCCGCCGCTGCGTCGTGAAGCGCGATTGGCCGGGGCGGCGCTTGTCGAGGAACGGCTGGATGTTCTCTTCGCTTAAGACAAGCCCGGGCGGGCAGCCGTCGACCACCGCTCCGATCGCCGCCCCATGGCTTTCGCCCCAGGTAGTGACGCGCAGCAGACGGCCGAAGGTGTTGAAGGACATGCCTTTAGGCGAGCGCGATGTCGGGCGCGTCCTCGGCCTTCATGCCGATAACGTTATAGCCCGCATCGACATGGTGGATTTCGCCGGTCACGCCCGATGCGAGATCGGACAGCAGATAGAGGCCCGCGCCGCCGACATCCTCGATGGTGACGTTGCGGCGCAGCGGCGAATTCAGCTCATTCCATTTCAGGATGTAGCGGAAGTCGCCAATGCCGCTCGCCGCCAGCGTCTTGATCGGACCCGCCGAAATCGCATTCACGCGGATATTCTCAGGCCCAAGGTCCATGGCGAGATATTTGGTGCTGGTTTCCAGCGCGGCCTTGGCGACGCCCATGACATTATAATGGGGCACGACCTTTTCCGCGCCATAATAAGACAGCGTCAAAAGGCTGCCGCCGTTCGGCATCATCGCCCGCGCGCGCCTGGCGACCGCGACGAAGCTGTAGGCCGAGATGTTCATCGTCATCAGAAAATTGTCGAGGCTGGTGTCGACATAGAGGCCGCGCAGCTCGTTCTTGTCGGAATAGCCGATGGCGTGGACGACGAAATCGATCGTTTCCCAGCGCTGCTTCAGAGTCTCAAAAGCGGCGTCGAGCGTCGCCATGTCGGACACGTCGCATTCGATCAGGAAGTCGGAGCCGAGCGATTCCGCCAGCGGTCCCACGCGCTTCAACAGGGCGTCGCCTTGATAGCTGAAGGCCAGTTCCGCCCCCTGCTCCGCGAGCGCCTTGGCGATGCCCCAAGCGAGAGACATGTTGTTGGCCAGGCCCATGATGAGCCCCCGTTTCCCGGCCATCAGTCCAGTCATATGCTTTTCCTGTTATAGAATGCCTGTTCGCCCTCCTTTAATTCCTCTTCGGGGGTTTCCGCTAGTGCCGCATTGAGCTCCGCGCCGATCACGACGCCAAGGCCGATGATGAAGAAGAAGAAAAGCGCGATGATGACGCCGGCGAGGCTGCCGTAAGTGAGGTCGTAGCCGCCGAGCAGCGACAAAACCTTTGGCAGAAGCGCGGTCGTGGCCAGCCACCAGATTGTGACGAAAAGCGGGCCCGGCCACTTCCTGCACCCCTTTCGCCGATAGCGTTTCGGTGTCAGCGACAGGAAAAGGAGATAGAGCGATCCGAACAGGATGAGCGCGGGGGCGAACTGGACCAGTTGGAAGATGATGGCGAAATCGTCGCCGCGCGGAAAATAGTGGACGACGAATTCCTGCAACGTGGTGAGCAGGATCGACAGGCTGAACGCGATCATCGCCAAGACCACCGACCCGATGATGATGCCCACCGACCAGAGGCGATATTCCCAGAAGGGGCGGCTGAAATGCACCCCATAAGCACGGCGGATGATATCGCGGATCGTCTCGATGAAGCTGCCCGTGGTCCAGAGGCCGACCAGAGCGCCGAGCCACAGCAGGTTGCCGGACCGCGCTTGCAGCACGTCGGCGATGGGCTTCTTCAAAACTTCCGCGACATTGGGCGGCATGGTTTGCAGCACGCCGATCACAGCGTTCAAGCCCTCTTCCGTTTGCCCGAACAGGCGCGCGACGGCGGCGGCGACGATGACGAAGGGGAAGAGGGTGAGCAGCGCCAGATAAGCGAGATTCCCGGCATGGATGAAGCCGTCGGAATAGACGCCGACCGCTACGCGCTTCATGACCTCGAAAGGATAGGTGCCTGGCTTGACCCGGGCCAATTCGCGTCCGAAGCGCGCCCGCGCCTTGGCAAGGCGTTTCCGCCGCTCTTCCGGCGATTGGGGGGAGACTTCCTGCACGGCTGGCTAGACGCCCAAACCGCCCCGCGGGTTTCGTCCTTTGCCCTTCCAGCCTTCGACGAAGGCGGCGAGGTCGGCATCGTCCTTGGGCAGATCGACCATCAGGGTCACAAGCTGATCGCCGCGCGTTCCGTCCTTGCCGTGAAAGCCTTTGCCCTTGAGGCGCAGGACGTTGCCGGACGTCGCCCCTTTCTGGATGCTCATCATGACTGGCCCGTCGACGGTCGGTACCCGCACCTTGGCGCCGGCGACCGCCTCGTCCAAGGAAATGGGCAGATCGAGCCGGACGGTATCGCCGTCGCGGCGGAAGAAGCGGTGAGGCTGGATGGCGATGGTGACGATCGCGTCGCCAGGGCCGGCGGGTCCGGCCTGGCCCTGACCCGCGAGGCGGATCTTGGTCCCTTCTTCGACGCCCTTGGGCAGCTTGATCGCCACCGTCTTGCCGCCCGACAGGGTGACGCGCTGCTCTTTCAATGCGGCCGCATCCTCGAACGGGACCGCGAGGCGATAAGCGATGTCGGCGCCCTTCTGGGGCGGGGCCTGCCGCCCGAAACCGCCGCCGCCAAAGCCTCCGCGCCGCGCGGCGCCGCCGAACAGGCCCTCGAATAGGTCGGAAATATCCGCGCCCTCGCCGCCCATGTCGAAACCGCCGCGCTGGCCCCGGAAGCCGCCTCCAAAACCGCCCGGCCCGGCGCCCGTGCCTCCCTGGCCGAAGCCGAAGGGCATCTTGGGGTTCCCATCCTCGTCGATCTCGCCCCGGTCATATTGCGCGCGTTTGTCCTTGTCGGACAGGATGTCATAAGCCCCCGTCACCCTGGTAAAGCGCTCGGCGGCCTTGGGATTGTCCCGGTTGCGGTCGGGGTGAAGCTCCTTGGCGAGTTTGCGATAAGCCTTCTTGATGTCCGCCTCGCTCGCGCCCCGCGCCACGCCAAGCTGTGAATAAAGATCGGCCATCCGTCCTCAACACTCCACTCTCTGCCGGGCGAGCCCCGGTGTTGCCGTCACCTAACACAGCTGCAGATGGGCGTCAGCCCGCCCGCATGCAAGCGATTCCCTTGTGCTTGGCGGCGCGTCCGGGCAAGAGACGCCGCATGGAAACCGACCCGCATTTGCTGTTCGATCAATGGCTGACGAACGCCGTGGCGGAAGAGCCCAATGATCCCAATGCGATGGCGCTCGCCACCGCCGGCGCGGATGGGCGTCCGTCCGTCCGCATGGTGCTGCTGAAAGGTCATGATCCGCGCGGCTTCGTTTTCTACACCAATCTCGACAGCCGCAAAGGCGGGGAACTCGCCGCCAACCCGCATGCCGCCTTGCTTTTCCACTGGAAAAGCCTGCGCCGCCAAATCCGCATCGAAGGCGCGATCGAGCCGGTGAGCCCGGAGGAAGCCGACGCCTATTTCGCCAGCCGGGGCCGGGATTCGCAGCTCGGCGCCTGGGCCTCGGAACAGTCGCGCCCGCTCGATGCCCGCACCACATTCGAGGCGCGTTATGAAGAGATGCGCGCCCGCTTCGATGGCGCGGCCGTGCCGCGCCCGCCGCGCTGGTCCGGCTTCCGCGTCCTGCCGGAGCGGATCGAATTTTGGAACGACCGCGCCCATCGCCTCCACGAGCGGCGCCTGTTCGTGAAGGACGGTGCCGGTTGGAGCGAAGGCCTGCTCTACCCGTGAGCCGCCATACCGCCACCCATGCCGCGCTGGCGAGTGTCGGAACCGCGCTCTTTCTGCTCTTCCTCAAGGGCTACGCGGCTTGGGCGACTGGATCGGTGGCGATGCTGGGATCGCTCGCCGACACCGGGCTCGACCTCGTTGCCTCACTTGTAACGCTGTACGGTGTGCGCCTTGCGGCAGAGCCTGCCGATGCGGATCATCGCTTCGGCCACGGCAAGGCGGAAGCGCTGGCGGCCTTGTTTCAGGTCACACTTATCACCCTGTCGGCGATGGGGATTGGCTGGCGGGCGATCAACCAATGGCTAACCGGGGCTGTGACCAACGCGGCTGACGAAGGTATCGCAATATCCGTCATCGCGATGGCCGCGACCCTGCTTCTCCTAGCCTATCAGAAAAAGGTGATGGCGCGGACCAATTCCATCGCGATCCGGGCTGACAATGTCCATTATCAGTCGGATCTTTTGCTAAATGCCGCAGTGATTGTAGCGTTAGCGCTTGACCAATATTTTGGGCTTACCGGCGCTGATCCGGTTTTCGGCATTCTCATTGCCCTCTGGCTAGCCTGGGGGGCTTGGAAAGCTTCCAGCCATGCCGTTGATCAGCTGATGGACAAGGAATGGCCTGAGGAGAAGCGCCGGCACTTCCTTGCCGTCGCCGCGCGCCATCCGGAGCTCAAGGGCATTCACGACTTGCGCACCCGTTCGAGCGGCACGCAGGATTTCGTGCAATTCCACGTCTGGGTCGATCCGAATATGACCGTCGCCGAAGCGCATGACGTGATGGACGAGGTCGAAGCCAAGCTCGCCCGGGAATTTCCCGGCGTTGAAATTCTCATCCACCTCGACCCGGAAGGGCATGTCGACCATCCCGGCAATGCGCTGAAGGAAACCGACGAGAGCCGCCTCGCCAAAGGAGCAACCCCATGACCAGCCTTCCCTTCATCCAGGTGGACGCTTTCGCCGACCGGCCCTTTGCCGGCAATCCGGCCGCGGTCATGCCGCTGGAGGAATGGCTGCCGGACGATGTGCTGCAAGCGATCGCGCTCGAGAACAATCTCAGCGAAACCGCCTTCACCGTGCCGACGGAAGGCGATGCGGACTATGAGCTGCGCTGGTTCACGCCGGCCACCGAAGTCACCTTGTGCGGCCACGCGACGCTGGCCAGCGGCCATGCCTTGATCGCGGGCGACCGCGTTCGCTTTCGCACGCGCAAGGCGGGCATCCTGACCGTCGAGCGGCAGGGCGACGGCTATGCCTTGAGTCTTCCCGCCTGGAAGCCGGAGCCGGCACCGCTGCCGATCATCGTCGACGCCTTGGGCTGCAAGGCGATCGAAACGTTCTGGCATCTGCATCGTTACGGGCTGGTGGTGGTCGAAACCGCTGACGAGGTGTTGAATTTAAAACCCGACTTCCAGGCCATGGCGAAGCAGGGCGACGTCCTTACCATCGTCACGGCGCCGGGCCGGGAAACCGACATCATCAGCCGGGTGTTCGCGCCGGGAGCGGGTATCGACGAGGATCCGGTCACCGGCTCCGCCCATGCCGTGATGGTGCCTTATTGGGCGGAGCGGCTCGGCCGGGACAGCTTCACCGCCTTTCAGGCGAGCAAGCGCGGCGGGCATCTCACCTGCCGCCTTGACGGGGACCGGGTGATCCTTGGCGGGCGGTGCGTGACGGTGATCGAAGGGCAATTCCGCCTCTGAGGCCGAAAGGAGCTTGTGTGGGTCGCGAAGCCCGCTAAAGGACGCCGCGACCCTGTTTCGCAGGGTTCAATCTATCCCCGATATCCACGTTATCCACAGGCGGATTCCGCTTGGCGCGACTCATTTTCCGTGACAGCTTCTCGATGTGGCCGGGAACGGATGATCCGGAAACGGAAAGAAATTCCCGCCATGACCTGACGGAAACCAGCCCTGATCCTGCGAGGGAGACGGCGCGAAGGGACGGCAGGTCGGCCGGCAAGAACGGCCAGCGTCGAAGGCGGAAAGGGTGAAAGCCCGGCACATCTTGGACGCCGGCGACCCGAACCGGTCAGCAGGTGGTAGGCTCAAGCGGCCGAAGCCCTGCAATGCCGAAGCGGCGCTCGACTTTTCCCTGGAAAAGGCGAGACAGCGGAGGCGGGCGGACAAGCCGCGAGTGGACGGCGCTGGAAATTGGAACCTCGTTCCTTTGGATGCGCGCAGAAGCTCAAGGCAAACGCCCGGCAGAGCAGAGGATCTTGAACCGAAGCCCTGCACAACCGCTCGAGGCACGAAACCGGCCGCAAGGCCGTGCGGAGAGCCCGGGACAAGTGGGAGCTGGTGGCGACACCAGCTCCCATTTTCGTTTCGGGATGTTTCGGCTAGGGCTCTTCGCAAAGAGGAGGGACCGGTGGGCAGGCATATCGCGGTGGTGGAATGGTCGCTGGGCGACGGCAATTTCGCGCATGGCCGCTACAGCCGCGCCCATGCCTGGCATTTTGACGGCGGAGCCGAAGTGCGCGGCTCCTCCTCTCCTTCGGTCGTGCCCCTGCCCTGGTCCGATCCTGCGGGCGTCGATCCGGAAGAGGCGCTGATCGCCTCGGCATCGGCCTGCCACATGCTGTGGTTCCTCCACATTGCCTGCGACGCCGGTTTCGTCGTCACGCGGTACCGCGACGAGGCGGAAGGCACGATGGCGAAGGGAGCGGACGGAAAGATCGCGATCACCCGCATCGCGCTCCGGCCCGATATCGCCTTCGAAGGCACAGCGCCCAGCGCGGATGACCTCCACGACATGCATCACCGGGCGCACGATGCTTGCTTCATCGCCAATTCGCTGAAGAGCGAGATCGTCGTGGAAAGCGCCGGCTGAGCGGGACAAGGCTCAACTCTCCCCCGGTGTTTCATGGTAGAATGACCGGGGAAAGGAGACCGGAGATGAGTCGTATCCCGCATGCCCTCGCCTTCGCCGCGATGGCCCTGCCCGCATCGGCGGCCGCCCCGCCCGCCGGCCCCGACTGGAGCCAGGCGCGCCAGATCGAAATCGTGCTCGCCAACTTCGAATACCGGCCAAAGACGCTGACGTTGAAGGCTGGCGAGCCCGTCATCCTGACGCTCAGGAACCGGGCGGACAACGGCCACGATTTCACCGCCCGCACCTTGTTTCGCAAGGCCGCCGTGCGGAGCGGCGACATGCGCTATATCCGCGACGGCAGCGTCGAGGTGCCGCCTGGCGGGCACCGCTCGATCGGCCTGATCCCCGCCGCCGGACGCTATGGCGTGAAATGCACCCACAGCTTCCATCACATGCTGGGCATGGGCGGCGAAATCGTGGTGCAGTGATCGCCGGAGGAGGCGGTTCCGTCACATCGAATTGATGTGGAGGATGTTGCCGTCCGAATCCTTCAGCCAGGCTAGTTTCATGCCGCCCGCGACGTGGACATTGCCCTGCAAGTCCCCGAGGCCGGGATAATGTTCGAAGTGTACGCCCTTCGTCTCCAGCGCGGCGACGATGGCGTCGAATTCGTCCCCGACGCCCCAGACCACGGCATTGGCCTTGTTCGTGCCCGCAAATTCGGAGCGGTAGACGACGAGGCGGGTGGCGCCCGTCCGGTAGGTCAGCACGCCTTCCTCCGCGCCCTTCGCGATCAGCCCCAGCTCCAGCGCGCCGCCGTAAAAATCGCGGGCGCGATCGAGATCGCGGACGGCGACGATGGCGGCTGAATCATGATCCTTGAGCATGGCGGTCTCCTTCCCGCCGGGGCGAGCGCGCGGCGCGACGGATGGTTCAACCCGGGCGGGCGCCCCTAGCCCGCAATCTGATAGTCCTCCGCCACCACGTGGATTTCGCGCAGCTCCATGGTGAGCGGCGTGACGGTGTCGGGCTTCGTCTTGACGGTCACCTTGCCGGT
The DNA here is from genome assembly GCF_016025255.1 of Sphingosinicella flava. NCBI lineage: Bacteria > Pseudomonadati > Pseudomonadota > Alphaproteobacteria > Sphingomonadales > Sphingomicrobiaceae > Allosphingosinicella > Allosphingosinicella flava. The sequence goes on from NZ_CP065592.1 coordinate 2,143,573, forward strand.
CAAGGTGACCGTGGTGCCCGGCAAGGCGCGCAGGACGGGGAGGAGATCGGCGGGCGGCCGGATGTGGATGGCGTCGGTCCGCTTGGCCGGGTTCGCGCCCTTGACCCCGCGCACGCAGATCGACGCGGACATCTCCATCGTGAACGGCGCGCGGCCCTTCGCCGTTCCCTCGTCCGACAGCGCGCCCGACAGAGTGAGGGCGCCGTCATCCTTCGACAGATCGAAGCAGCCTTCGGCACCGTCATCGCGCGGAGCGGCGTGCGATGGCGCGGCGGACGCGACGGCGAGCGAGAGGAGAAGGGCCTTCACCGCCGTCACGCCGCGATCTGCGCTTCTTCCGCGACCACGCTGATTTCGACGATGTAGAAAAGCGGTGCGGCGGCGCCCGGCCTTGGCACGTAGACGCCGCTCAGGGTCACGGGACGATTTGCCGCGGCCTGCATCACGGGCTTCAAATCGTCCGGCACGCGAATGTCGAGCGTTTCGATCGTTCGAGACGGATCGGTTTCCATGCCGCCGGTGAGGCAGATCGAGGCGGACAGGTCGAGCCGCCATTCGGGCTGCGGCAAGCCGCCCGCGCTACCCTTCGCGGCTGCGGCGTTCGCGGCGAGGGTGCCGGTGAAGCTGAGCGGCGCTTCGGGATCGCTCAAGTCGAAACAGCCTTCGGCCCCAGCGGTTGGCGCCTGCGGTTCCTGCGCGGCAAGCGGCGCGGCGGCGAGCGCCAGGGCGAAAAATGAAAGTAAAGCCATGAAGATAATCCCCGAATCCAGATGCGATTGTCGCCCGGCCGGCGGCGCTTGGCAAGGACTCTCGACGTCTCTCGATCCTGTCGCCGGCATGATCGGCATCCTCACCGCGCTGACCCCCTCCATCAAAGATAAGTTTCAAGGAAGAGCGATGATCGATATCTGCCGTCCATAATTTGGTTCATTGCGATGGGTGGCGCGGCGGTAGCTGTAGAAGCGGTCGGGATCGGAATAGGTGTCGAGGCCCAAAGCTTCCACCTTCGTCACGCCCGCGGCGGCGAGGCGGGAGAGGACAAAGCCTTCGAGATCGAATTGATAATGGTCTTCCCGCCCACCGGAGAAAAAATGTTCGGAGGACGGATCGATATCGACGAAGCGGCGGAGGAAGCCTTCGTCCACCTCGTAGGATTTGCGTGCGATGGTCGGGCCGACGGCGGCGGCGATGGCCTCGCGCCGGGCGCCCAATTTCTCCATCTCGGCGATCGTCGCCTCGAGTACGCCGCCGACGGCCCCCTTCCATCCCGCATGCGCGGCGCCGATAACTCCGGCGTGCCTGTCGGCGAGCAAAACGGGCGTGCAGTCCGCCGTGACGATGCCGAGCGCGAGGCCGGGGCGATTGGTGACGAGGGCATCGGCTTCTGGCCGGGCATCGTCACCCCAGGGTTCGCTCACCGGAACGGCGATGGCGGAATGGATCTGATAGACGGAAACCAGCCGTCGCCCCGGCGCCACCGCCTCCACCGCCCGCCGCCGGTTTTCCGCCACCGCCGCCGGATCGTCGCCGCTGCCGAAGCCGGCGTTGAGGCCCGCGCACGGCCCTTTCGACACGCCGCCGCGCCGGCCCAGAAAACCGTGCGGGATGCCGTCCAGCAGTTTCGAGCGGATCGCTTCCACGGTCATGGCCGCGCCTCCAATGCGAGGTGCATCACGATATCCTCGTCGACATGAGTGCCGACCTTGAATGCATAGGGGCCGATTTCGGTGAAACCATAGCGCGCATAGAAGCGCCGCGCGCGGTGATTGTCGGTGAAGACGGAGAGGTAAAGATGTTCCGCCCCGCGTCGCCGCGCCTCGCCGATCGCCCAGTCCATCAAGGCCGGTGCGATGCCCGCGCCCTGCCAAGGCTTCAGCACGTAGAACTGGCGCAGCTCGATCGACGGCCCCACGGGCGTGAAGGGCAGGGTCGGCGGGCCGATCTTGATGAAGGCGACCGCTTCCCCTTCGGAAAGCGCGATGCGGACCGCGAAGCCGGGGCTGGCCAGCTCTTCGGCCCAGCGCTCCGTGCTATGGCTTTCCAGGAAGGCGGCAAGGTCTTCGGGCTTGTAGAGATGGCCGAAAGTCTCGGTGAAAGTGCGCCGCGCGAGCGATGCGAGCATCGCGGCATCCGCCGTCCCGGCCATGCGATAGGATATGCCGGTCATGCGAAGCCCTCCGGCTCGGGCCAACCGGGCGCGGTCACGGCCATGATCTTGAACAGGCTGCCCATCTCGTCCTCCGCGACAAGGCGGTGACGCGCGACTTCGACTTCTTCGGCGCGTTCTGGGGCGGCACGGCTGAGGGCCTTGACGCGCAAATCAATGCCCATTGCAGTCAGGAACGCGCCTTGCGTTTGCACAGCCGAAACCCGCGCCCCGCCAGCCCGGGCGGCATCGCCAAGCGCCTCGAAATCGACATGGGCGGTGAGATCGCGTCCGCCGGGTTCCGCGAAGGGATCGGCATAAGCATGACCGCGCACGGATTGCAGCGTATCGCCGATGCCGGTGCGTTGGTGTCCGTAATCGACGACGAGAGCCGCGCCGCCTTGCGCTGCGATCCGCTCCGCCAGCGCGCGCATGATAGCGACCGATGCAGGGGACGTTTCGAGGATCGATCCGACCGGCATGCTGCGCAGCATTTCGGGGATCGCGCCATACGGAACGGGAGGCCCGACGGCGGGCAGAAAGGCATCATTCTCCACGCCGATCATCCGCTCGCGCCAGCCATCGGGCATGCGGACGAGCTGCCGCACTGGAAGCGCGTCGAAAAATTCGTTGGCGACGATCAGCAGCGGGTCGTTGCCGGGCAGAGAGTCGACATGATCGTGCCAAATCGCACCGGGAACCCGCCTCTTCTGCGCGGCGCGCAACATGGGGCTGGTCTCGACGAAGTGGACGGTCGGCTGGAGTCCCGCGCCTTTCATCGCGCGCAGGGCGTCGGCAGCCAGCGTGCCGCGCCCCGGACCAAGCTCGACATAATGCACGCGCTCCGGACGCCCGGCGCGAAGCCACAGGTCGGCGAGCCAGAGGCCGATCAGTTCGCCGAACATCTGGCTGATTTCCGGCGCGGTGGTGAAATCGCCCGCCGCGCCGAGGGGATCGCGGGTCGCATAATAATGCGCATTCGCCTCGGCCATATATTGCGCGACCGAAATCGGTCCGTTGGCGGCGATCAGGCGCTTGAGCTTCTCTTCGACAGTCATCGTCCGGGAGAACGAAGACAGGGCTCAGGCGATGCTCTCGCCGCCTGCGATCGGCTCCACCCGTTCGCGACGGCCCTTGGCGGTGACGATGAGATAGAGGCCGCCGAGGATCATCGGCACGGTGAGGGTCTGGCCCATGGAAAGGCCCCAGGCGAGATGTTCGAGGCCCGCATCGGGCTGGCGCACCAGTTCGACGAGGAAGCGGCTGATGCCGTAACCCAGGAGAAAAGTGCCGACGAGCTTGCCCGGCTGATAGCGGGCGTCGGTCTTCCAGAACAGGAACCAGAGGATGAGGCCAAGGGCGATGCCTTCAAGGCCCGCTTCGTAAAGCTGACTGGGATGGCGCGGCAGATCGCCGCCGCCGGGAAAGACAACCGCCCACGGCACATGCGTCTCGCGCCCCCAAAGTTCCCCGTTCACGAAATTGGCGAGGCGGCCGAAGAAGAGGCCGAAGGGAATGCAGCAGGCGACATAATCGTGGACGCGCAGCCAGTTGAGGCCATGCTTGCGCGCGAGGTAAAGAAGGCCGAGCGACACGCCGATCACGCCACCGTGGAAGGACATGCCGCCGTCCCAGAGCTGGGGAATTTCCGCCGGGTTCGCTATATAATATTCGGGCCGGTAGAAAAGCACATAGCCGAGGCGCCCGCCTAGGATAACGCCGATCGCAACGAAAAAGACGAGGTCGTCGACATGCCGCCGCGCCATCGGAGCGCCGGGCCGGTCGATCAGCTTCAGCATGTACCACCAGCCGCACACGATGCCCGCGAGATAGGCGAGCGAATACCAGCGAAGCTGAAAGAAGCCGAGGTCGAGCGCAATCGGGTCGAGGCCCAGGCCGTCCCAGCGTATCCCGGACGAGGCGTCGATGACCGCTGCTGAAAGTGATGTCAGTATCAAGGCTTCCCCCTTGGGCTTTCAGCCCTCATAGTGAGCGTGAATCAAAACGAAAAGAGCGAGGATTGGAAAGGATGCCGAGCGCGCTCGACCTAAAGTTCGAAACCGTCCTCGACGCGGTGACCGGCCCCGGCGGCCCGATCCAGATCGGCCGCGACGACAATGGGCGTGCCATCGTCCAGAATTTTCCGCAGACCTTGCCCGCTTTCTTCGACGCCTTTTGTGCGCTGAATGCCGACACGATCGGTGTAATTTCGAACGGCGAGCGGCTGACCTTCGCGGAGCTGAACGCCGTCGCGACGCGCGTGGCGAAGGCGCTGATCGGCGGTCATGGAGTCAAGAAGGGAGACCGCGTCGCCATCGCGATGCGCAACTGCACCGCCTGGATCGTCTCCTACATCGCGGTCGTGAAGGCAGGCGGGATCGCGGTGCTGATCAATGGCTGGTGGCAGGCGGACGAGCTGGCGCATGGCCTTGCCCTCACCGAGCCCGTTCTTGTCCTCGCGGATGCGCCGCGTGCTGCCCGGATCGCGGCAACCGGGGTTGCGGGTGCGATCCTGACGCTGCACATCGACCAGCCGATCGAGGGAGCCATGGCGCCGGTGCTGGATCGAGACGGCGAGAATGCGGCGCTGCCCGACGTGTCGCCGGAGGATGACGCGACCATTCTCTTTACGTCCGGATCGACGGGTCTGTCGAAAGGCGCCGTGTCGACGCACCGCGCCGTCTGCAACGCGACTTACGCCTATACGATCAGCCTCATCTGTCTGAAGGGGATATTGGAAAGCGAAGGGCGCCCGCCGGTCAATCCGCCGCGCACCCTAGTCTGCGTGCCTCTCTTCCACGTCACGGGCGAGGTGCCGGTGATGCTGAACAGCTTCGTCATCGCGCGCGGGCTGGTCCTGATGCCCAAATGGGATGCGGGAGAGGCGCTGCGCCTGATCGAGCAGGAGACGGTCACCTATTTCGTCGGCGTGCCGACGATGAGCCTGGAACTGATGCAGCATCCGGACCGCGACAAATATGATCTTTCGTCCCTGACCGACATCGCCGCGGGCGGCGCGGCGCGGCCGGTGGCGCATGTGAAACGGCTGCAGGAGAGTTTCGCAACCGCGCAGCCCGCCTTGGGCTATGGCCTCACCGAAACGAACGCCACGGGGTGCGGCAATTTCTGGTCCAATTATGCGGCGAAGCCCGCGTCCACGGGCCGCGCGCAAGCACCGTTGGTCGAAGTCGCCATCTTCGGAGCGGAGGATCGCCATATGCCCGTAGGGGAGCGCGGCGAGATCGGCATACGCGGGGCGGGCAACATCCATGCCTATTGGCGCAATCCGGAAGCGACGGCGACCCTGTTCACGCCCGACGGCTATGTCCGCACCGGCGATATCGGCTATCTCGACGAGGACGGATATTTGTTCATCGTCGATCGCAAGAAGGACATCATCATCCGGGGCGGCGAGAATATCAGCTGCCAGGAAGTGGAGGCCGCCATCTACGCCCATCCGGCCGTGTCGGAAGCGGCGGTGTTCGGACTTTCCGATGAGCGGCTGGGCGAAGTGCCCGGCGCCGTCGTCTATTGCGAGCACCGGCAGGGGCTGGATGAGGAAGGGCTGCGCGTCTTTCTGGAACAGCGTCTCGCCAGGTTCAAAATTCCGGCTGTCCTCTGGTTCGTGGACGAACCTTTGCCCAAGCTCGGCACCGGCAAGATCGACAAGGTCGTTTTGAGGGACGCCTATCGCGCCAGGGCGGCGGCCTGACATTGATGTGGCGCGCGGCGCGGCTTCTTTCTATCAGGCGCTGATGGCGAAACAGAAGGCGGGAACCGGCGTCAGCAGGCGCACCTTGCTGGTTGGCGGCGGCGCGGGCGCCGGGCTGATCCTCGCCTGGCGGCTATGGCCCCGCGCGGCGGAAACCAGCCTGCGCGCAGCGCCCGGTGAGTCGATTTTCAACGCTTATTTGAAGATCGGCTCGGATGGACGCGTGATCGTCGCCGTGCCGCAGATGGAATTGGGGCAGGGCGTCTATACCGCTTTGCCGCAGATCCTGGCCGACGAGCTGGGTGCCGACTGGCGGACGGTGGCCGTCGAACCCGCGCCGCTCAGTCCCCTCTATTCCAACCGGCTGTTGTCGGAGGATGAGGAAGGATCGTGGATCTCTGGGGACCGGAACGGCATCGTCATGACCGGCGGCTCGACCTCCGTTCGGGCTTTCGAAACACCGTTGCGCGAAGCGGGGGCCGCGGCGCGCGCATTGTTGTGCAAGGCAGCCGCCGAGCGGTGGAACGTGGATTGGCGGGAGGTGGAAACGGCAGACGGATTCGCGCTGCACAAGGGGACGCGCCTGTCCTTCGGCGAATTGGCGGAGGCTGCGAGCGGATATGACGTGCCGGGCGACTTGCCGATGCGGGAGGGACAGGAAAACCGCCTGACCGGCCGGCCGCTGCCGCGCATCGACGTGCCCGCCAAGGTGGACGGCTCCGCGCGTTTCGCGGGCGACGTGCGTTTGCCCGGCATGCTGTTTGGCGCGGTCCGCGCCGGCCCTCCCGGCGGCAGCAGGCTGGAACGGGTCGACCGCGAAGCGGCGGAGCGCGTGCCCGGCGTCCGCGCCCTGTTCGAAAATCCGCGTTGGGCGGGCGCGGTCGCGACGAACTGGTGGGCGGCCAATCGTGCGGTCGAGGCGATGAAGCCGGTTTTCGAAACCGCCGGGCTCGTGTCCAGCGCGGATGCCGATGCGGCATTGGCCGAAGCCATGGAGGCGGGCGAGCCGAGCCGCTTTATCGAACAAGGCGATGCGGATCAGGCTTTCATCGGCGGCACCGGTTTTGCCGCTCATTACAGCGCCGGTCCCGCCGCGACCGTGCCAATGGAAACGCTTTGCGCCACCGCGCGCATGGAAGGCGGCCGGATCGAGGTATGGGCACCGGCACAGGCGCCGGGCCTTGCCCGTGCGGCGGCGGCGCGCGCCGCAGGAGTGCCGGAGAAGAAAGTAACCCTTTATCCGATGCCGATCGGCGGCGGTTATGGCCGCAAGCTCGAAACGCTGGCTGTCGAGCAAGCCGTGGTGATGGCGATGCAGGTTGGGAAACCGGTGCAGCTCAGCTGGTCGCGGCTCGAGGAGATGACGCAGGATCGCTATCGCCCGCCCGCTTTGGCCCGCCTGCAAACGCGCATGGGAGAAAGCGGGCGCATCGCCGCCTTTTCCGCCCGCATTGCGGCGCCCGCGACGGCGCTTCAGACGGCGGAGCGGTTGAAAACCGGGCAAGGCGGCGATGCCGCAGGGGCCGATGCATCGGCCGTCGCGGGCGCCGCGCCGCCCTATGGAATCCCCACCGTGCTGATCGATCATGTGCCGGTGGACGTGCGCATCCCGACCGGTTTGTGGCGCTCCGGCGCCCGCGGCGCCAACACCTTCTTCGTCGAATCCTTCATCGACGAGGTTGCGCGCCAGGTGGGCGTTGAACCCCTGTCCTTCCGCATGACCATGCTTGGCGACAATCCGCGCCTGGCACGCGTTCTCACGACCGCGGCGAGCCTGGGCGGCTGGGACGGTGGCGTCGCGGGCGGTTCGATGGGCATTGCGTGCCACAGCGCTTATGGGTCGCATGCCGCCTTGCTGGTCGAGGTTAAGGTCGCTGAGGGACGGCGCGTGAGCGTGGAGCGCGCCGTTTGCGCCGTCGATTGCGGCAGGATCGTCAATCCCGAATTGCTGCGCCAGCAAATCGAAGGCGGCATCATCTATGGCATCGCCGCCGCGCTCGCCCGGCCGATCGCCTTTGAGGACGGCTTGCCGACGGTGCGCACCCTTGTCGGACTGGATTTCCCCCGTCTCGACCGCGCGCCGGACATTATGGTGGAAATCGTGGACAGCGGGGATGAGCCGGGCGGCGCGACCGAGCTTGCGGTGCCGCTCGCCGCGCCCGCGCTTGCCAATGCGATCTTCGCCGCGAGCGGCCAGCGGCTGCGCGCCCTTCCCCTCCAGCTTGGAGCCGGCTGATGGCCAAATTCCAGGATCATCCCGCAATTCCGTCGCCCAGGATCGGCGTCCTTATCGTCAACCTCGGCACGCCGGACGCACCTGAAGCGGGAGCGGTACGCCGCTATCTGCGGCAATTCCTTTCCGATCGGCGCGTAGTCGAGATTCCGCCTTTTCTTTGGCAGCCGATCCTGCGCGGCATCATCCTCAACGTCCGGCCGAAGAAATCCGCCCATGCCTATGCCCAGGTGTGGAGCGAGGACGGCTCTCCGCTCGCCGCGATCACAAGGCGGCAGGCGGGGGCCCTGAAGGGAGCATTTGGAGAAAGCGTGATCGTCGATCATGCCATGCGCTACGGCCGCCCGGCGATCGGCGAACGGATCGCGGCGCTGAAGGATCAGGGATGCGAACGCATCCTGATCGCGCCGCTCTATCCGCAATATTGCGCGGCGACGACGGCGACCGCCAACGACGCCGCCTTTGCAGCGCTCGCCGCGATGCGCTGGCAGCCCGCGATCCGTACGCTGCCGCCTTATCATGACGATCCGGCTTATATCGCGGCACTGAAGGCATCGCTGGAGAGTGCGCTGGAAAAACTCGATTTTGCACCCGATGCGATCCTCGCAAGCTTCCACGGCATGCCGGAACGGACCTTGCAGCTGGGCGACCCCTATCATTGTCATTGCCGCAAGACGGCGCGGCTCCTTTCGGAAGCGACGGGGCGGGAGATCCAAGTCGCCTTTCAATCGCGTTTTGGTCGCGCGAAGTGGCTGGAGCCAGCGACCGACGCCACGCTGGCCGCCATGCCGGGGCGCGGCATTCGCAAGGTGGCGCTCGTCGCGCCGGGTTTTTCGGCCGATTGCCTCGAGACGCTGGAAGAGCTGGCGATACGCGGCAAAGAGGGGTTCCTGGCGGCCGGTGGCACGGATTTCGCCTATCTGCCCTGCCTCAACGACAGCAGCCCGGGTGTTGAAATGCTGCGCAGCATTTTGGCGCGCGAACTTGCGGGATGGCTCCCCGCTTCATAAGAATATCCCATGATCAAGAGGGAGAGGCTGGATGACAAAGGTGGCAATCGTCACGGGCGGAACGCGCGGCATTGGGGAGGCGATCAGCCTCGCGCTTCGGGACATGGGCCTGACCGTCGCCGCCAATTATGCGGGCAATGACGACAAGGCGCGGGACTTTACCGCGCGCACCGGCATTGCCGCTTATAAGTGGAATGTCGGCGATTACGACGCTTGCGTCGATGGCGTATCCCGCATCGAGGCGGCGCTCGGGCCGGTCGCGGTCCTCGTCAACAATGCCGGCATCACCCGCGACGGCACGATGAAGCGGATGAGCCGCGATATGTGGGACGATGTCATCGACGTGAACCTTGGCGGCTGCTTCAACATGGCCAAGGCCGTGTGGGACGGCATGAACGCCCGCAAATATGGCCGCATCGTCAACATCGGATCGATCAACGGTCAGGCGGGCCAGTACGGCCAGGTGAACTATGCCGCCGCCAAGTCGGGCATTCACGGCTTCACCAAGGCGCTGGCCCAGGAAGGCGCCCGCGCCGGCATCACCGTCAACGCCATCGCGCCCGGCTATATCGACACAGACATGGTCGCCGCCGTGCCGGAAGACGTGCTGGGCAAGATCGTGGCTCGCATCCCGGTGGGCCGCCTCGGCCGCGCCGAAGAGATTGCGCGCGGGGTCACTTTCCTTTGTGTCGAGGATGCGGGCTTCGTCACCGGTTCGACGCTGTCGATCAATGGCGGCCAGCATATGTATTGATGGGTGGCCAAGTTCCTTCTTCGCCGTCATTCCCGCGAAGGCGGGAATCCAGGCCCGGACCAGCGATAAGGCTCGATCCTCATCTGGACTCTCGCTCTCGCGGGAGTGACGTTGGAAGCTGTAAATGATCCCACCGCCCCTTTTCGCCGGTCCGGTCAAACGATCGATGATGATCGCGGGGCATGCGACGTCGATCAGTCTCGAACCTTTGTTCTGGGCCGCGCTGCGGCGCGCTGCGGAAGCCGAAGGCCTGCCGCTCAATGCGCTGGTTGCCCGTATCGATGCGTTGCGCCTTGAAACGCCGCAACCGCCCAATCTGGGTAGCGCAATCCGCTCATGGTTGTTCTACCGCCTGCAAGATGAGAATGTCTCGCAATAGCGGTTGACGCTGCGAATGACTCGCAATAGAGCTCCCCGTAACAAAGGGAGTCCATCGTGTCGCATTCCACTGCCCGCACCGCCATGCCTGCATTTCTGGCCCTCACTTGCGTCAGCTTCACCGCGCCCGCGCTTGCGGAAGAGGGTGTCGTTCAGAGCAATGTCGCGCGGGATGCCGAGGGTCAGTCGATCATCGTCACTGGTGCTCTGGAGGCGAAGGAGCTTGAATCGCCCAAGGCCGTGCAGTCTCTGCTCGATACGCCGCAGACGGTGACGGTGATCAGCGACCAGACGATCCGCAAGCAGAACCTTCTCACCCTGCGCGATGCGCTCTCGACCATCCCGGGCATCACCTTCGGCGCGGGTGAGGGCGGCGGGGGCTATGGCGACAGCATCAACCTGCGCGGCTTCGCGGCGAGCAACGACATCACGCAGGACGGCGTCCGCGACAGCGCGCAATATAGCCGCACCGATCCGTTCAACCTGCAGCAGATCGAGGTCTTCAACGGCGCGAACAGCGTGTTCAACGGCTCCGGATCGGTGGGTGGCACGGTGAATATCGTGTCGAAGGTACCGCAAGCCGACGATCTCACCATCGTCCAGGCTGGCGTCGGCACGGACAATTACTGGCGCGGCACGGTCGACAGCAACATGCGCGTCAACGACTTCGTCGCGTTTCGGCTCAACGCCATGGCGCACCGCAACGATATTCCGGGCCGCGATGTCGAAAAGAACAAGCGCTGGGGCCTGGCGCCTGCCGTCACCCTTGGCATCGGCACGCCGACCAGCCTGACGCTCGCCTACCTCCACCAGGAGGACGACAATATTCCCGTCTACGGCGTTCCTTATTTCAAGAACCAGCTGAATGACGGCCCGCTCGAAGAAGCCGACGACAGCGATTATTTCGGCTACCGCAACCTCGACGATCAGAACATCGTCGTCGATCGCCTGACCGCGACCTTCGAGCATGATTTTTCGAAGAGCCTGTCGCTCCGCAATCTTACCCGCTGGCAGCGCGTCGGCCAGCGCAGCGTCACCAGCTCGCCGCAGGGGACATTCTGCCTTGAAGCAACCGGGCTGCAGCCGGTTTCGGCGGGACCGAATGATATGCAGGGCGCGGCATGCCGCGTCACACTGAGCAATGTGTCGGTGAACGATGCTCCGATCCGCAACGTGACAGTGACAGTGCCGCGCGGTTTCTTCCAGCCTGCCACCGGCCCTCGCGGAATGATGCGCGATCAGGAGAGCCAGCTGCTCCACAATCAGACCGACTTGACCTTTGTCACCGGCACGACCGGCGGGCTGCACAACACTCTGGTCGTGGGCATGTCATTTGCTTGGGAAGATTATCGCCTTACCCAAGCCTCGTTGCTGCGCAACGCAGCGGGTGCCGCGATCATTCCGCCGATGATTGAGATCGCGAACCCCGATACGCTCTATACCGGCCCGATCAATTATACGGAAACGGCGCGCTCGCGCGGGGAGAACCGGAACAAAGCCATTTATCTGTTCGATAATCTTGAGATCGGGCCGATGTTCGAACTGAACGCGGCTGTACGTTACGAGAATGTCGTGGGCGAATTTCGCTCTATTCCGCTCGCCTTTAATCCGCCCGGAAACACGATCCCCTCCTTCGCGGTGCAACGGAGCGATGACGATCTCCTTTCCTACCGCTTCGGCGCGGTGTTCAAGCCGGTGCGGAGCGTCAGCCTTTATGCGGGCTATGGCAATTCCAAGACGCCGTCCTCCGCCACCGTCCGCCTCGGCTGCGGCACGATCGTCACCGGCGGTGGTGGGCCGCAGGATCCCTGCGCCGTCGATCCGGAAACCGCCCGCAATTACGAAGTCGGCGCCAAGGCCGATCTGTTCGGCCGCCGCCTGCAGCTGACCGCATCGGTCTTCCGCAACGAGCGCACCAATTATCGCGTGCCGAGCAACGATCCGATCGTTGGCGCCCTTCCAGTCCTCGACGGCCGCAGCCGCGTCGACGGGATCGCGCTCGGGGCTTCGGGCAATATCGGGCGCAACTGGACCGTCTTCGCCAACTACACCTATCTCGATAGCGAAGTTCTGCAGGGCGTGTCGAATTATTGCCTCGACAATCCCAGCACCGCTTGCGCCAATACCGCCGATATCCGCGATCCCCAGAAAGGGAGCGAATTGGTGCAGGTGCCGAAGCATGCGGGCAGCCTGTTCACCAGCTATCGCCTGCCGTTCGGATTGGAGATCGGCTACGGCCTCACCTATCAGGGCAGCTTCGCACTCCATGCCCCGACGGCGAACAATCGGATGCAATATCGTTCGGACGATTACCTCATCCACCGCGCCTTCCTGTCCTATGCCTTCGGCAACGGCCTTACCGCGCAGCTCAACGTGCAGAACCTGACGAACGAGCGTTATTTCACCAATATCCGCAACAATATCAATGCGACGAGCGGCGCCATTACCGGTGGCTGGGCAGTGCCGGGCGAGGACCGGTCGGCGGTGCTGAGCCTATTCTATAGTTTTTGAGGGGAATTGTGCTCCGGCGAAGGCCGGAGCCCAGTGGCGCAGTATGCTGGACCCCGGTCTGCGCCAGGGAACTGGCCAGCATCATTGGGTTGATCTAGGACAGATATCATGATGCTCGCGATCCCCGACCTGCTCGACTCCGGCCAGCTGGATGAGGTGCGGCACATTGTCGATGCGGGCGAATGGGTGGACGGGAACGAGACGTCCGGCCATCAGTCCGCGCTCGCCAAGAAGAACATGCAGCTTGCGGAAAATTCGGATGCTGCGCGTCGGGCAGGTGCGATCGTGCTCGACGCACTCGGCAAGTCGCCTTTGTTCATCGCTGCCGCGTTGCCGCTCAAGGTCTTCCCGCCGCTCTTCAACCGCTATCAGGGCGGCGAGCGGTTCGGCACGCATGTCGACAATGCGGTGCGCTTGAAACGGGGCAGCGACCTTAAGGTGCGCAGCGACCTTTCCGCCACGCTCTTCCTCGCCGATCCGGACAGCTATGAAGGCGGCGAGCTGGTGGTGGAGGACAATCTCGGCGCCCACAAAGTGAAGCTGCCTGCCGGGCACATGATTCTTTATCCTGCCTCCAGCCTCCATCGTGTCGAGCCGGTGACGTCGGGCGCGCGGGTCGCGTCCTTCTTCTGGATTCAGTCGATGGTGCGCGACGATGGGGCGCGGACTTTGCTCTTCGATCTCGACCGATCGATCCAGGCCATCGCCGCCGATCGCGGCCAGGACGATCCTGCGATCATCCAGCTGACCGGCGTCTATCACAATCTCCTCCGCCGCTGGGCGGACTGCTGATCTGAAGAGGTAACCTCATGGCGACATCGGCGAAGCTCCGGCTCCGCAATTTGTGGTTCTCCTTCCACAAATGGATCGGCATCCTGCTTGCCGTCCTGATCGTTCCGATCTCGATCTCCGGCGCTGCCTTGGTCTGGCATGATTGGCTCGACGAAACGCTCAATCCCGGCCGCTATGCGGTCACCTCGTCCGAGGCGCGGCTGACTCCGTCTCAATATGCCGAGGCCGCCACGCCCGTGCTGAAGCCCGGCGAACGGGTCAGCGTGATCCGTTATCCCGAACAGGGTGAAGGGCCGGTGGTCGTCACCGCCATGGCCCCGACCCGGGAAGGCGCCGCGCGCGGGGGCCCGCCGGTCCGCACCCAGGTTTGGCTCGATCCCGCGACGGGCAAGATTCTGGACAGCGCGCCGAGCAATGCGGGCGCTGTTCGCTTCCTCCACGTCCTCCATGGCAGCTTGATGGTGCCGGGCATGGGCCGTCAGATCGTCGGCTGGGTCGGTGTGTTCATGCTCATCTCTTCGCTCACCGGCATCTGGCTGTGGTGGCCGGTGTCGGGCAGCGTGAAAAAGGGCTTCAAGTGGAATCGGCAGCCCAGGTTCAGCGCCAACCTGCATCATCAAACCGGCTTTTGGATCGCCATTCCGCTCGCCATGTTGTCCTTCACCGGCATGTGGATTTCCTTTCCGGGCTTCTTCGGGCCGCTGTCGGGCGCGCCCGCGCAAAAGGGCGGGCGGCCCACACCCTCCGCGCCGCTCGCCGCGCCCGCAATGACTCCGGAAGCCGTCGTGCAAGCCGCGTCGGCGCACGCGACTGGCGCTATTCTCACTCTGACCTGGCCGACCGAAAAGACGCCGGACTGGAAAGTCGCCTATGAGCGCGAGGGCAGCCCCGCTGAGGTCGAAATCGCGGATGCGGGCGGGGAGGTGACGCCACCCAAGCCACCGCGCCCGGAAACCATCGCTCGCACGATGCGACGCTGGCATGACGGCACCGGCATGGGAGTGGTGTGGCAGGTCGTGATTTTCCTGGGCGGCATCATCCCGGCAATCCTCGGCGTCACCGGCATCATGATGTGGCTCAACACGCGCACATGGCGCGGCGATCTGGCGCGCCGCAAGAAAGCGAAACTGGCGGCCGCTCCGGCGGAGTGATCGGCTGAGAGGTGCTCCGGCGAAGCTGGAGTCCGGTCGTTCAATGGCGGCGCCGGACTCCGGATTTCGCCGGAGGGACGGTCATTATCTGGCCAGCAACACCCTTGCTTGCGTCGCGATCTGGGCGAGCATGGCCGATGTCGTGACCGACGCCGTGCGGGCGCGGTCGACGAGGTGGCGGAATTGCTCGATGCGGGCGGCGTGCGTGGAGACCCACTTGTCGACCGCCAGGTGCGGATCCTTGCCGCCGCGTTCCAGGAAATCGAGGCGCAATTGCTCGAAATCGCGGGCGAGGCCGGCGGTGAGCAGCCGTTCCCATTGGTCGGTCGCGTGGAAGCGGTTGGCCGCGCTCTGCGCCCAGTCGAGGCCAAGCGCTTCGCCAAGCTTGGTATAGGCCTGGGTTAGCGCCACCTCGTCGACGCCCTGGCGTTGACCCAAGGCGGCGATGCCGACGCCGCCATTCATCTCGAACAGGCGGACGATGCGATCGACTATGTCAGCCGGGACGCCGGGCGCAGCGATGCGCTCGTGAAGGGCGCCGGCCTGACCGCGCGCCTCATCGCGGAGCAGGTCATTGACCGCCGCATCGAGCTTTTTGAGGCCCGGCTCCAGCATCGCGACCATTTCCCCGGGCAGCGCGTCGGGCGCAGTGCAGCGGATGATGTCGGAGACGTGGAAGCGCAGCGCCTTAGCCGCTTCGTCGAACAAAGCGAGGCGCACCGCCTCGGGCACCGCCAGCGTGTCGATATCGGCCCACAAACGAGGCATGTCGAACAGCCGCTCGGCCGCGACGAAGGCCGCCGCCGCCTGTGCCCAAGACGCCCCTTCCTCCTCCGTCAGCGCGAATGGGGCGAGAATGCCCATGCGGTTGACGAAGCGGTTGGCGACCTTAGTCGCAATGATCTCGCAGCGCAGGCGATGCTCGCGGATAGCCTGGGGGTGCTTCTCCTGCATCAGCGGCGGAAAGGCGGCCATCAGGTCGCCTTCCATCGTCGGATCCTCGGCCAGATTGCCACGCTCGATCGCGGCTTGAAGCGCCATCTTCGACGTGGAGAGCAAGACGGCGAGCTCGGGCCGGGTGAGGCCGCGATTGTCTTGCGCGCGGCGAAGGAGATTTTCGTTGGTATCGAGCCCCTCGACCTTGCGATTGAGGCGGCCTGCTTCCTCCAATATTTCGATGGCCCTGACGAAGGCGGGTAGTGCGGCCGCGCCGCCGCGTTCGGCGATGGAGAGAGCGAGGGTCTGGAGGCGGTTGTCCTCCAGCACCAGATGCGCCACCGCGTCGGTCATCGCTGCGAGCAGGGCGTTGCGGTCCGCCTCGGCGAGGCGTCCTTCGGCCATTTCGCGGTTCAGCGGGATCTTGATGTTCACTTCATTGTCGGAGCAGTCGACACCCGCCGAATTGTCGATGAAGTCGGTGTTGATCCGGCCGCCGCGCGCGGAAAATTCGATGCGCGCGGCTTGAGTGACGCCAAGGTTGGCGCCTTCGCCGACCGCCTTGGCGCGCAACTCGCTCGCATTGACGCGCAGGCCGTCATTTCCAGGATCGCCGACCTCGGCATTGTTCTGCGTCGACGCCTTGATGTAAGTGCCGATGCCGCCGAACCAGATGAGGTCGGCTGGGCTCTTCAGGATCGCGCTGATGAGATCGGCTGGAGTCAGTTCATCTGCCTCAATGCCGAGCGCTGCCTTCACTTCCGGTGTCAGCGGGATCGACTTCAGCGTGCGGGCGAAGACGCCGCCGCCCTTCGAAATCAGGGCCTTGTCATAATCCTCCCAGCTCGAGCGGGGAAGCTGGAACATGCGGGCGCGCTCGTCCCAGCTTTTCGCCGGATCGGGATCGGGATCGAGGAAGATGTGGCGGTGGTCGAAGGCGGCGACCAATTTGATCGCCTTCGACAGAAGCATGCCGTTGCCGAACACGTCGCCCGACATGTCGCCGCAGCCGACGACGTTGATGGACTGAGTTTGCACGTCGACGCCCATTTCGGCGAAATGGCGCTGGACGGAAACCCAAGCGCCCTTGGCGGTAATGCCCATCGCCTTATGGTCGTAACCCTGGCTGCCGCCCGAGGCGAAGGCATCGCCCAGCCAGAAATGATGGGCGGCTGAGATCGCATTGGCGACATCGGAGAAAGTGGCCGTGCCCTTGTCGGCGGCGACGACGAAATAGGGATCGTCATCGTCGCGGATGGTGACGCCTTCGGGGTGTACCACCTTGCCTTCGACAATGTTGTCGGTAACCGACAGCAAGGAGCGGATGAAGATGCGGTAGGATTCCGTGCCCTCCGCGAACCACGCGTCGCGGTCGCTGACCGGGGGAAGCTGTTTCGGATAAAAACCGCCTTTGGCGCCGGTTGGCACGATGACGGCGTTCTTCACCACTTGCGCCTTCATCAAGCCGAGGATTTCGGTGCGGAAATCGTCGCGCCGGTCGGACCAGCGCAGGCCCCCCCGCGCGACTGGGCCGCCGCGCAAGTGGATGCCTTCGACGCGCGGCGAATAGACCCAGATTTCGCGCCACGGCACGGGCGCGGGAAGGCCGGGGATGAGGCTGGAATCGAGCTTGAAGGCCAAGGCTTCGCGGCTCGCGGCCGCGAAGGCGTTGGTGCGCAAAGTCGCCATGACGACGCTGCGGAACATGCGCAGGATGCGGTCGTCGTCGATCGCGGCGACGCTGGCAAGGCCCGCCGTGATCGCGGCTTCCGCCTCGCCAGCCGCCTGGACGCGGTCGCCAGAGACTCTGGGATCGTGGAGGGCGTCAAACAGGGCGATCATGCCCTTGGTGACGGCGGGTGCCTTGCGCAGCGCGTCGACCACGGTTTGCATCGAATAAGAGAGGCCGGTCTGGCGCAGATAGCGGAACCAGGCGCGGAACAACACCACGTCGCGGCGGTCCAAGGCGGCGGCGACGAGAAGCTGGTTGAACACGTCATTCTCGGCCTCGCCCTCCAGCACGGCGGCGATCGCCTTTTCGACCGACGCGGCGCGGGCCAGAACCTCGCCCGCATCGCCGCCGCCCTGCATTTCGAGCAGGAAGTCGTGGATGTAGCCGATCCGGCCCTCGTCGAGCGCGGAGGGCTGTTCCTCCAGCACGCGGAAGCCGAAATTTTCGAACACCGGCACTGCGTCCGACAGCGGAATGACGCTGCCCAACCGGTATGTCTTGAGGCGCAGCTGGTGCGGCTGGTCGCATGCGCCGTTGTAAAGGCGGGCGTCGCGCGCGCCTTCGCGGGAAAGGCCAGCGAGGCGCAATATGTCTTCCGCCGCATCGTCCGCCAACGTGCGGGCGCGGTAGGTTTCGGGGAAGGCGTTAACGTAGCCCAGGGCGAGACGGGTGGCACGCGCGGGACCGACCTTCGCGCCCAGCGCTTCCTCGACCGAGGGTTCCCAGCCGCGCACCATCATGTTGAGGCGCGCGTCGAGCGCGGCGGCGTCCGGCATCGCCGATCCCATGTCGACATCGAGCGTATAGCGGATGAGGGCGAGATCGCCGTCGCCCAGTTCGACCGACCAGCTCGAAATCGTACCGCTCGCTGCCTGCTCGATCATGCGGCCGATGGCGTTGCGCCGCGCCGTCGACAATTCCTCGCGCGGGAGCCAGACGAAGGCGAAGAGATGGCCCTTGAGGATGCTTTGGAGGAGAAGCATGATCGGGCGCGGCCGGTCGGCGAGCGACATCGCGGTCGCAATCAATTCTTTTACCGCGTCGAAGCGCAGGCTGACCAGCAGATCCCGCGGCAGCGAAGCGACGGCATGGCGCAATGCCTTGCCGGCATGTCCCTTCGGATCGAAGCCGAATTCCTGCTCCAGCCTGTCGAGACGGCGGCGCAGCACTGGCACTTGTTCGGACGGCGCGCGCAGCGCCTGGCTGGTCCAAAGGCCCGCATGCACGCCGATCGCGGCGATCTGGCCACCCTCGCGGACTGGCAGGATGACGAGGTCCAGCGGCACGCGGCGGTGAACCGGTGAGATGCGGTCCGCCTTGGCGATCAGCGGCGCCGTTCCGCCATTTTCGAAATAGGCGATGGCGGCGGCGCAGCTCTGGCTGTCCCACAGGTCGGCGCCAGGCAATGCGGCAAGGCCGAGCTGGCCGGACGGCTCCCGGCCGCAATGCTCGACCTGATAGGCAAGGAGGGTGAAGGCGCCGTCCGCGAACCAGTGGAGAAGGGCGGCACCTTCCTCGTCGGACAGGGCTTCGGCATCGCCCCGCATCCGATCCTGCAGCTTCTGCCAGTCGCTCACCGCCGCCCGCACGTCGGCAAGCACGCGGTGCAGGTCGGCGACGAGATCGCGGCGTCCGCGCGCGTCGGTGCGGTCCGTTTCCAGATACATAACGGACTCGCGCCGGTGCTTGTCCTCGCAGAACGGCTCGACGCTGGTGAGCAGACCCTCTTCGTCGCGTTCGACGCAGACGACGGGATGGAGCAGGCGGTGGACGATCAGCCCGCGGGCTGCAATCGCCGCGGCCACGGAATCGACGAGGAACGGCATATCGTCGTTAACGATGACGATGCGCATCCGCCGCTGCCCCACTTCGCCGCCGAGCGATTCCAGGTTGACGAGGGCGGCGCCGGGGGGGCGGCGCGACGCAGCGGCGGCGACGAAAGCGGCGGCGTCCTCGACGGCTTCCCCGTCCAGGCCGCTGACCTCACCGGGAAGCGCGCCATCCACCAGCGCGGCCTGGAAGGCATTGAGGATCGACGGGTCGACGGCTTTGTCCGCGCCCTTGCTGTTCGACGTCATACAGGTCCGCTCCAGGCGCGCACGGCATTTCGCCGCCATGCGCTTTGTCGCTCGCGCCTATAGCCCTGCGATGCTGGACGGGGCAAGGCGACGCGCCGGGAAAAGAAGCGAAATATTCAGGCCGGGCGCAGGCCGTCAGGCATGCTGAAAGGGCTGGGCTGCCCACACTTCCTCGGCCGCGAACCGGCTGCCGCCGTTCATCGCCTGGTCGATTTCCAATGCCAAGGTGATGGTCGCCGCATTGTCCGCGACCTCCTTGGAATTGATGACTCCATAGAGTGCCGTCACCCGGCCTTCGCCGTCGGCGATCGGCATCAATATGCCGCGATAGAGGGTTGATCCGCCCTTGCCGTTGGCCAGTTCCGCCTCGAAGCCGACCGGCGTTTCGCTTTCGACGATCAGCGCATAATGAGCGGCAAGGCGCGCGAGCAGAGGCTCGCCCGTGATACCGAAGGCATGGCTCAGTTTTTTCCCAACATAACGCAGCACCGGCGCATCGGCGCCGTCGCAGAAATCGAGGATCAGGCTGTAAGGCGCGAATTCGTCGGAGCGCTCACCGAGCAAGCTGGCGAGCGTCGGGCAGCCTTGGCCGCCGCGCGCGGAAACCCAGCGCTCATGCGCGCGCAGGTGCAACCGCCGTTCGTCCATGCCGCCGCCCAGCAGCGCGTCAATCCCGCCGCTTGCCTCCGCTTCATCGACGGGAAGCCATTCTTCCTCGAACGTCAATAATGCGTCCATTTGCCCACCCCACGACTGGTCTGCGGCGGCTTTACAGGCGGGGGGTTTAGAAAGGGTAACCGCAGCCTCTTGAGGATGCTTGTCTTTGCCCGCAGCCGCTGATAGAGCGCGCGCTTCCGAATATGGAAATGCCGCTTTAGCTCAGCTGGTAGAGCACATCATTCGTAATGATGGGGTCAGGTGTTCGAGTCACCTAAGCGGCACCACTTCCTGAAAATTGACGTCAGTTGAGCCGCGCCTTCAATAATGGCTGCATAGCTCATCACGCCTTGGCGGGCATACCGGAGATGAGGAAGGCGAAGTCGCGGGCTTCTTTGAAAAGCTGATGCGGCTGTGCCCTTGGCAACCGGAGGTGGAGGTTCTAGGAAGGGCGCGCCGGCGGGACACGATCCTTGCCGGTTAGACGTGCCGGTACCGGGAACGCAGGAGGGCGCCAGCCGCCCGATCTGAGGCTATCCCTGTAACTGTGAGCGGCGAGCATCGTGCGCCTGCGGATTCCTGAAGAGGAAGGCTGCTGCCACTGGGGCGATGTCCCCGGGAAGGCGTGCGCGATGCGATGACCCGTGAGCCAGGAGACCGACCGGCGCGTGTCGCTCTCGCTTTGGCTCAGGGATTGGCCGGGGCACGGGACTTCTCGTTCGAGCGACGAATGAGTGCGGCGGGGGCCGCACCGGACGACCGGCGGGCCTTTCGTCCGTTCGCCGGGGCGACCGGCTGTGCATGATGCACGGATGCTCCCTGCCGATGTCGCACGGACGTTTGGGGATGTCTCGATGAAGATTGTCTATGTTTCCACCGCCGCGATCGCGGCGTTTCTCGCTGCTGCGCCGGCCTTCGCGGACGATGGGGAGATCATCGTTACCGCCACGCGGAGCGGCGACGGGATTGAACGCAACACTTATGGCGGTTCCGTCACCGTCATCGACGCAGAGGCGCTGCAGGACCGCCAGGTGCGCCAGATTTCCGACGTGCTGCGCGATGTGCCCGGCGTGTCGGTCAGCCGGTCGGGCGCGGTCGGCGGCCTCACGCAGATCCGCTTGCGCGGCGGCGAGGCGAACCATACGCTCATCCTGATCGATGGCATCGAGGCCGCTGATCCCTATCGCGGCGGCGAACTCGATTTCGCGACCCTGATCGCCGATGAAGCCGCGCGCATCGAAATCCTGCGCGGGCAGCAGAGCGCGCTTTACGGATCGGACGCCATCGGCGGCGTCGTTCACTATATCACGGCGAGCGGCGCGGAGGCGCCGGGCGTGCGGGGCCGCCTGGAAGGCGGCACGTTCGGCTCGGTCGGCGGGGCGGCGCGCGCCGGCGGCGTAGCTGGCGGGCTCGATTATGTCGTCCAGGGAGCATTCGACGTCACGGACGGCACGCCCTCGGCGCGGAACGGCACGCGCGATCTGGATGCGGCATCGACCGCGCTTTCCACCAAGCTCGCTTACACGGCCACGCCCGATCTGCGGCTGAAGGCGGTGCTCCGCTACGCTCGGACCGACGCGGAAGTGAATAGGGAAGATGGGGATTTCGCATCCCCGACCTATGGCCTCATCATCGACACGGACGACGAATATACCAACCGCGCCTGGTACGGCCTTGTCGGCGGCGAATTCGATATGCTGGACGGACGCTGGACCCACGGCCTGACCGCCCAGTTCAACGATACGCGTCGTGAAGATCGCGACGGCGATGGTCCCACCTTTTCGACCAAGGGCGGCCGCATCAAAGGATCGTATGACAGCCGGTTCCGCTTCGGCAGCGGCGACGTCCGTCATGTCCTGACCGCCGCCGTCGACCTTGAAAGGGAGTCTTTCCAGAACGTCCCGGTGAGCGGTCCGGCGGGCCCGGGCAACCTGAACCGTCAGATCGGCAATATCGGTCTGGTCGGGCTCTATGACCTGAGCGACGGAGACCGGATCGGATTCGGCGCATCCCTGCGTCATGACGATAACGATCATTTCAGTGACGCGACCACCTGGCGCCTGCGGGGCAGCGTCCGCGCTGCGGAAGGCCTGTATCTGCGCGCAGCGGCTGGCACCGGAATTAAGAATCCGACCCTCTATGAATTGTTCGCTAGCAATTTTGGCACCTTTATCGGCAATCCGGACCTGAAGCCGGAAAAATCGGAAGGATGGGAAATCGGGGCGGATTTCGTGCTCAGGTCCGGAGCGATCCGCCTTGGGGCGACCTATTTCGATGCGACGCTGAAGGACGAAATCTACGTCCTCTATTCGGCCACGTTCGAAGCGACTCCGGACAATCGCGATACGAAGTCGACCCAGAAGAGCGTGGAACTGTTCGCCAATGCCCGCCTCTCCCCGGCGTGGCGCGTGGACCTTGCCTACACCTATACGGATGCCAAGGAAAATGGCGCGCGCGAAATCCGCCGTCCCAAGCATATCGCGAGCGCGAATGTGCGCTGGCAGGGGCTGGACGACCGGATGGGCATCACCGCGACGGCGCGCTATAACGGCGCCGCGGACGAAAGCGATTTCCGGACCTTTCCCGCGACCCTGGTCAAGCTCGACGATTACGTCCTCGTCAATCTGGCGGCCGACTATCGCGTGAGCGATCGCTGGAGCCTGTTCGGCCGCATCGAGAATGTGTTCGACGCCGATTACGAGGACGTGTTCAGCTACCGCACGCCGGGCCGCGCGGCCTATCTCGGCGTTCGGGCCGGTTTCTGAGGGAGGCTAGCCATGACCGATCGCGGCAAATCCGAAACCCTGTGGGCCTTCATTCTCGCCGCCACAGCAGTGGCTGGCAGCCTGGCTGCAGCCTGCATGATGCCATTTGTCGCCATCGCGGTGGTCGCGGCGCGACAATGCGGCGCGGTCCCGCCGTCATGGCGGTATTGGGCGTTTGGGCGACCAATCAGATATTGGGCTTCGGCCTCCTCGGCTATCCCTGGACACCCTATGCGCTGGCGTTTGGGGTCGCATTGGGCGCGGGAAGCCTTGCCGCCTTGGTGGTGGCGCGGCGGGCTGGCCTGACCGGCGCCGGCATTTCTCCGGCACGGGTGGCGGCGGCATCCGGGCTTGGCTTCATCGTTTACGAAACCTCGCTCTTTGCGCTTGCCCTAACCATCGGTGGCACGGAGACGTTCGCGCCACGCATCGTCCTTCAGATCGCGGTCAATGAGGGGCTTTGGCTGGCGGGGCTATTAGCTTTCTACGCTCTCCTCCGCCGAACGGCGCCGGGGCGTTTCGGAAGCCTTCCGGCTTTCCGCCTCGCCTGATGGCGAGACCGCGCATCGTCTCGCTTCTGCCGAGCGCCACCGAAATCGCGGTGGCGCTCGGCTTTGGCGGCAATCTGGTCGGCCGGTCGCACGAATGCGACTTTCCGGCCTTCGTACAAGACCTGCCGGTCTGCACGGCGACCAAACTGGAGAAAAGGCTGCGCTCCATCGAGATCGACCGCCGCGTCCAGTCGATCGTCGAGCAGGGCTTGTCCCTATACGAAGTCGACGCCGATCTTTTGAAGGCGCTGAAGCCCGACGTGATCCTGACCCAGACGCAGTGCGCGGTCTGCGCGGTGACTCCCGACGATCTTCAGGCCGCGCTCGACAGCTGGGTGGGGACGAAGCCGATCCTCGTCTCGACCGCGCCCGACGATCTGGCCGATGTGTGGCAGGATTTCCGCAATGTCGCCGTCGCGCTGGGCACGGATGGCGAGGAGGTAATCGACGGCCTGAAGGCGAGGCTAGCGTCGATTGCTCCCACGCCTTCGTGCCTTCGCGTCGCGGCGATCGAGTGGATTGAGCCGCTCATGGCGGCGGGAAACTGGATTCCGGAACTGATCGGCATCGCGGGCGGCGAAAGCCTGTTCGCGGCGCCGGGCCAGCATTCGCCTTGGCTTGCGTGGGACGATCTCGCTGCCGCCGATCCGGACGCGATCATTCTCATGCCCTGCGGGTTTCAGATCTCGCAGACGTTGGGCGACATGGGCCCCCTTTTGTCGCACCCGTTTTGGCCGAAACTCAAGGCGGTGCGGGACAGGCGTATCTATGTCGCGGATGGTCATCATTTCTATAACCGGCCGGGGCCGCGCCTTGTTGAGTCCACGGAGATGCTGGCGGCGATGCTGGCAGGTGAGGACAAACAAGGCCAAGGTTGGGTTCGGCTGGTTTAGCTCTCCCAGCCTCCGCCGAGCGCTAGGAACAGCGCGATCTGGTTGGTGGAAAGTTGCGCTTCCGACTGGGCCAGGAGGGCTTCGGTTTGGGCGAGTTGCCGTTCGGCGTAGAGCACGATCTGGAAGCTCTCGCGGCCCGCCTGGTAGCGCAGGCGCGCGATGCGGGCGGCTTCGGCGCCATTGTCGCGGGCGCGGCGGAGGGTCGCGGTGCGCTCCAGTTCATTGGCGTAGAGGGTGAGGGCGCTTTCGGTTTCGCGCAGGGCATTGAGCCAGGTGCCGTCGAATTCGGCGAGCGCGCCTTCCGCCGAGGCTTCGGCCTGGGCGACGCGGGCCCTCGCGGCGGCGAGGTTCGGGAAGCTCCAGGAGATGAGTGGGCCAATGCCGAAGCGGAAGGCGGAACCTGAGGCGAGGTCGCCGATCGCGGTCGCGGTGGAGCCGATCGATCCGCCGATGCTGATGCTCGGATAGAGGTCGGCGGTGGCGACGCCGACGCGCGCGGTGGCGGCGGCGAGGCGGCGTTCGGCGGCGCGGATGTCGGGGCGGCGGGCGAGCAGGGAGGCGCCGTCGCCAACCGGGATCGGACTGGTCAGGACGGGAGGCGTTTCACAAGCGGCAACCTCCGCCGGAAATTCGGCGGGGGGTCGGCCGGTGAGGACGGCGAGGCGATAAAGGGCCGTGCGCCGGGCGGCTTCCAGCGTGGGCAAGGCGGCGCGGGTCTGCTCGAGGAGGGAGCCCGCCTGCGCGGTGTCGAGGCCGGTGGCGCGGCCGCCTTCGAACAGGCGGCGGGTAAGGTCGAAGGTTTCCTCCTGAAGGGTCAGGGTGCGGCGGGCGACGGCGAGCTGGCGCCCCGCGCTGCAGGCGTCGGCATAAGCGCGGGCCGTCTCGGCGGCGACGGTGATGCGGGTGAGGTCGTAGGCGGCCTGGACGGCGCCGACATCGGCGCGGCCCGCCTCGATGGCGCGGGCGATGCGGCCGAAGAGGTCGACCTGGTAGCCGACGTCGAGGCCGGCGTCGTAGAGCGCGCCCTCCTCGCCATCGGCGCGGCCGTAGCTGGCCGAGGCGGAGAGGTCGGTGGAGGGGAGACGGCCGCTGCGGGTCTCGCGGAGGACGGCACGCGCCTGCCGCAGGTTCGCCGCCGCGATGCGCAGGTCGGTGTTGGCGGTGAGGGCCTGTTCTACGAGGGAATCGAGGGTCGGATTGGCGTAGAGGGTCCACCATTTTCCGGCCGGTTCGGCGGGGGTGAAAGGTGGCAAAGTTGCCCCGGCGAAGGAGATTTGGGCCGGGGCGGCGGGGGCCGGGGAGCGGTGGTCGGGGCCGACGGCGCAGGCGGAAAGGGCCAGGAAAGCGAGGGCGGCGAGGAGGTTGCGGGTCATCAGGCGGCTCCTCCCTGAGGCGCGGCGGAAGTTGGCGGATGTTGGCGCACGCGGGTGCGATAGTTGGCGAAGAGGATGCCGAGCTTGCGCGCGAGGACGTAGAAGAGCGGCGTGAAGACGAGGCCGAAGAAGGTGACGCCGAGCATGCCGAAGGAGACGGCGGTGCCCAAGGCCTGCCGCATCTCCGCGCCCGGCCCGACCGCGATGGCGAGCGGGATCACGCCGAAGATGAAGGCGAAGCTGGTCATCAGGATCGGGCGGAGGCGCGATCCCGCCGCCTGCACCGCGGCTTCGAAGCGGTCCTTCCCCTCTTCCTCCTCCGCCTGCTTCGCAAATTCGACGATGAGGATCGCGTTCTTGGCGGCCAGCGCGACGAGCACGACGAGGCCGATCTGGGTCAGGATGTTGTTGTCCTGACCCCGGACGTTCACGCCGAGCAAAGCGGCGAGAATACACATGGGGACGATCAGGATAACCGCCAATGGCAGGGTCAAAGCCTCATATTGCGCGGCGAGGACGAGGAAGACGAACACGACCGCGAGCAGGAAAACGAGGACTGCGGTGTTGCCCGCCGCCTGCTCCTGATAGGCGAGGCCCGTCCATTCATAGGTCATGCCGGGCGGGAGGGTCTGCCGCGCGAGGCCCTCCATCGCCCGGATCGCGGCGCCCGACGACACGCCCGGCGCGGCCTGGCCCTGAAGCTCGACCGCCGGGAACATGTTGTAGCGGACGACGCGCGAGGGGCCGCTGTCGTAGCGAAGCGTCGCGACGGCGGAGAGCGGGACCATCCCGCCCGAGGCCGAGCGCACCTGTAGGCGGCCGACGTCGGAAAGGTCGTCGCGGGCCGAGGGTTCGGCCTGCGCGGTGACGCGGAAGGTGCGGCCGAGCATGTTGAAATCGTTGACGTAGGTGGAGCCCAAATAGGTGCCGAGCGCCTCATAGACCTGCGCGGGCTGGACGCCCAATATCTGCGCCTTTTCCCGGTCCACGTCCGCCGCGATGCGGGGCGAGCCGGTGTTGAACAGGCTGAAGACTTGCGTCACTTCCTTCATCTGCGAGGCGCCGCCCATCATCGCGAAGGTCGCGCCTTCAAGCGCCTTGTAGCCCTGGCCGGAACGGTCCTGCAGCATCATCGTGAAGCCGCTGCCGTTGCCGAGGCCGGGAACGGCGGGCGGGGCGATGAAGAAGACGTTGGCGTTTTCGATCGCGCCGGCGATCTTGCCGGTGAGCATCTGCGATAGCGCGTTGGCGCTCATGCCCTCGCCCTTCCGCTCTTCGAAATCGGAGAGCTTGAGGAACATCGTGCCCGCGTTCGAGGCTTGCGAGAAGCTGGCGCCGTCAAGGCCCGCGAAGGACGCGGCGGTGACGATGCCCGGCGTGTCGAAGGCGATGGCCTGCGCCTTGTTCAGCACTTCGGTCGTGCGTTCGAGCGAGGAGCCGGGCGGCAGCTGGACGACGCCGATCAGGAAGCCCTGATCCTGCTCCGGAATGAAGCCGGTGGGCGTATCGGCGAGGCGCCAGCCGGTGAGCGCCAGGAGGCCCGCATAGAGGACGAGCATGATCGTCGTCATGCGGATCAATTTGGCGGTCCACTTGCCATAGCGGTCGGCGAGCCAGTCGAAGCCCTGATTGAACCTGGCGCCCGCGCGGCGGAGCGGACGGATCCAGCGCGGGCCTTCATCCTCATGGCCTTCGCGGTGCGGCTTCAGGAGCAAAGCGGCCATGGCGGGCGAGAGGGTCAGGGACACGAAGAGCGAGATGATCGAGGCGGCGGCGATGGTCACCGCGAACTGGCGGTAGAAGATGCCGGGGATGCCGGACACGAAGGCGGTCGGCACGAAGACGGCGGTGAGGACGAGGCCGATGGCGATGAGGGCGCCGGAGACTTCCTTCATCGTGCGGTGCGCGGCTTCGCGGGGGCTAAGGCCCTGGCGGATGTGCTTTTCCACCGCCTCCACGACCACGATGGCGTCGTCGACGACGATGCCGACGGCGAGGACGAGCGCGAAAAGCGAGAGCGAGTTGATCGAGAAGCCGAGCGCAAGCTGCGCGGCGAAGGTGCCGATCAGCGCGATCGGAATGGCGATGATCGGGATGACCGCCGCGCGCCAGGTCTGCAGGAAGACGATGACGACGAGCACGACGAGGAGGACGGCTTCGAACAAGGTTTCCTGCACCGCCTCGACCGACGCCGCGACATATTCGGTCGGGTTGTAGGGGACGGAGACGGAGATGCCGGGCGGCAGATCCTTCGATGCGGCGTCAAGCTCGTTCAGCACGAGGTCGGCGGCATCCAAGGCGTTTGATCCGGGCTGCTGGATGATCGCGAGCGCGACGCCGCGTTTGCCGCCGAACTGCGCCTCGATGCCGTAATCCTGCGAGCCGAGCTCGACCCGCGCCACATCGCGCAGGCGGGTGATGGCGCCGTTTTGCGGGTCGGTCTTCAGCACGACATCGGCGAATTCGGCGGGATCGGACAGGCGGCCCTGCACCTGCAACGGCACTTCGAAGGCGGGATTGCCGGTGGCGTAGGGCGGCTGGCCGACCGACCCCGCCGCGACCTGCACATTCTGGGTGCGGAGCGCCGAGACGATTTCGCCCGCCGTCAGATTGCGCGCGGCGGCGCGGTCAGGATCGATCCAGACGCGCATCGAATAATTGCCGCCGCCGAACACCAGCACGCCGCCGACGCCTTCGAGGCGGAGCAGGCGATCGCGCAGGTTCGAATTGGCGTAATTGCCGATATAATCGATGTCGAGATTGGGATCTTCGGAGGTCAGAGCGGCGATCAGGAGGAAGCCGGTCGCTTCCTTGTTCACCGTGACGCCGACCTGGCGCACCTGATCGGGCAGGCGCGGCACGGCGAGGGCGACGCGGTTCTGCACCAGCACCTGCGCGGCGTCGAGATCGGTGCCGGGCTTGAAAGTGATGGTGATGCCGACCGCGCCCGAGGTCGAGGAGGAGCTCATGTAGAGCATGTTCTCGACGCCGTTGATTTCCTGCTCCAGCGGCGCGGCGACGGTTTCGGCGAGCGTTTCGGACGACGCGCCGGGATAGGCGGCCTGGACGGTGATCGTCGGCGGCGCGATGTCCGGATATTGAGCGAGCGGCAGCTGCGGATAGGCGAAGGCGCCGATCAGGGTGATGAACACCGCGACGACCGACGCGAAGATCGGCCGTTCGATGAAGAAGCCTGAGATATTCATAAGCGCTTACTTCGCTTTGCCGACCGGCGTGGCCGAGGAGGGAGGCGGGGCGAGGCCCTCGGACTGCGCGGGAGGGGTGTCGGAAAGCGGCGGCACCTTGCCGAGCTTGGGCTGGACCTTCTGGCCCGGCTGGGCGCGCTGGAGGCCGGAGATGATGACCCGGTCGGCGGGCGCGATCCCGCTGCGGATGACGCGGAGGTTGCCCATCAATGGGCCGAGCACGACCGGCTTGGCGGCGACGGTGCCGTCCTTCGCGGTCACGTAGACGACCTTGCGCGCGGCGTCGGTGACGATGGCCGTGTCGGGGACGAGCATGGCGCGATAGGGGGCGGAACCGGCGAGACGCATGTGGCCGAACATGCCAGGCTTCAGGAAGCCGTCCGGATTGGGAACGATGGCGCGCAGGCGAATGGTGCCCGAGCCGGTGCTCACCGCATTGTTGACGAAATCGAGACGGCCCGAGCGGCTGTAAGTCGCTTCGTCCGACAGGCGGAGGCGGACTTCGGTGCCCGCGCCGGTGCCCTGGTTCTGGCGCTGATACTTGAGCAGCAGGGCTTCGGAGCCTTCGAAAGCGAAGTGGATCGGCTGGGTCGAGACGATGGTGGTGAGGATCGTCTGATCGGCGGCGACGCTGTTGCCGGCATCGACCAGCCGCTCGCCGACGCGGCCCGAAATCGGCGCGACGACGCGGGTGAAGCCGACATTCAATTGGGCGGCGCGGACGGCGGCGCGCCCGGCGGCGACATCGGCCTGTCCCGCGCGCACGGCGGCGCGGCGGGCCTCGACCTCCTCCTGGCTCGCGGCGCGGGAGGCGGCGAGGGTTTCGGAGCGGGCGAGTTCGGTGCGGGCGTTGGCG
Organism: Sphingosinicella flava; assembly: GCF_016025255.1. NCBI lineage: Bacteria > Pseudomonadati > Pseudomonadota > Alphaproteobacteria > Sphingomonadales > Sphingomicrobiaceae > Allosphingosinicella > Allosphingosinicella flava. The sequence goes on from NZ_CP065592.1 coordinate 2,173,307, forward strand.
AGCGTCGCTTCGGCGCGGGCGAGCTGGGCGCGGGCGCCCTCGAGCGCCGCCTGCGACGGGCGCGCGTCGATGGTGAAGAGGGTCTGGCCCTTTTGCACATATTGGCCGTCGCGGAAGTGGACAGCCTGGAGATAGCCGGTCGCGCGCGGGCGGACCTCGACGCTCTGGATCGCTTCGAAGCGGCCGACATAATCGTCCCAGTCGACGACTTCCTGCACGAGCGGAGTCGCGACCGTCACCGGCATGGCGGGCGGTGGCCCTCCCGCCGATTCGCCGGTGTTCGAGCAAGCGGCGAGCGCGAGCGACAGGGCAGCAGCGAAGATCTTGGTTTTCATACGTCTTTTTCCGGTCTGTGCGCCCCGGACGAGGGAATACGACCCCTCGAAAAGCCCCGGATTTCGCGCTGCAATGTCAACAGGCGATGACCCACTATGAACAGCCGTTCATTGTGTCAACGGCTGATGACACAGTAAGTCATCGATTGTTGACCCGTGGGGATTCCATGCTACCGCAAAAATGTGACATGTCCGATAGACGATCGTCCCCGCGCCCGAAACGCGGCCGCAACGCGCGAAATCATCCTCGCGGCGGCGTGGCGGCGCTTCCTCAACGAAAGCTATGACAATGTCGGCCTGCGCGACGTGGCGGGCGATGCGGGCGTCGATGTCGCGCTCGTCAGCCGCTATTTCGGCGGCAAGGAGGGGCTTTTCCGCGCCGTTCTCAGCCATGGCAAGGAGGGCAAGCTCGACGGCCTCGCCGATGCCGCCAGCCTTCCAGCCCGGCTCGCGGCGATGGCGACGGAGCAGGCGCCGGACGAGGGGTGCGGCAATATGGAGCATCTCCTCATCATCCTGCGCTCGGCCTCTTCTCCCGCCGCCGCCTCCATCGTGCGCAGCGCGTTCAGCGCCGACGTGCTGGAGCCGCTCGCCGCCTTGATCGGCGGAGAGCGGGCCGAACAGCGCGCGGCGATGGCGATGGCGGTGATGATGGGCACCGCGATCATCCGGTCCGTCATGGCCGTCGAGACTGTGTGCGAAGGCGCGTGCCGCCATGACGTCGCGCGGCGCATCGAGCGGCTGTTGGAAGTGGCGTTGGAGGAAGACGGCTAGTCATTCGTGCTCCGGCGCAGGCCGGAGCCCAGCGGCGCGGTTTGAGCGGCTGGACCCCGGCTTTCACCGGGGACCGAAAGAATATGCTCAGCCGTCGATCAGCGGCAGATCGACGTGGAAGGTCGCCCCGCTTTTCACCGTCTCGTCCAGGCTCACCTCGCCGCCCTGCCGTTCGATCAGCCCCTTGGTGATGGCAAGGCCAAGGCCGGTGCCGGGCTGGCCGCGCTGCGACGAGCTGTCGGCCTGGGCAAAGCGCTTGAACAGGCGCGGGCGGAAAGCGGCGGGAACGCCGGGCCCTTCGTCGATGACGCTGATCCGCGCGGTATCGCCATGGCGGGCGAGGCGCAGGCGAACGGCGCCGCCGGGCGGCGAGAATTTGACGGCGTTGGACAGGAGGTTGGTGAGCGCCTGCATCAGCCGCGCGGCGTCGGCCGAAACGCGGTGGGGGCCTTCTTCCTTTTCCTGGACGAGCCGCACGTTGAAATGATCGGCATAAGGCGCATTCTGCTCGCAGACCTGGACCAGCAGGTCGCCGAGGTCGACGGTGGCGTAATCGAATTCCGTCCGGCCCGATTCCAGCTTTTCCATATCAAGCAGGTCGTTGACGATGGCGATCAGCCGGTCGTTATTCTTCTTGGCGAGATCGATGAGATTGCGCGCCTTGTCCGGCAAGGCGCCGGCGGCGCCGCCCGCGAGGAGGCCGATCGCGCCGCCGATGGCGGTCAAGGGCGTGCGCAATTCATGGCTGACGGTCGCCACGAAATCGTCCTTCATCTGCGCCAATTGCCGCTCCTGCGTCACGTCCGACGCGGTCATGATGAAGCGCCCGCCCGCGACGGTGTTGCGGCAGATGTCGAGGTGGCGGCCGTTAAGCCGGACGATTTCGAGACGGCGGCTCGACGAGCTCATGATCGATTGGACGAAGCCATGGACGATGGCGCCGGGATCGCCGGGGCCGAGATCGCCGCGTTCGGCGACATATTTCATGAGGTCGAAGGCATAATCGCCCGGCTGGACGAAACCGGGGGGGAAATCGAACATCTCGACGAAGGCGTCGTTGCAGAGATTGAGGCGGAGGTCCGGATCGAAGAGGGCGACGCCTTGCTGCACGTTTTCGACGGTTAGGTTCAGGAGCTCGGTCTTCTCCTCCAGCGCGGCCTGGCGCTCGCTCGCGGCCATCGAGCCGAGGCGCAATTCGATCTGGTCGGCGACGAGGCCGGCGAGATCGGTCAGGAGCTGCCGGTCCTTGGGCAAAAGGACGCGCGGTTCCCGGCCGATGATGCACAAGGTGCCGACGGCGTGCCCGCCGGCCACGATCAAGGGGGCCCCCGCATAGAAGCGGATGCCGGGCTCTCCCGTCACCAGCGGATTGCCCCGGAAGCGGGGATCCGCCCCCGCATCCTCGACGACGAAAACGTCCTTGCCGTGAATGGCATAAGCGCAGAAGGCGATTTCGCGCGGGGTGGCGGGCACGTCGAGGCCGCAGGCGCCGCGGAAGCTCTGCTCGTCGGCGGTGACGATGGAGACGAGGCCGATCGGCACGTCGAACAGGCGCGCGGCGATCCGCGTCGCCCGGTCGAAGGCAGGCTCGCGCCCCGGCGCGGACAGGCCGTAGCGCTCGACGGCGGCGAGCCGGGCGTCCTCGTCTTCGGGAAGGGGCGGCGCGATCACCGGAGGCTTACTTTCAGGCTGGCCGGCATCCGTTTCTCCACCCAATTGGCCGGCAGTTTTCCGCAAAGACCCGGGAAAGCGCAAGCCTTTTGCATGTCCGGTAAAAAGGCCGCGTCATGTTTCGTTGCATTTGGAAGCGGAAGGGGTAGCCTTGGCGTCATGACCAAGCCCATCCTTTTCGACTATTTCCGCTCTTCGGCCAGCTACCGGGTGCGGATCGCGCTCAACATGAAGGGCCTGGCTTATGAAGCACGGCCGGTGAACCTGCTCGAAAACGGACAGAAGGACGAGACTTATCGCGCCCGCAACCCGCAGGGTTTCGTGCCGATGCTGGAGATGGACGGGCACCGCTTCACCCAGAGTCTCGCGATCATCGACTATCTCGACGCGCGGGTGCCGGAGCCGCACCTGGTGCCGCAGGACGCGGCGGACCGCGCGCATGTCCTCTCCCTCGCGCTCACCGTCGCGTGCGACATCCATCCGGTGAACAACCTGCGCATCCTCAAATATCTCGCCGGGCCGCTGGCGCAGCCGCAAGAGGCGCGGGACGATTGGTACCGGCATTGGATCGTCGAGGGCTTCACCGCGCTGGAGACGATGGCGCGGCGCTGGTCGGGCGCGTTCCTCTATGGCGACGCCCCGACGCTCGCCGACATCTGCCTCGTGCCGCAGATGTTCAACGCCCGCCGCTTCGACGTGCCGCTCGATGCCTTCCCGACATTGGTGCGCGCCGACAAGGCCGCCGCCGCGCTCGACGCCTTCGCGGCCGCTCATCCGGACCGGGCGGCGGGCTGAAACGGCGAGCCCGCGCTGGCCGACCTTTAGGAGCGCGAAATCATAGCCTCGCCTGCAAATCGCGTCCCTTATAAGGAGCTGGCCCCTTATAAGGGGCGATGTTGGGGGGTGAGATCGTTTGGAGAGGCATGGCGGCAGAGTCCGGTGGCACGTGACACGGTGGCATGGCGGCAGGGGGCATGGCGGCAGGAGGCATGGCGGCAGGAGGCATGGCGCGGTATGAGAGCGAGCCGACGGGAGCGGGCGCGGCGCGGGTGTAAGAGTGGACGGCACGGTATAGGATCGGCGTGGGCGAGGACACGGCCCCCTGCGCCAGCCAAGTGGAGGAAAGGCGATGGAACGCGTGGATGCAATGAACCGGGGCATGGCGGACCTGCACCCCTTGTCGTCCGTCGAGATTCCGAGCCTTGAGGGCAAGGTGAGCGAAGAGGAGTGGAAGGTCCGCGTCGACCTTGCCGCCGCCTACCGGCTGGTCGCTTATTACGGCTGGGACGACCTCATCTTCACCCACCTGTCCGCCCGCGTGCCGGGGCCGGAGCATCATTTCCTCTTAAACCCCTATAATCTGATGTTCGAGGAGGTGACGGCATCGTCGCTGGTGAAGGTCGACATGAACGGCCTGCCGGTCGAACCCTCGCCCTTCATCACCAATCCGGCGGGCTTCACCATTCACAGCGCCATCCATATGGCGCGGGAGGACGCCAAGGCGGTGATGCACCTCCACACGCCGCAAGGCCAGGCGGTGTCCGCCCATGCCGAGGGCCTCTTGCCGCTGACGCAGACCGCGATGCTGATCCGCGACGATATCGCCTTCCACGATTATGAAGGCGTCGCGGTGGACCTCGACGAGCGCGAGAGGCTGGTAGCGGATCTCGGCACGAAAGGCGCGATGCTGCTGCGCAACCACGGCACGCTCGCGGTGGGCGAGACGGTGGGTGAATGCTTCCTGAAGCTCTACTTCCTGGAACGCGCCTGCGCGGCGCAGATCATGGCCCTATCGGCGGGCGACCAGATCAGCAACCCGCCGCAAGGATCGCCGGAAGTGACCGCCGAGCAGGGCAAGATGGGTCTCAAGATCGCTGCTGGCATGCTTGCCTGGCCCGCCTTGCTGCGAAAGGCGTACCGGCTGGACCCGGAATTTGCGCGTTGAGCGTGCGCCCCTGCTTAAAGGAAGCGGACATGACAATCCCTGCGCCTTTTCCATGAGAGAGCCAGACTTTGATCTTGATGGGTGGTGCCTGGAGGATGGCGAGGCGCTTCATCGCGAAGCGCCTGAAACCTTCTGGCTTCCTGACCTAGAGCAGCGCGAAGCGCTTCAGCCGGGCGACTATGCCAAGCTGATCTTTCGCATTGCCGTCGACAAGCCCGGGGAGCCTGTCGCGGTCGAGCGCATGTGGGTGCTCGTTCGCGGACGGGTTGGAGACCATTATTTTGGCATCCTCGACAACGATCCTTACGCCATCGAAGAAAATGACGAGTTTTGGAGCGGCATCGAGCTGCCGTTCGCGGCCCGCCATGTCATAAACATCGATCCCGGCGATGAAGCGACGCGCGCCCAGGCCGCGGAAGCGCCCAGGCGGGCATGGCCGCGCAAGTGAACGCTGTCCGCTGTGGGTCGAGAGCAGTCATTGCGTCGATCCTGAAATTTCATACCCCGTTCACCCGGACAACGTCTTAGAGACAAGGGGCCGCATGACGCGGCGAGGAGTGTGGCAATGATCCTGGCGATCGCATCGGTTCTCGCGGCTGGCCCTATGGAGGCCCCTGTCGCCACGGCCAGCGCGCGCGACTGCGCGGTGATCGCGGCGGTGGCGCGGGAGCATCTCGGCCTGGACAAGAAGAACGGGCCTCCGCTGCTGCCGTCCGGCGATTATCTGCCGTCCTGTGCTTGGGAACGGCTGGGCGTGAAGCCGTTCGCGGCCCTGGGGACGCGCAGAAATTACTGGCTGAGGTTCGGGCGGCCTGTTTATGCGGGCACGGCCGCGCGGATCCAGGTCGGTGTCATGCATGCCACACGATCGGGGCATGGCGACATATGCACGTTGCGCCTCAAAGGGCGGGCTTGGCAGCTGATCGACTGCCGCCGCCGTTGGGCTTCCTGAATTCCGCCATCATTGGAGCAAAAGCCTGCCCGCGACATATCTCAGTCCACCATAAGGGGAGCGAGCATTTCGTTCGCGTGAATACGGTGAGTTCGGCTACATCTTTTCAGATGATGATCACGGCTGAACAAGCGTCCGACGCGTTTCTCGCCAGGCTGTCGCAAGAGCTGGAGGCGGCGCCGGGGAATTCCGAACCGCTGACCCGCGCGCAAGCCATGGATATTCTGAGGTGGCTAACCGCCTCGCATTACCATGCGGCCATGCAGCTCGTCAGGCTCCGCGAAGCGGGCTTCGATTTGTATCGCGACGATGGCAAGGCGATGGGCGGATGGATTGTCGAAGAGACGGAAAACGGCAACCGGATGGAGGTTGCCCGATTGCGGCTAGAGGAGGATGCCGCAGCGAAGGACGACCCCAAACGAGACGTCTCGCCATGACCCCCATCATCACCGCTTTTGAGCACTCCCCCGATCGCGGCAAGGCTGGCGCGCGACCTGCGGGTTCGCTGGGCGTTGGAGGAAGTGGGACAGCCTTATGAGGTGCGTCTCGTTTCGTTCGAGGAGATGAAGGCGCCCGCCTACCTCGCGCTGCATCCGTTCGGGCAGATTCCGGCCTATCATGAAGGCAATCTGACGGGAATTCTGGATGATTATCCGGCCCTCACCTCCTATATCGCCCGCGGCGAAGCGCGCCCCGCTTATCAGAAGGCATTCGCCGATCAACTGGCGGTGTTCACCGGCCGGTCCTGACTTCCCGAAACGCGTGGCGAGGCGGTCAGCGCAACTGGCTGTCCTTGCTGCTCCGGCGATTGATGCCGCCGATCACCCTGTGGGCGTCGCGTTCGGCCTGGCAGGGAACGCAGGTGCGGGCGCCGGGGAGGGCGCGGCGGCGGCGTTCGGGGATTTCCTCGCCGCAATCCTCGCAATGCGTCGCGCCTTCGCCCGACGGCAGCCGGGCGCGGGCGCCGTTGACCGCGTCGAGGACGGTATCGTCGATCTGATCCTGCACCGCGCCGTCGCGCGTCCATCCGCCGGCCATGGGCCTGCTCCCAAAGCAACTGCCGTGCAAATAACCCATGGGGCGGGAAGAGGGTTCTTCGCGGCTATCCTTACCTGAAGGCGTTTGGGCGGGCCTGGCGGAGGCTCGTCATGCCGCCTCGACCCGGTGCCAATCGCGGCCAATCCGCCGGGCGGCGAGGGCGTAGAGTGTGGCGCTCAACAGGTAGAAGCCGAGACCGTAGAACATCGAATATTTGAGCGCTTCGTCGCCATGGGTTGCGGTCATCCTGTCGGACATGAAGCCGAGGACGTAGATGCCGAAGCCGATGCCGAGCAGGTTGTTGATGAGCAGGAAGGAGGCCGATGCCGTCGCGCGCATGGCGGGCGGCACGATATGCTGGACCGCCGCGACCACCGGACCGAGCCAGGCAAGGCCGAGCGCCGTTCCGATGGCGAACATGACCCAGGCGACGGGCAGTGACGGGGCGAAGATGCCCGCCGCATAAACCGGCGCGGCGAGGAGGAAGCAGATGGCGGGAATGAGCGGATAGCCGGACGGCTTGATGCTGCCCAATTTGTCGCCGAACCAGCCGCCGAGCCAAACGCCCGCCATGCCGCCGACAAGCGCGACCGAGCCGTAGAACCAGGAAATATCGACGAGCGCGAGGCCGAAGCTGCGGGTGAGAAAGGGCGGCAGCCAGAAGGCGAGGCCGTAGCCGACGATGGAGCCGCAGGCCGCGCCGAAGGACAGGAGCCAGAAGCTCGGCTTCCGCGCCACGGTGCGCGCGACGGTGGCGAAGGGCGGCGCTTCGCCACCGGCCTTGCCGCCGCTGTCGAAACGGCCCCGGCCGGGATCGCGAATGCCCAAAAGGACGAGCGGCACGAGCGCGATGCCCGCCAAGCCGACGATCATGAAGGCCGAGCGCCAGTCGATGTTGCTCGCCAGCCAGCCGCCGAAGAAGACGCCGAGCGCCGATCCGATCGGGATGCCCAATGAGAAGATGGCGAGCGCGCGCGCCCGCTTTTCAGGCGGGAAATAATCCGAAATGAGCGCGTAAGCGGGCGCGACGCCCCCCGCCTCGCCGACGCCGACGCCCATGCGGCAGAGGAAGAGCTGCCAGAAATTCTGCGCCGTGCCGCAAAGCGCGGTGAAGGCGCTCCACACGCCGAGGCTGACCGAGATGATCGTCACCCGGTCCTTGCGGTCGGCGAGCCAGGCGACGGGAATGCCGAGCCCGGAATAGAGAAGGGCGAAGGCGAGGCCGCCCATCAGGCCGATCTGGCCGTCGGAAAGGCCAAGCTCGGCCTTGATCGGGATTTGCAGGATGCTGAGGATTTGCCGGTCGACGAAGTTGAAGATGTAGGCGAGGAGCAGGATGGCGAGCACCCGGTTGCCGCCCACTGTCCGTGCCGTTCCGCTCCCCGCCTGCATCATATTCTCCCTGATAGCGGACGGCCGCCCGCGCCGGACAATATCGCCGTTCGGCCTGTAGACCCTGTCCGGCAGCTTCTGTCCATAGAGGCCGAGGCTGTCGATCGAAGGGCTGGCTCCTGCTTTCGCAGGAGCACGATGATGGCTAAGGCCCGCTAATGGCCGAAGCGCTCCAAAATTATGACGCGATCGTGCTCGGCGCCGGGGGCGCGGGGCTGATGTGCGCCGCCGTCGCGGGGCAGCGGGGGCGCCGGGTGCTGGTCGTCGATCATTCGGACGAGCCGGGGCGCAAGATCCTTATTTCGGGCGGGGGACGGTGCAATTTCACCAATATCCACGCTGCGCCCGACCGTTACATTTCCGCCAACCCGCATTTCATGAAATCGGCGCTGGGCCGCTACACGCCGGACGATTTCATCGCGCTGGTCGACGCATATGGCATCGCCTGGCACGAAAAGACTTTGGGCCAGCTTTTCTGCGACGGATCGGCGCGGCAGATCGTCGCCCTGTTGATGGACGAATGCGCGAAGGGCGGGGTCGCGTTCGCGTTCGGAGACGCGATTGCGGCGGTCGACCATGCGGATGGGCGTTTCCGCGTGACGCATGGCGGAAGGGTCAGCGAAGCGCCCGCGCTCGTCGTCGCGACCGGCGGGCCATCCATTCCGAAGATCGGCGCGACGGGTTTCGCCTATGATCTCGCGCGGCGCTTCGGCCTCAAGATCGTCGAGCCGCGGCCCGCGCTCGTGCCGTTGACATTGGGCGGCGATGAAGTGCTGTTCCGGTCGCTGTCCGGAGTCGCGACCGAGGTGGTGGCGCAGGCGGGCAAGGGGCGCTTTCGGGAGGCGGCCCTGTTCACGCACAAGGGCCTGTCGGGCCCGGCCATTCTCCAGGCGTCATCTTATTGGCGGCATGGCGAGCCGGTCGGCATCGACTTCCTGCCCGATGCGCCGACCGGATGGGCGCTCGCCGCCAAGCGGGAGCGGCCGCGCGCGACGTTGCGGTCGCTCCTGTCCGCCATGCTGCCCGACCGTTTGGCGGAGACGTTGGCCGAACGGGTGAACCTGCCCGGCGACCTCGCCAATCTTCCGGACAAAGGGCTGGCCGATGTCGAGCGGCGGCTCGGCGATTGGCGCTTTCATCCGAGCGGGACGGAGGGCTTCGCCAAGGCGGAGGTGACGATCGGCGGCATTTCGACCGACGGCCTGTCGTCACGGACGATGGAGGCGCGCGCGGTGCCCGGGCTTTACGCCATTGGGGAGGCGGTGGACGTGACCGGATGGCTCGGCGGCTATAATTTCCAATGGGCGTGGGCGAGCGGCTGGGCGGCCGGGCAGGCTTTATAGTCCTGCGGCGGCCTCCGCGCGCGCCTTGGCGCGGCGGCCAAGCCGAATGCCGTCGGCGGCGAAGATGGCGAGCGCGGTCCAGATGAGGCCGAAGCAGATCATATGCGCCGCGGTCAGGCGCTCGCCATAAGCGAACACGGCGAGCAGGAACTGGAGGGAGGGCGCGATATATTGGAGGAAGCCGAGCGTCGAATAAGGCAGCCTTTTCGCGGCGGCGGTGAAGAGGAGGAGCGGGATCGCCGTCACCGCGCCCGACAGGATGAGGAGGATGGTGGTCGTCATATCCATGCCGAGGCCGCTCGTTCCGCGCGTCTGGAGGATCATGACCCAGGCAAGGGCGATGGGCGTCAGGATCAGGGTCTCGATGGATAGGCCCTCGACCGCCTCGACCGGCGCGATCTTGCGCAGGAGGCCATAGCTCGCGAAGCTGAAGGCGAGGGTGAGGCTGATCCACAGGCCCTCGCCCGCGCCCGCCGCGAGGATCGCGACGCCCGCTCCGGCCAGCGCCACGGCCGCCATCTGCGGGCGGGTGAGGCGCTCCTTCAGCACCGCGACGCCGAGAAGGATGTTGACGAGCGGATTGAGATAATAGCCGAGGCTGCCCGCGAGGACATGGCCGTTCACCACCGCCCAGATATAGATGAGCCAGTTCACCCCGATGAGGAGGGCGGTGAGGGCCAGAATGGCGACCACTTTGGGCGTCCGCAGTGCCGCCGCGAGCTTCGGCCAGCGTTTCCAGGCGCTGAGCAAGGCGGCGAGGAAGAGGAGCGACCAGAGGATGCGGTGGGCGACGAGCTCGGCCGGATCGACATGCGCGAGCAGCTTGAAATAAGCCGGGAGGAAGCCCCAGATCGTGTAGGCCGCGACGCCGAGCCAGAGGCCGGATCGCGCAATGTTCTGGTGGCTGGTCATGGCGCGCGTTTAGAATTGCCGGTTGCAAACCGCAACTTTTAATGGCGATTGGCGGGACGGCGCATCCCGCCTAGAAACGATGCGATTGTGGGGAGAATGAAAGATGCGATTTTCGATCTTTTGCGGGCTGATTCCGGCCCTGGCGCTTGCCGCCTGTTCGTCGGCCGATGAGGATGACGCGGGCAATGCCGCGCGCGCGGCGGACGATGGCGTGGCGGAGGTTACGGCGCCAGGCTTCAACATGTCCATCGCGCTGCCCGCGGGCGCCGGCCGCGATATCGAGATCACCACCGATCAGGATGCCCTGTTTCCCGGCGCCAAGGCGGAAGGCCTCAGCCTCGCCACGGATCCCGCGACCGGAACGCAGCGCGTCAACCTGGGCTTCGCGAGCGAACGGTCAGTGGACGAAGTCGCGAAATGGTATGCCAATCCGCGAAGCAGCCGGGCGTTCAAGGTGAACGGCATCAACATCACCAACGGCGTGCAGACGATGAGCGTCCGCGACGAGAGCGGCGAATATTTCAACGTGATCCTGAAGCCGGGCGCGGACGGCGGCACGGAAGGCACGCTCCAGTTTCGCGACTGAGTGTGGGTGAGCCGCTCGCAGACTGGCGGGAGGTGCGGGCCCACTTGATCGGCGCGGCGCGGGCGGAAACGGCGCTCACTTATGCCGAATTGCTGGAACGGCTGGGTTATGGCTTTTCCCGGCCGAAGATGCGGCAGCTGTGCGCGGTGCTCGGCACGGTCGACGAGGATGCGGAGAGCCGTGGCGAGCCGGAACTGGCGGTGCTGGTCGTCCGGCAGAGCGACGGGCTGCCGGGCCAGGGCTGGTGGGTCGCCGGCGGGGGACGAAGCCGGGGCTATAACGGGCCGTGGGAAGGCCCGGAGGCGGCGCGGTTCATCGCCAGCGTGCAGGCCAAAACCTTCGCTTATTGGCGGGCGCGTTAAGGGCCACTGGCAAAAGGGCCGCCGCCCCGCTACAGCGCGAGGCCTCATGTTCAATCTTTTCCTCGTCATGACCGGCGGCGCGATCGGCGCGGGTTTCCGCTATCATATCGGCACGGTCGCGCTTCATAATCTCGGCCCCGCCTTTCCGTGGGGGACGTGGATCGTGAACCTGCTCGGCGGCTTGCTGATGGGCGTGCTCGCGGGCGTCTTGCTGAAGGAAGGGGCGACCGGCGAGCCGTTGCGCCTGTTCCTCGGCACCGGCGTGCTGGGCGGCTTCACGACCTTTTCCGCCTTCAGCCTGGAAAGCGCGACCATGTTCCAGCGCGGCGATTATGCGCTGGCCGGGGCTTATGCAGTGTCGTCGGTCGCGGGATCGGTCATGATGCTGTTCCTCGGCCTCTGGCTGATGCGGGGGGCGGCATGAGCGAGAGCGATCAGGTGCGTCAATTCACGGTTTCGGCCGACGATGACGGCATCCGCCTCGACCGCTGGTTCAAGCGCAACTTGGCCGATGCCAGCTTCAACATCGTGTCGCGCTGGTCGCGGACCGGGCAGCTGCGGGTCGACGGCAAGCGCGCTGCGCCGGGCGACCGGATCGAGGCGGGACAGATCATCCGCGTGCCCCCGGCTGAGGCACCCGCGCCCGAGACCCGGCCGAAGCGGGTGCAGCAGCGGAGACTGAGCGAAGACGAGATCGCCTATGTGCGGGACATGGCGATCCATCGCGATCCCCAGGCCATCGTGATCAACAAGCCGCCGGGGCTCGCGACGCAGGGCGGCACCAAGACCAACGTCCATCTCGACGGCCTGCTGCATGGATTGGTCGAGGAGGACGAGGCGCGGCCCAAGCTCGTCCACCGGCTCGACAAGGATACGTCGGGCGTGCTGCTCGTCGCGCGGACGGCGCGTGCCGCCGCTTTCTTTTCCAAGGCCTTTTCGGGGCGAACGGCGCGGAAAATCTATTGGGCTTTGGTCGTCGGCGTGCCGGAAATCCGCGACGGCTTCATCGACCTGCCCATCGCCAAGCAGCCCGGCACGGGCGGCGAGAAGATGCATGTCGACGAAGAGGAAGGGCTGCCGTCGCGGACGCGCTACCGCGTGATCGAACGGGCGGGCAACCGCGCGGCATGGGTGGAATTGCAGCCCTTGACCGGCCGCACCCATCAGCTCCGCGTCCACATGGCGGCGATCGGCCATCCGATCGTCGGCGACGGCAAATATGGCGGGCAGGACGCATTCCTGACCGGCGCGATCAGCCGCAAATTGCATCTTCACGCGCGGCGGCTGCGCATCGACCATCCGGACGGCGGCAAGATCGACGTCACCGCCAGCCTGCCCGATCATTTCGACGAGAGCTTGCAGGCCCTGGGCTTCGATATTGCCGACGGCGACCTGCCGCTGGACGAAGTGCCGTTCGGGCAGACGGCGGAAGGGCGCGAAAAGAAGGCGCGGGCCGAGGCCAAGGCGCGCCGCAAGTCGCGCAAGGGGGAAAGGCGATCCCGGGGGAGGGGATAAGTGCATCGCAATCCCAAATTTCACTGGACGGACCGGGGCGCCGTTCTCGATTTCATTCGCGTCACGGCTTTCGCGCATCTGTTCGTCCAAGGCAGGACGGGCCGCTGGTCGCCCACGCGCCGGTCGTCGTGACGCGGGACGGGCATTTGCGCTTTCACCTCGCCCGCGCCAATCCGGTCGCGAAGCAGATGGAGGGGCGGGTGGCGCTCGCCAGCTTCGCCGGTGCGGACGCCTATATCAGCCCCGATTGGTATGGCAGCGACGACCAGGTGCCGACCTGGAATTATGTGACCGCCCAGGCGCGGGGGCTGGTGACGCGGCTGTCGCAGGACGATCTTGCGGCGCAGCTGGACGATCTGTCGGCCGAGCATGAGGCGCGCCTGCTGCCCAAGCGGCCCTGGACTCGCGCCAAGATGTCGCCCGGCCTGTTCGACGGCATGCTGAAGGCGATCGCCGGGTTCGAGATGACGGTCGAAAGCCTGATCGCCACGCGCAAGCTGGGGCAGAACAAGGGCGCGAGCGATCTCGACGGTGCGATTGCCGCCTTGCGCGAGAGCGGCCGTGCGGACATGGCGGACCTGATGGACGGAACGCGTTGAACCGTCTCGCCATCTTCGATTGCGATGGAACGTTGGTCGACAGCCAGGCCAATATCTGCCTGGCGATGGAAGAATGTTTCGCGCGGGCGAAGCTAGACCCTCCGGCACGGGAGCGGACGCGGCGGGTGGTCGGTCTGAGCCTCGTCGAGGCGATGCGGGCCATGCTTCCCGAAGCGGAGGCCGATTTTCATCTTGCCCTCGCCGAAGATTATAAGATCGTCTTTCAGGGACTGCGTGGGCGGGGGCTGGTGCACGAGCCGCTCTATGACGGCATCACCGAACTGATCGCAGCGCTGGACGAAGCGGGCTGGCTGCTTGGCGTCGCGACCGGAAAGTCGGACCGGGGCCTGCGCCTTTGCCTCGAGCATCATGGCCTCCATGCCCGCTTCGTCACCTTGCAGACCGCCGACCGTCACCCGTCCAAGCCCCATCCCTCAATGATCGAAGCGGCGCTGGCCGAGGCGGGCGCGGCGCCGGAAAGCGCGATGATGATCGGCGACACGAGCTTCGACATCATGATGGCGCGGGCGGCGTCGGTGCGCGGCGTCGGCGTGACATGGGGCTATCATGATCGCGAGACGTTGAAAGAGGCGGGCGCCGATCACATTGTCGGGGAACCGGCCGCCATCGCCGCCATCGCCAGGAGCTTTTCATGACCGACCCCCTGCCGTCCAACGACGCCACCTGGCGCAACCGCTTCATCGCGCTCAATCTGACGCGGATCGGCGGAACGGCGCTCACCATTTTCGGGATCGTCGTCTGGCAGGGCAATGTCTTGCGCCAGGGCGGCTGGACAGAAGTGGGCTTTCCGCTGGCGCTGATCGGGCTGGCGATCAGCTTTCTTGCGCCGCGCTGGCTGGCGCGCAGGTGGCGGGAACGGTGAAGCGTTTCTACCAGGCGGTCGCGGTCCGCGCGGGGCCGGAAGGGCACGAGATTCTGCTCGACGGGCGGCCGGTGCGGACGCCCGCGCGCGAGCCCTTGCTGCTGCCGACCGCGGCGCTGGCCGAAGCGGTCGCGGCGGAATGGGAAGGACAAGGCGACCGGGTCGATCCGCGCACGATGCCGCTGACCGGCCTTGCCAATGCGGCCATCGACCGGGTGGCGAAGGAGCGGATGGCGTTTGCCGATGGGCTTGCCCGTTATGGCGAGAGCGACCTTCTTTGCTACCGCGCGGACGGGCCGGATAGCCTGGCGGCGCGGCAGGAGGGGGCCTGGGCGCCCCTGCTCGATTGGGCGCGACGGCGCTTCGACGTGGATTTCACGCTCGTCTGCGGCGTCATGCACAGCGCCCAGCCCGCAGGCACGGTCGAGCGGCTCGGCGCAGCGGTTGGCAGCCGGAGCGCGTTCGAGCTTGCGGGCCTGTCGCCGCTCGTCACGATCAGCGGGTCGCTGGTCATCGCGCTTGCCCTCGCCGAGGGCGCGGTCGATCTCGACACGGCTTGGACCGCCGCGAGCCTCGACGAAGCCTGGCAGGCCGAGCAATGGGGCGCGGATGCCGAGGCGCAAGCGGCGCTGGAGGCGCGGCGGCGGGATTTCGAGGCGGCGCACCGGTTTTTGAGCTTGCTTTGATGGGTTCCTGCGAAAGCAGGAACCCAGTGGCTCAACCGGTGCGGCTGGGCTCCTGCTTTCGCAGGAGCACTCTTAGTTTAGGGTTTCACGCCACGCGGCAGGAACCAGCGGGCGATGACCAAGCCCGCCACCGCCAAGGTCGCGGCATCGGCGATGAAGGCGTAGATGGCGTGCGGCCAATCGTGATGGTAGAAGAGCGGGCCGCCCAGGTGCATTAGCGCGGATGCTGCCAACGAGAAAATGAGGACGAGCCGCGCGCGCGATGCGAAGTCCGGCACCCGGGCATCGATCCCGATCAGGGCCGATCCGATCAGCAGGGCGACGATGAAGTTGAGCACGAGCCCGCCGACCAGCGCGCCCGTATCCATCGCCGCGAAGCCGCCGCGATTATAGTGAATGGTGGCGATGGGGCCCTGCCCATACATCACCGTCTGCTCGGAACTCTCATCGGGATTGGGCACGAAATAGGTGCCGGTCTTGGGAAGATTGGCGGCGAGCGCCTGCTGAACAGTGGCGGCTTGAGTGTTGCCGAGCGTCGCATAGCTGAAGCGGACGAGCGGCGTGGCGTAGAAGATGAAGCCGACGATGAACATGGCGATCGCGGCGGCGAGCGATCCCAGGATGATGCGTGGCATGCGAGTCTCCCCTGTCTGTTATTGGTGGAGAGTGATGCAAACGCGCCAGCTTGGCAAATGGGATCAGCCGATCAGACCGCGGACGAAATCGTGGAGGCCGATGCGCCGCGTCGCCTTCAGCCGCTCGGCCTTCAGGATGTTGTGGACGAGCTCGCGGCATTTTTCGACATCGTTGTTGATCAGCACATAATCATATTCGGCCCAGTGACTGATCTCGGCCGCGGCGCGGGTCATCCGGCTTTGGATCACATCCTCGCTGTCCGTGCCGCGCGAGCGCAGGCGCCGTTCCAGCTCGTCCATCGACGGCGGCAGGATGAAGACGCGGACGATGTCGGGATCGACCTGCTTCAATTGCTGCGTGCCCTGCCAGTCGATGTCGAGCAGGACATCCTGGCCACCCTCGATGGTGCGCATCACCTCCGAACGGAGCGTGCCGTAGCGTCGCCCGAACACATGCGCCCATTCCAGGAACTCGCCCGCTTCGACCATGCGGTCGAATTCGGCGTCGGTGACGAAGAAATAATCCTTCCCATGTTCCTCGCCCGGCCGCATGGGACGCGTGGTGGCCGAGACGGAAAGGGCGATGCCGTCGTCGGAGCCGAGCAGCAGCCGCGCGATGGTGGACTTGCCCGCGCCGCTGGGGCTGGACAGGACAAACAGCAATCCCCGGCGCTTGAGCGGAAACGGAAGAGGCATAGCCGCTAGTGGCGCGCGCGGGCGCGGGGGTCAAGATGCTGAACCGATCCTCCCCGATACGGGGGCGAGAAGCGGAGGATGTCCGGGGGACATCCGAGCATCGCAGGGCGGAGCTTGGGGGACCATGCGCAGTCTGGTGGAGGGATTGCGCTCCCCTTCGTGCCAGCTCCTCCGTCAGCCTTTGGCTGCCACCTCCCCGTTCCGGGGAGGATTTAGCCCGTTCCGGGGAGGATTTAGCGCCCGATCATCCTTTCTGGCCGCACGACGCGGTCGAAGGTCGCTTCGTCGACGAGGCCGAGGGCCAAGCCGGCTTCCTTCAGCGTCAGGCCGTTTTCATGGGCATATTTGGCGATCCTTGCGGCATTGTCGTAGCCGATTTCGGGCGCGAGGGCGGTGACCAGCATGAGGGAGCGGTCGACCAATTCGGCGATCCGTTCCCGATCCGGCTCGAGGCCCTCGATGCAGCGGCGGCGGAAGCTGTCCATGCCGGTCGCGAGGAGGTCGATGGAGCGGAGCACGTTGGCGCCGATCAATGGCTTGAAGACGTTCAGCTCCAGATGGCCCTGCAGACCGCCGACCGTGATCGCCATGTGATTGCCGATCACCTGGCCCGCGACCATGGTGAGCATCTCGCATTGGGTCGGATTGACCTTGCCCGGCATGATCGAGCTGCCCGGCTCGTTTTCGGGCAAGTCGAGCTCGCCGAAGCCGGAGCGCGGGCCCGAACCCATGAGGCGGATGTCGTTCGCGACCTTGGTGAGCGCGACGGCTAAGGTGTTGAGCGTACCGGACAGGTGGACGATGGGATCGTTCGACGCCAGCGCTTCGAACTTGTTCTCGGCGGTGAAGAAGGGGAGGCCGGTCAGCTCCGCGATTTCCTGCGCGACGGCCGCGCCGAAGCCTTCGGGCGCGTTGAGGCCGGTGCCGACCGCCGTTCCCCCCTGCGCCAGCTGGCACATGCCGTGCATCACCGCCGGTTCGATCCGGCGGGCGCAGCGGTAGAGCTGGTTCGCATAGCCCGAAAATTCCTGGCCGAGCGTCAAGGGCGTCGCGTCCTGCAAATGGGTGCGGCCGATCTTGACGATATCGTCCCACGCCTCCGCCTTCGCCTGGAGCGCGGCGCGAAGGCCGTCGAGCGCGGGCATCATGCGCGCGGTGGCGGCACGGGCGGCGGCGATGTGGAGGGCGGTCGGAAAGCTGTCGTTGGACGATTGGCTCCGGTTCACGTCGTCATTGGGATGGACGGGGCTCTTGCCGCCGCGCGCGCCGGTCAGGATTTCGTTGGCGCGGCCGGCGATCACCTCGTTGACGTTCATGTTGGACTGGGTGCCCGAGCCCGTCTGCCAGATGACGAGCGGGAATTGATCGTCATGCTTCCCCGCGGCGACTTCGGCCGCCGCCGTATCGATCGCCTCCGCCTTCTGAGGATCGAGGCCGTGGCCGCGATTCACCCGCGCCGCCGCCCTCTTCACGATGGCGAGGGCGTGGACGATCTCGACCGGCATCCGCTCGCGGGCGCCGAAGGGGAAGTTCGCGATGGAGCGCTGCGTCTGGGCGCCCCAATAAGCGTCGGCGGGAACCTCGATCGGGCCGAAGCTGTCGGTCTCGGTACGGGTGGCTTCGCTCTGCATGCCTCTCCTTCCGCCCCGGATCGCCGTCCCTTATAAGGCAACGTCCCTTATAAGGGATCGTTCAACCAGCTTGGCGGCGGGACAGGCCTTACTTCTTCCGGCTGAAATCCACGGAAACGACGTTCGATCCGTCCTCGACCGGTTCGGCGACGGGATGGTCGTTTTCCGCCTCGTCATGGGGCGAGGGGCCGTCCTCGTCGACTTCGGCATGGAATTGCAGCGCGAAATCGACGGCGGGATCGACGAAGGAGGTGATGGCGGAAAAGGGGATGACGAGCTTCGCGGGCACCTGGTTGAAGCTGAGGCCGATTTCGAACAGATCCTTCTTCACCTTCAAATCCCAGAACCGGTTCTGGATGACGATCGTCATTTCGTCGGGAAAGCGCTCGATCAGGTGCTGGGGGATGTCGACCCCGGCGGCGCGCGTCTTGAAGGTGATGTAGAAATGGTGGCCGCCCGGCAGGTCGCCGGTCTTCTGCACTTCGCCGAGGACGCGGCCGACGACGGCGCGCAGCGCGTCCTGCACGATCTCGTCATAGGGAATCAGGCTGTCGGGCGTTTCGTCACTCATGCTTTGACTCGTAGCGCGGCCCGCTTCACGGTCAAGCGCGATGCGCCGCGCCGGATGGAATCATGGACGGCCGCCGGTCCTGGAGAAGAGCATGCCGATCGACGCCACACGCCCCTATGACGACAGCAATATCTTCGCGCGCATCCTGCGCGGCGAGCTGCCGTGTAAAAAGGTGTTCGAGGACGATCATGTCCTCGCCTTTCACGACATCAACCCCGCCGCGCCGACCCATATCCTCGTCATCCCCAAGGGCGCTTATGTGTCATGGGACGATTTTTCGGGGCGCGCGCCGGACGCGGAGATCGCCGCTTTCGTGAGGGCCGTGGGACGGATCGCGCGGGAGGAAGGGCTGGTCGCGCCCGGATACCGCCTGCTCGCCAATACCGGCGGAAATGCGGGCCAGGAAGTGCCGCACCTCCACGTCCATATCTTCGGCGGCGGGCCGCTGGGGCCGATGCTCAGCCGCTAAAGCGTCATAAACTGTTGCGCGCCGCGAGATTGCGGCTAGGCTCCGCCGCGCAATAACAACCAGGCCGCAGGGAGCGGCCGTCATGAGGGGACCCGTATGATTTTCGGGCGTGTCAAACCATTGGACGCTATTCTCGCGACTGCCGAGAAGAAGTCGCTGCACCGGTCGCTCGGTGCTCTCCAGCTTACCCTATTCGGCATCGGCTGCGTCATCGGCACCGGCATCTTCGTTCTGACCGCCGCCGGCGCGCAGAAAGCGGGGCCGGGCCTGATGCTCGCCTTCGCCATCGCCGGCCTCATCTGCATCGTCGCGGCGCTCTGCTACGCCGAAATCGCGGCGATGATCCCCGTCGCGGGGTCGGCCTACACCTACACCTATTCGGTCATGGGCGAGCTTCTCGCCTGGACGGTCGGATGGGCGCTCGTTCTTGAATATGCTGTCGCGGCAAGCGCCGTGGCGGTCGGCTGGTCTGGCTATTTCACGGGGACGATATTGGATCAGTTCCTGGGCATCCAGCTGCCCGCCGCCTTGAGCGCCGGACCGCTGGCCCTGGGCGGCGCGCCGGGCGGGTTCATCAACCTGCCCGCCGTGGTCATCGCCCTTCTCGTCACCTGGCTGCTGATGATCGGCACGACCGAGTCCGCGCGCGTCAACGCGATCCTGGTCGCCATCAAGGTGGCGGCGCTGACGGCCTTCATCATCCTCACCCTTCCGAAAGCGGAAGTCGCCAACTTCAATCCCTTCCTGCCCGCCGGCGTGTTCGGCGGCTTCGGTTCCGGCATCGGCGCAGTCGGCGCAGCGGCGACGATTTTCTTCGCTTATGTCGGCTTCGACGCGGTTTCGACCGCGGCGGAAGAAACCCGCGATCCGCAGAAGAACGTGCCGATCGGCCTGATCGGCAGCCTGCTCTTCTGCACCGTTTTCTATATCCTGGTCGCGGCGGGCGCGATCGGCACCATCGGCGGCCAGCCGATCATGGGTCCGAACGGCATTCCGTTCCCGGCCGGTTCGGAAGAGCTCGCCCGCCAATGCGCGCTGCCGCAATATGGCGAGATGCTGGTCTGCTCGAACGAAGCGCTGGCGCACGTCCTGCGCGTGATCGGTTTCTCCGGCATCGGCAACATGCTGGGCATCGCGGCGTTCGTCGCGCTGCCGTCGGTCATCCTGATCCTGCTGTTCGGCCAGACCCGCATCTTCTTCGTCATGAGCCGCGACGGCCTTCTTCCCGAAGGCCTGTCAAAGGTCCATCCGAAGTGGAAGACGCCCTATGTCGTCACCGCGATCACGGGCGGCATCGTCGCCTTCGCCGCGGCCTTCCTGCCCGTGGGCCAGCTTGCCGACATCGCCAATGCCGGGACGCTCTACGCCTTCATGATGGTGGCGATCGCGGTGATGATGCTGCGCAAGAAGGAGCCGAACCGGGAGCGGAAGTTCCGCACCCCCGCTTTGTGGCTGCTCGGGCCGTTGACGATCCTGGGTTGCATCTTCCTGTTCTTCAACCTGCCGCGCGACGCGATGCTGGTGCTGCCGATCTGGGGCGCCGTCGGCCTCGTCATCTATTATCTCTACAGCTACAGGAACAGCCATCTCGGCCGTGGTCTTGTGGAAGTGCATGAGACGGAAATCGCCGACATCGAGCCCGGCATTCCGGGCGTCGATGACGGGCATAACGCCTGAGGCTCGCGGCTTCCGGCAAAGAAAAAGGGAGGCGAAAGCCTCCCTTTTTTGTTGGCTTCGAAGCGGGTTCTCAGCCCATGCGCTGCGCTACCAGCGCCTTCAGGTCCGTTTCCGGCCGCGCGCCATAGTGGGAGATGACTTCGGCCGCGGCGATGGCGCCCATGCGGAGCGCGTCGGCATTCGAGCGGCCTTGCGCATGGCCGGCGAGGAAGCCGGCGGCGAAGAGGTCGCCCGCACCGGTGGTGTCGACGACCTTGGCGACGGGTTCGGCCGCCACGGCGACCTTCTCGCCTTTCTCGACGGCGATGGCGCCTTTTTCGCTGCGGGTAACGACGAGGAGCGGCACGCGCGTCTGGGTGAGCGCGACGGCCTTGTCGAAATCGTCCTCGCCGGTCAGCGATTTGATCTCCGCCTCATTGGCGAAGAGAATGTCGATCTTGCCCTGGTCGATGAGACCGTTGAAGCCGTCGCGGTGACGATCGATGCAGAAGCTGTCCGATAGGGTGAAGGCAACCTTGCGGCCCGCGCCGCGCGCAACTTGGATGGCGCGTTCCATCGCCTTGCGCGGTTCTTCCGGATCCCAGAGATAGCCTTCGAGATAGAGGATGGCGGCGGACTTGACCTGATCCTCGTCGATCTGGGCGACGTGAAGATGCTGAGATGCGCCGAGGAAGGTGTTCATCGTCCGTTGCGCGTCGGGCGTGACGAGGATCAGGCAGCGCGCGGTCGGAATGCCGCCCTGTGCTGCAGGCGTGACGAACTCCACGCCGAGGCTCCGGATATCATGGCTGAAAATCTCGCCAAGCTCATCATCTGACACTTGGCCGATGAAGCCTCCTCTGGCGCCCAAGGCGGCTATGCCCGCTGCCGTGTTGGCGGCCGACCCGCCACTTGTTTCGCGACCTGTTCTCATTTTGCCATAAAGGCGCGTTGCTTCTTCCGCGTCGATCAACCGCATCGAACCCTTGTCCAAACCTTCCTCCGCAAGGAAGTCGTCGGTGGAATTGGCGATCACGTCGACAATGGCGTTGCCGATGGCGAGAACGTCGAGACGAATAGCGGTCACGATTTTATAAAACCCCTGCTGTTGCTGTCCGCGACCTAGACGGCGGCGCAAGCGGGATCAACCGGAAGAGATGGTATATGAGTGGTTGACGGTGACGGGGCCGCAATGTTGTATCGGGCCATGCGCAAGCCTGGTTCATCCATCCGCCGTTCCGCAGCCTTTTTCGTGATGTCGGGCCTCACCACCGCTTGCGTGCCGAGCGTGGCGGAGCAGGCGCCTGCGCCCGCCGCGCCTGTCGTGGCGGCGCCCATTCCCGCCAATTATGGCGGACTTGGCACCGTGATTGGGCGGACCGCGGAGACATTGGAGCGCGCGTTCGGCAGGCCCGACCTCGACGTGCGCGAGGGGAATGCGCGCAAGCTGCAATTTTCGAGCAGCCTCTGCGTGCTCGATACCTATCTCTACCCGCCCGGCGGGCGCGGCGAGCCGGTCGTCACCCATGTCGATGCGCGCCGTCCGGACGGCAGCGATTTCGATCGCGCGTCCTGCGTCGCGGCACTTGGGCAGGCGCGCTGATAAAGCATTGTTCATGGACCCTGAATCACGTCCAGGGTGACGGTTCGGAGTCAGAGTGACGGTTTGGAGGTGAGTTGCCTGAGCGCCCACTCCGCCGCTTCCGCGACGACCGGATCATCATCAGCGGTCAGGCGCCGCAGAACCGGCGCCAGTCCAAGATCGCCGCTATTGCCCGCCGCGATGGCGGCGTTGCGCACCATGCGGTTGCGTCCGATCCGCTTGATCGGCGATCCGGCGAATATGGCGCGGAAGCCGGCATCGTCGAGGGACAGGAGGTCGGCGATGGCGGGCGCGGCAAGCTCCGCGCGGGGCAGGAAGGCGCGATTGCGATGCGCGGCGTCGGCGAACCGGTTCCAGGGACAAACGGCGAGGCAATCGTCGCAGCCATAGACGCGGTTGCCGATCGCGGTGCGATATTCCTCCGGAATGGGGCCCTTATGCTCGATGGTCAGATAGGAAATGCAGCGCCGCGCATCGAGCCGGTAGGGCGCGGGAAAGGCGTCCGTGGGGCAAGCCGCCTGGCAGGCGGTGCAGGAGCCGCAATGCGCGCGGTGCGGCACGTCCGGCGGAAGCTCCAGCGTCGTGTAGATGGCGCCGAGGAACAGCCAATTGCCATGCGCGCGGCTGACGAGATTGGTGTGCTTGCCCTGCCAGCCGAGGCCGGCCGCTTCCGACAACGGCTTTTCCATGACCGGGGCGGTGTCGACGAAGACCTTCAGTTCACATCCCGCTTCCGCGACCAGCCAGCGGGCGAGAGCCTTTAGCGCCTTTTTCACGGTGTCGTGATAATCGCCGCCCTGGGCATAGACGGAGATGCGCGCCTTGTCGGGATGACCGGCCAAGGCGAGCGGATCGGCGGCGGGCGCGTAGCTCATGCCGAGCGCGATGACGGAGCGGACGTCGGGCCAAAGCGCGGCGGGCGCGGCGCGGCGATCCGCCGTCTCCTCCATCCAGATCATGTCGCCATGGGCGCCATCGGCCAGCCAGTCGCGGAGGCGGGCGCCGCTTTGGGGCGCCGCATCGGCGGGGGCGACGCCGAACGCGCAGAAACCGAGGGCACGCGCCTCCGCCTCCAACCGTTCGCGCAGCTTTGCCTTGCCATCATCCATAGGGTCCAGCTACCATCTTGAAAGAAAAAGGGGATGCGAAAAGATGCCGGGTGGGGTGGCGATCGAGGCGAAAGGCCTGTTCAAGGCGTTTGACGGCAAGACGGCGGTCGATGGCGTCGACATCATGGTGCCGGAAGGCACGATCTACGGCATTCTCGGCCCCAACGGCGCGGGCAAGACCACGACGATTCGCATGCTGCTCGGCATCATCGATCCGGATCGGGGGGAACGGACTTTGCTCGGCCATGACGAACCGATCGAGGCGGCCGCCATCGTCGGCTATCTGCCCGAGGAGCGCGGCCTCTATCCATCGATGACGGCGCGCGAGGCCATCGCCTTCATGGGCGCGCTGCGCGGCCTGCCGCTCGAAACGGGGCGCAAGCGCGCCGAGGGCATGCTGCGGGACAACGGCCTTGGCGATTATATTCACAAGCCGATCAAGAGCCTGTCCAAGGGCATGGCGCAGACGGTCCAGCTGTTCGGCACCATCGTCCACCGGCCGAAGCTGATCGTCCTCGACGAACCGTTTTCGGGTCTCGACGCCATCAACCAGGGACGGCTCGAAAGCCTGATCAAGGCGGAGGCGGCGGACGGCACGACCGTCATCTTTTCCACCCACGTCATCGCCCATGCCGAGCGATTGTGCGAGCGGATCGCGATCATCGCGGGCGGCAAGCTCCGTTTCGAAGGCAAGGTCTCCGAGGCGCGCGACCGGCTGCGGCCGCAAGTGCGGCTGAGGACGCGCGCGCAGGACGGGCCATGGCGGAAGGCGCTGCCCGCCGACGCGGTGCAGACGGATGGCTGTTTTCAGTTCGAATTGCCCCGAAGCGGGATCGAGCCCTTGCTCAAGACGCTAATCGAGGGCGGCGCGGGAATTGAGGAATTGTCGATCGAGCGGCCCGGCCTGCACGACGCCTTCGTGGCGATCGCGGGCGATGCCGCTGCGCGTGAAATGAAGCGGGATGCCGGAATGGAGGCTGCAGCGTGAACGACATTTTCCGGGCCGCCTGGATCATCTGCCGCCGCGATTTCGTCGCGACCGTCTATTCGCGGACGTTCGTCCTGTTCCTGCTCGCGCCCCTGATCGGCATCGGGTTCGGCTATCTGATCGGCGAGACGACCGGCGATGCCGACCGCGACATCAGCCGCCCGAAGGTCGCGATCGTCGCGGCGGCCGAAACGGCGGCGGCGATGGAGGCCGCGCACAAGAAATTGAGCGAAGCGCTGGGCGAACGCGCCTTGCCGGTGATCGAAAGCATCGTGCCGGAAGGGGCGGGCGAGGCCCAGGCGCGCGCGCTCCTCGCGTCCAGCGAGGCGAACGTGTCGGCGGTCATGACCGGGACGCTGGACCGTCCCGTCATCTACGGTCCCGCCGATACGGTCGGCAACCTGTCGAAGGAAATGGCGCTCGTCGCGGAAACCGCCCGGACCGGAGACGCCTTGCGCGCCGCGGGCGCGGCGGCGCAGGCGCCTGACGTCGCCATCGTCACCACGCCGGGCGCGGGCGGCGAGGTCAATATGGGCCGCCATGCCCTTGCCCGCGTCGGGCAGACGGTCATCTTCTTCTTCACCATTTTCCTGGCCGGGATGCTGCTGTCGAACCTGGTCGAGGAAAAATCGAACAAGGTCATCGAGATCCTCGCGGCCGCCGTGCCGCTCGACGCGGTGTTCCTCGGCAAGATCATGGCGATGCTCGCCATTTCCGTGATCGGGGTCGTCATCTGGGGAACGCTCGGCGTCGCCGCGGTCTATTTCTTCCAGGGCGTGGCGGGCTGGCTGATCCCGCCCGCGGTCGGGTGGCCGCTCTTCATCCTGCTCCTGCTTTTCTACTTCGCCGCCAACTATATGCTGTTCGGCGCCCTGTTCGTCGGCATCGGCGCGCAGGCGAACAGCGTGCGCGAGGTGCAGACCCTGTCGATGCCGATCACGTTCGGGCAATTGATCTTCTTTGCCGCGGCCAGCGCCACGGTGGGCCAGGCCAACCTGTCCTGGACGATCGGCGGGGCCTTGTTCCCGCTCACATCGCCGCTGACGATGATCGCGCTCGCCGCCCAGTCGCCCGCATTGTGGCCCCATCTGCTCGCCATCCTGTGGCAGCTCACCTGGCTGTTCATCATCGTCCGGGTGGCGACGCTCATGTTCCGCGTGACGGTGATGAAATCGGGCAAGGCGGGATCCTTCTTCGGGCCCTTGAAAGCCGCCTTCGCGCGCAAGCCCTAGGGCGCGGGCACCAATTCCATCACGTCCAGGCGCGATTCCGGGCGCGGCGCGGGCATGACGAGGCGGAAGCGGAAATCCTCCACCCGCTCGAACAGGCCGGCAATGTCGCGCGCCGCATTCTCGCCGTAAGGAAGCGGCGCCTTTTCCGGGCCGAGCGCGACAGCGCCGAGGAAGATCAGGCGGGTCTTGCTGCCCTCATCGTCCCACAGATAACCGCCCGGGCGTTCGGACCCTGTATCCTTGGTGAGGGCAAGCCGGTCCTCATTGACCCCGACATAGCAATAGAAGCTCTTATAGGCGGTGAAGGCGCGCTGCTTTGTGCCCGGCGCGCCGAAGCGGAGGATACGGCACTGGTAGAAACCGGGCGTCGGCGCCGGGCGCGGAAGCGTGGCGCCGGGGTCGAGAAGGGAGCCTTCATTCGCTATCGCGCGGCCGAAACCCTTGCTCCTGGCGAGCTTCAGGGCGTCGGACCAGGCGGCTGCGACCGATTCGATCTTTGCCGTGTCGCTAGCGGTGGCGACACGCGTCCATCTATCCTCGTCTGGAACCTCGATCATGACGGTCGCGGCCTTGGGCGGCGCTGGCGTCTGGCAAGCGCCGAGCCCCAGGGTCAGGGTGCATAGGATCGAACGGAGGCGCGGTCGCATCTCTTCTCCACGAGGGTGGACAGACGGTACGCAACAGGCCGGTCGATGAGCCCGGCAAACCTGTCAGATAGGCGCGATCAGTGAACGAATCGTGCAACCACGTCGCGATAGGAGCGACTGACCTTCACCTGGCTGCCGCTGTCGAGGACGAGGAAGCATTCGCCATTGGTGTGCGGCTTCACCTGCCGGACCTGGTCGAGGTTGACGATGGTCGACCGGTGCACGCGCTGGAAGCGGCGCGGGTCGAGGCGCTTTTCCAAGTCCTTCATCGTTTCGCGCAGGATGAGCGTGTTGTCGCCGGTATAGATGCACATATAGTCGCCCGCCGCGTCGATCTTCTCGATGGAATCGACGTCGACGCGGTAGATCTGGCCGCGATCCTTGATGTTGATGAGCTTTTCATAGCGGTTGGCGGCATAGCCTTCCTCCGCCTGGTCGACGGTATCGACCGCGTCGGGGGCGACTTCGGCGAGCACTTCCTTGAGCTTCCCCGCTTCCTCCGCGCTTCGCCGCTCGGTGAGGCGCTGGCGCACCCGTTCCAGCGTGTCGGCGAGCCGGTCTTCCTCCACCGGCTTCATGAGATAGTCGACCGCCTGCGCTTCGAACGCGCGGATCGCGTGATCGGAATAAGCCGTCACGAAGACGAAGAGCGGCGGTTCCACCTCCATCAAGCCCTGGATGACGGAAAAGCCGTCGAAGCCGGGCATCTGGATATCGAGGAAAACGAGGTCGGGCTTATGGGTCTTGATCGACCGGATCGCCTCCCGCCCATTGTTGCAGGTATCGATGATCTCGACATCTTCGTGGCGTTCGAGGCGGAGCTGCAGGCCCTGGATGGCAAGCGGTTCGTCGTCGACCAGGATCGTGCGGATGGTCATTTGGGTTCCTCGGTTAGGTAAGGAATATCGATGATAACGCTAAATCCCCCTGAAGTGTTCGTTTGAGTCTCAAAACGATGGTCGGCGCCATAGGCTTGCGCCAGACGGTCCCGAATATTCGGCAAGCCGACGCCGGTTGAGACGGCGGACGCGGCGGATTGTTCCTGGGGACCGGGGCCGGTATCCGACACGGTGATCGTCACCCGGTCGCCGATGCGGTGCGCGTCGATGGATATTTCCGCGCCTTCCTCCTGCGGCGTCACCGCATATTTGATCGCATTTTCGACAAGCGGCTGAAGGAGAAGGGAGGGAAGCCGCGCCCGGGCCGCGTGCGGATCGATGTTGAAGGCGGGACGGAGCCGGTCCTCGAACCGCATTTTTTCGATTTCCAGATAGAGCTTCAGCGTCTCCACTTCCTGCGCGATCGTCACCGAACCGGTGGGTTCGTTGACCAAAGTGTAGCGGAGAAAGGATGACAGGCGCGAGAGCATCGCATTCGCCCGCTCGGTCTGCCGCAACAGGACGAGGGTCGAGATGGAATTGAGCGTGTTGAACAGAAAGTGCGGATTGAGCTGGTAGCGCAGCATGGCGAGCTGGGCCGAGCTGGCCTGCGCTTCGAGCCGGAGCAGCTTGTCGGCCTGTTCTTCCAGCAGGATGTAGTAATTGATGCTGTAATAAAGCGCGGACCAGGCGACGAGCAGGGTGAAATCGAGCAGGATCGCGCCGAAGAACTGGAAGCCCTCGGGCCGGAAGCCGGGGCGGATGAAGGTGGCGTGGCTCCACGTTTCGATCGCCGAAAAGATGGCCGAGGCGAGGAAAACGAGGAGGATCGACACCGTCCAGGTGATGACCGGCTTCAACCGGAAGAGCCGCCGGTAGGCCGCCGCCATCAACAGGGTCAGCGAATAGCCGGTCGCGGTCAGCAGCGCGGTGTGCAGCAGGAAGGAGAAGCCCATCGCGTTGGCGAGGCCGGACAGCGCGCGGAGGAGAAAGTAGCCCGCCCACCCGGCCGACTGGAGAATCCAGAAGGCGCGGTTCTTGTCGTCGAAAAAAGGTTCTTGCTGCAGATGGAAACGCTTGCCCCGCGCGGGCGGCAGGGTGGCCGCCGCGCCCGCCGTGCCGATCGCCGCCGGCGGCGTCAGGATCGCGGGCTCAGTCGCCAACCGTTCCCGCCTTTTGTTCCGGAAGCACCAGCATCGACCAATCGCCCTGTTCGGTGACGTGAGCCGCGACCGCGGCCCGCAAATCTTCCGCCGTCATCGCCTGATAGTCGGCAAGGAAGGTTCGCGTCTGCTCTATCAGCCTGGGATCTTCCGTCCACCCCTCCAGCGTGTCGAGCCAATAGCCGTTCGTCGCCAGGCGCCGTTCGATGCCGCTGACGATCGGGTTCTGGGCGCGGGCGAATTCGTCCGGCTCCACCGGCTTGGCGGCGAGATCGGCGACGATTTCCCGCGCGATGCGGAAGAAGGTATCGGCGCTTTCCGGCCGGATTTCGGCGGAGGCGTAGAAGATGCCCCAATCGGGGAAGATGTCGGAACTGCCCGACGATGCGGTCGGGGAATAGCTCGCGCCCTCCTCCTCGCGCAGGCGGTCGAACAAGCGGACCTGCAGGATGTTGGCGGCCATGCCGAGCGCGCGCAATTCCTTGCGCCGTTCCATGCCGCCAAAGGTTGTCCAGCCGATGATCGCCTGCGCCTGGCTCGGATCGCCCTTGTGGGTGAAGACGACCGGCTTGGGCGACGGGGCCGGGGGAGATGCCGGGCGGCGCGGCTGCGCGGCGGCGGGGCGGGCAGGGAGAGCGGCGATGGTCGCCTTCATGGCGGCGACGGCGGTTTCGATATCCACGTCGCCGACGACGATCGCCTCGATCGGGCCGGTCGAGAGAGCGGGCGCGAAGAAAGCCTTAAACTCCGCGTCGGTCGCGGCGCTGATGACGCTTTTTTCGGGCGTCGCCCAGCGGAGGTCGCCGCGCCGGGCGAAGGCGGAAAATTCGCGGCCCGCGCGCGCCGACGCCGAGGCGAAGGCGAGATCGTAGCTGTCGAGCATCCCGGCCTTGGCCCGCGCGAACAAGGCGTCGTCCCAGCGCGGATAAGCGAGCTTGGTCGCGAGCAGCCGCATCTGATCGGCCAGATCCTCCTTGTTGGTGCTGCCGGACAATTGAAACGCGTCCTCGGTCACCGCGAAGTTCATCGCGATGCGGCGCCCGGTCAGCAGGCGCTCCAGCCCGTCGAGGTCGAGATCCGCCAGACCCGACGGCGCCACGACGCCGCTCATGAAGGCGAGCGTCGAACGGTCGGTGGGCAGGCCCGCGACGCCTTCGCCGAACAGCAGCTTCACGCCGACCCGGCCTTGCTCATAATCGGTTTTCTTGAAGGTGAGGGTGGAGCCGTTGGCGAAGCGAACGATGGTGACGCCGAGGTCCGCAATCTCCTGACGCGAAACCTCGCGTCCGGGCGCGCCGAGCTTCGGCAGATCGTCGAACGTCACGACCCGGTCCGCCACGCGCGTCGCGGGCGCGGCCTTTTGCGCCGCCAGAAGCGCCGACATCGCCGCGCCCTGCCCGCCGACATCGCTGGGGGAGAGCAGCACCATGCGGGGGCCGGAGCCTTCGAACAGGCTTTTCATGCGCGTCCAGACCGCCTGCGGCGTCATCGCCGGGCTCAATTGATCGAGCAGGATGAGCGACGTTTTCGCGCTGGTAATGACGCTGTTGCCGTCGATGGCGCCGACCAGGGCCTGCGCCCATTGCTGCGACTTGATCGTATTTTCGCCTTCCACGGCCGAAACCGCGGCGCGCCGCATATTTTGAAGCTCGCGGGCGATTTCCGCCTCGCTCGGCGGCGCGCGCAACGCGTCGGCGATGATGGCGAAGCTCTGGTTCAGGCTCTCGCGCCACTGGCCCTCGCGCGCGGTGATGTTGAGCTGCGTGGTGTCGGCGATGTTGGTCGACCGCGCATTGCCGACCCCCGCCCCGACATAGGCGGCCTTGCCGCTGCGGGCATGGGCCTCGAGGCGGCGATTGATGATCTGCGTGGCGAGCGTCCGTTCAAAATCCAGTTTCTCGCGCGCCAGGGTCGGCGCTTCGGCTTCATAGGGCCGCAGCCAGACGACCGACGCGTTATAAGGCGCGCCGGGATAAGCGAGCGATGCCGCGCCCTCCTTGGGCTGGATGATCGCGCCGTAATCGACGGCGGGAGGCGGCGGGCCTTCCGCCTTCCAGTCGCCGAAGCGCTTGGCGATCAAGTCCGCCATCATCTTCGGATCGGCGTCGCCGACCATGACGATGGTGGCGCGTTCGGGACGATACCAACGTTCGTAAAAAGCCTTGAGGCCCGCCGCGTCGGCACCGGCAAGCGTGGTTTCGGTGCCGATCGTGTCGCGCTGGGCATATTTGAGGCCGGCATAGAAAAGCGGCCGGGACACTTCGTCATAGCGGGAGGCGAGTTCCGACCGGCGCCTTTTTTCGGCGAGCACGATCTTGCGCTCCGCATCCACCGCTTCCGGCGCGAAGAGGGCGGTGTCGACCATCTCCGAGAGAACGTGGAGGCTCTTGTCGAGCGAGGTCTGATCCGCATGCGGCAGATCGAGCTGATAGACGGTCTGCGTCGAATCGGTCGTCGCATTGGTATCGCTGCCGAAGCTGGCGCCGAATTGCTGCCAGATATGGCGCGCCTCGCGATCGCCGAAGCTCGCCGAGCCTCGGAAGGCCAGATGCTCGACGAAGTGGGCCCAGCCCTGCTGGTGATCCTCTTCATTGAGGGAACCGGTGTCGATGCGCACCCGGATCGAGACCTGGCCCTGCGGCAAGGCGTTCTTGCGCACCGCATAGCGGACGCCGTTCGGCAGGGTGCCGAACGTCCAGGCAGGGTCGGGGGCGATGTCGCTGTTCGCGTAGAACCAGCCGTCGCTTCCCTGCTGGGCGGCGGCAAGCGGGGTCGCGAGAAGTGCGAAAGCGGCGATCAGCCAGCGTATCGGTCGATGCATGGGCCTTAAGCTAATGAGGGTGGAGGGGTTTGCAACCTCCATCGAAGCGGATGGACAGGCGCTGAACGGTGGGAGAAGATGGGAAATGCCCTGGAGAGCCCCTCATGCCCATGGATGACCGCGTCGACGCCTATATCGCCCGCCAGGCCGATTTCGCGCGGCCGATCCTGACCCATATTCGCGCCGTCATGCACCGCGCGGCGCCGGATATCGCGGAAGACATCAAATGGGGCGCGCCCGCCTTCCTCCACAACGGCAGGCAGATCGCGATGATGGCCGGGTTCAAGGCGCATGCGGCGCTCAATTTCCTGCACGGCGCGGCGCTGACCGGCGCGGCGGCGGGCAGCAGCGGGGCGATGGGACAGTTCGGCAAGCTGACGGCGGTCGCCGACCTGCCGGAGGAGGCGGAGCTGGCGGCACTGATCCGCGCCGCGATGGCGCTTTCGGAAACCGGCGTGAAGCGGCCGAAAAAGGAGCCGAAGCCGATGCCCGAAATGCCCGGGGACTTTCGCGAGGCATTGGACGCGGATCCACGGGCAAGAGCGGTTTTCGAAGCCTTCAGCCCCTCCGCCAGGCGGGAGTATCTCGAATGGATCGTCGAAGCGAAGCGGGCGGAAACGCGCGGCAGCCGGATCGCGCAGGCCATGATCTGGATCGCGGAGGGCAAGAAACGCAACTGGCGGTACGAAAAAGGGTGCGGCGCCTGAAGGGCGGGCCGCCACGCATATTCAGTCCGGCCGGAACTTCCGGCGGCCGGGCGTCGGGGTGAAGGCGTAACGGTCCTTCACCTGCGCATTGACGAAGCGGCCGATCGACGGCGCCGCCAGGAGCGCCCGGTAGACGCTTTCGGGAACGTTGGAATAAGAATAGCGGCCGGCATCCGTGTACCAGATATCGAGGGTGCGGCTTTCGGGCGTATAGTCCACCCGTTCGACCGAGGAGGATTGCACGCGCGGCATGATTGCGGGCAACAGAAAGACGGCGATAAGGGTTCCACAGGATGGGAGACAGGATGATGACGATGGGACGCGGGATCGCACTGGCGCTTGTTCTGCTCACCTCCGCATGCGGCGATGCCGATCCGCCGCCCGCCAACGAAACCGCGGCGGCGAAAGCATCGCGGCCCAATCCCTTTCACGAACGGCTGACGGCCTTGAACGAGACCGACCGGGGCCTGACGTTGCGCCGCGCGGTGCAGGACAATGGCGGCAGCTGCCCGCGCTTTCTGACAAGCGGTTTCCAGGAAGATTATCAGGGCCTCAAGATGTGGACCCTGCGCTGCGAGGGCAATCGCGATTGGGCCATATTCGTCGGTGCGTCCGGCCGGGTCCAGACCCGGACCTGCGCGGACAATGCGAAGCTCGGGCTACCGGCCTGCCGCTTTCCGGAGGCTGCGGGAAATTAGCAGCTGCGGGTTTCGCGATATTCGCCGCTGGCGGTCTTTTCGCGAACGATCACGCAATCGCCGTCCTGGCGCTCTTCGCGCCAGCTGCCGTCGGGATTGGTGACGCGGTTGCCCGCCTTGGGCACGCGCTTTCCGTCCTTGATGTCATAAGCGAAATTGTCCGGCGTCTTGCGGACGGGATCGGCAGCCATCGCCGCGACCGGCCCGGCGGCAAGCGCGAGAAGGCCGATGCCGACCGCGATAGCCACGAGATGGACGGGCTTTTGCCGCTTGAGGAGAGTCATCAGTCCCATAATGCTGTCTCTATAGCCCTTTCCACCTTACCCATCAATGAACCGGCGCGACCCGCTTAGCGGGGAAGCTGGATCGTCGGTCCCAGGTTCGCAATGACCTGCCGCGCGTCGAAGCTGTAGCGGTCGTCCCGGCGCGGTCCGCGGAACATCACGATTTCGGCGCTCGCCTCATATTGATCGATGGTCCGCACATCGATGCTGCGATCGAAGAACGGATCGCCATACCAGGGATCCCAGGTCCGCCAGCCATAAGGACCGCGATAGCGCCAGGACGGACCCCAATAGCCATAGGGCCCGGGGCCGAACGGATCGCGGGTCACGTCCGTTTCCGTCCGCCGGTCGGTCGCGCGCTGGACGATGGTGAAGCCGTCGAAGCCCTGCTGCAGGGTCAGCTCGGCGGCGCGGTAGAGGAGGTAATTCTCCACCCGGTCGCGGCTGGTGAATTGATTGCCGCTGAAGGTAACGCGGTAGCGATTATCCTCGATGCGCTGGCTGGTATAGCCGCCCGAGGCGCCCGACGTGCCGAGCGGCTGGTAAGGCGTCGCCGTCGCACAGGCGGCGAGCGCAAGCGCCGCGGTGAGGGGGAGGAGTAATTTCGGCTTTCTCGATTGGACACGGCTGGTCATGGCGCGGCCTTTCTTCTCTTTTCGGAAGAAACGCAGGGAGGGGGCCGCCGTTCCGTGCGCCACCTCTTTCGCGAGACGGGCGCCGGGTGTCAGCCGCCGTTGGTGGTGATTTCGACGTCGACCTTTTCCGGAACGTCCGATCCGCCGAAAATCTGGTCGCGGAACAGGAACAGGCCGAGAAGGACGAGCAGGACCAGGACGATCAGCGCGATCGTGCCGCCGCCTCCGCCGCGATCCGTCTCGACGATCGTGGTATGCGTTTCGCGTTCGCGCTCATCCATGGCCCGGACTCCCTTGATTTTGGCTGCGAAACGAACGTTCCGGCGGGGATGGGGTTCCGCCGCATGGCGGGTGGATTCCAGGCAAGCGAAAGGGCCGCCGGACCCATGATCCAGCGACCCTTCCAACATGGTCAGCGGCCGGAGGGGCTCCAGCCCGGGAGACCGCGAAAGCCCTTAAGCCTTCGTCTCCCGAACGAACCGAACCGACCTCTTAGCTGAACCATGAGACATCGGATCACCTCCTTTCGCTCGTTGAAGATGACATCAATATGAGTCGCGGCGAATCGGCGATCAAGTCTTGTATCAAACTAATTTCTCTATAAGATTCCGCACTTCGCGCCACGCCCGGGCGATCCAGGCGAACGGGCCGCCGCGCAGATCGCCTTTCCTTATTGCATCTTCATCTTCGGCAATCTTCGACGACGCGCGCGGGTTCGGGCCAGGCGGGGATGACGAGCATCGGTTCGCCCGTCACCTCGACCGTGAAGCGGCCGCGACTGAACGCAATGCTGTCGAGCAGAGGGTCGGTCGCCGGAAGAGTCGCGGTCAGATAAGGAAGCGGATCGGTCTGGATCGAAATCGGCAGGTTGCGCGCGGTGAAGGATGTTCGCACCGTCATGGTGTTTCCGGTCGTCGTTCCCGCGCGTTGCAGCGTGACCTGGCCGCTGGCCTTCGTGCAGCGGACCAGGAAAAGGGCCTCGCTCGCGGGCGGGCCGAACAGGGCCTGGGAGGTCTGCGCCTCATCCCGGTAATACCAATTGCCAGGGGTGAGCGGCAGGTCCGCCCAGTTTTTCGGGGGCGCGGCTGGCGGGGGAGGAGGCACCGGAGCGGGAGGCGGAGCCTGCGGCCGGACCGGAGGCGGCGCGGGGATTTGCTGCCGCTGGGGCACGCAAGCGGCGAGGACGGCTGTGGTCCCCATAAGCAGTAACTGACGCGACACTTTCATACGCTACACTCCCTTGAAGCCTGTGCCGTGGAAACCGTGGCGAAGCGGTTTCGATCCGGATATGATGGATCAATCGCCCCCATATCCGAAACGAAATCGCCCATGCGCATTTTTCCTTTTCTGGTCCTGTTGTCCCTTTCCGCCTGCGCGCAGCCGTTCGAGGGACGTGTGGCGAGTCGATTGTCGGAAGCGGGCTTATCCCGTCCGATGGCGCAATGCATGGCCGGGCGCTGGACCAATCGCCTGACCGTGTTCCAGCTGCGCAGGATTTCCAGCCTCGCCGACGATTTGAAAGAGGAGGGCCGTAGCCTCACCGTGCGCCGCTTCGTCGATCGGGTGCGGCAGGTGGACGATCCGGAAATCTTCGAAGTCGTGTCGGCATCGGCGCTGGCCTGCGCGCTCAAATAGTCCGTTTCGCTCCCCTTTCCTTCGGTTCATCCGTTAACCATAACATCTCATCGCAGCCCGCGTCTCGCCCGGCGCTTGGAGCCGGGTTCGTTGTGCAGGGTTAATGAAACCGCTGCGATGCAGGCCGCGTTGGTTCCCCACAACAATGAGTAAAAGGGTTGATGTTATGCGTAAGATTTCCTTGGCGATCGCCGCCGCTTCGATGAGCGTTCCGATGGTTGCCCTTCCGACCGCTCCGGCCGTCGCCCATGACGGCTATCATGGCAAAACCTGGAAGGACAGCCGTGGCCGCTGGCGGTGCAAGCGTCCGAACGGCACGACCGGGATGCTGGTCGGCGGCGCGGCCGGTGCCCTCGCCGGCCGGGCGATCGATACGCGCGGCGACCGCGCGACAGGCACCATTCTCGGCGCTGCCGCCGGTGCCCTGATCGGTCGCGAGATCGAACGCGGCCGGAGCCGCTGCCGCTAAACGGCAAAGGCCTGGGCGGACGAGTGCGCCCAGCCGGGCCGAATAAGGAAAAGGCCGGGATGGCAGTGCTGCCATCCCGGCCTTTTCCTTATCGAAAAAAGATCAGGCCTTGCTGCGCGGCGCGGCCTTCGTCCTGGCCGCGGCGCCGGTCTTGCGGGCGGAGGCGGAAGAGGTTTTCTTCGCCGCCGGTTTGCCACCGTCGGCACTTTTGGCAGCCGGCTTCCTCGCGGCCGTGGACGACTTCGCCTTTGCCGCCGCGGGCTTGGCGGCGTCGGGTTTCGCCGCCGCCTTCGGCTTCCGTGCCGATGACGAACGCGGCTTGGCAGAGGCGCTTGCCTGGCTCGCCTTCGGCGCTTCCGCCCGCGTCGCGGGTTCCGCCTTCGCCGACTGCGCGGGCGCGGCGTTGCGTTCCCCGTTTCCGGCGCCATTGCCGCCCAGCATCTTGCGGACCGCATCGGCCGCCGCGGCGATGATCGCGACGCCGACGCGGGTCGCCTTGTCGAACGCGTCCTCGGCAGTGTCGGCGGCATTTTGGCCCGCCTTCTTCGCGCCGTCGCGTACCTTCTTGTTGGTGGATAATGCGGCAGCGGCGGTCACCAGGCCTGCGGCAAGGACGCCCTGGGCGACCGGGTTCTTCGCCAGCTCGGCGGCCTTGTCGCCCGCCTTGCGCAATTTCTTCTTCGCAGCCTCGGTCTGGCTGTCCTTACCGGGATTGTTCGTGTCTTGCATGGCCGCCTCCAGCATGGTCGTTTTTCGAGCGTAACAGACGAGCGGCCAGGAAAACAGTTCCAATTCGACAAAAGGCCGCCCCTCGAAAAGGGCGGCCTCCGGTCGTCAAATCCGATCAGATGTCGCTGCGGAATTGGATGTCGTCATCCTCTTCGTCGCCGCTTTCACTTTCTTCGCTTTCAAGGCTGCTTTCTTCCTGATTCTGCTGGCGCTCCCGATCCTGTCCGAAGCCCTGCTGCTGGCGGCCCGGCTCGCCCCCCATGCCGCCTTGCTGCTCCTGCTGGCCGCTGGAATAGGATTTGCTGTCGTCGAAACGATTGGGTTCGCGGTCCTGATTGGCCTGCTGCTGATCGAGCGGATTTTCAGCGCCCTGGCTCGGCTGCGCCCGGTTGCTGCCATAATCGGACGAGGCGCCCTGCGCGCCGCCCTGCTGGTGTTGTTGCTGGCTACGGTTGGGATTTTGATTGTCCTGGTCGCGCTGATTTTCCACGTCATGGTCTCCTTGGTTGAGAAATGGAAAACGGCGGAGAAGAACATCCCGTTCCGGAGGCTCAACGCATTTCGGCGGATCCGAAATGCGGACTGGCGCACATCAGGCCGCAAGGGGAGGTTATCGATGAAGCTGCGCCAGCCGCCGCTTCTCGCGCCGCGCCCGCCGCGCCGCCAGCCGCCGCCGGATTTCGGCCCGCGCGAACGCGATCCTCTCCCGCCGCATGCGGAAGACGGCGAGCCAGAACATATAGGCCAGCATCAGGATGACGAGCGCGGGGACAGCCGGAAAAATCATGGGCGACCAACCGCTTGGCCCGCACGATGTTCCTTAAGGCCCAGCACGGGCATTGCGAATCCGGAGCGGAAATATTGCAAAGATGAAGAGAAATGGTCGGGGAGAGAGGATTCGAACCTCCGGCCCCTGCCTCCCGAAGACAGTGCTCTACCAGGCTGAGCTACTCCCCGACCGATGCGTCCGGCCCGAAGGCCGACCGGAAGGCAGGTGGACGCCTATAGGGGCGGGCTCCGGGCGATGCAAGCGGCCTTCTGGCGGCTCAGCGGTTGGGCCGGGCCGCATCCAGCATGTCGGCTATCTGGATGAATTTTTCGCGCGGCGCCCCGGCGCGGGCGCGGCCGATTTCCGCGGCCTCGATCTTCTGCCAATCGCGGAAGGTGACGATGTCGACATTGCGTCCGGCGAGCAGCGCGTCGAGGCCGGAGCGGCCTGCCTTGCCGCTGTCGCCGGGCCCGAGCGTCGCGGCGATCGCTTCGGCGACTTCATAGCCGTCCGGCCGGTTGGTGCCGATCGTGCCGGTCGGCCCGCGCCGCGCCCAGCCGACGCAGTACAAGCCGTCTCCGATCAGCCCGTCCCGGTTGACGAAGCGGCCGAGCCGGTCGTCATAGGGAATGCCAGCGATGGGCGGGGTGCGATAGCCAATGCACGTGACGACAAGGCTGGCGGGAATGGCATAGGTTTCCCCGGTGCCGACCGCCCCTCCCGCAACGTCGAGGCGCGTCCGCTCCACGACGATGCGCTCCGCCTTGCCGTCACCTTCGATCGCGACGGGGGCGGCGAAGAAATCGAAATCGATGACTTTCGCCTTGGCCGCGCCGGCTTCGGCGAACGCGCGGAGATGGGCGACGGATTTGCGGAGGCCTGGCTCCAGCGTCTCGTCGGCGGCTGGGGGCGGCAAGTCGGCCGCATCGACGCGCGGCGCGGCGGCATCGAGATGGCCGAGTTCGCCCAGCTCCTTGGGCGTCATCGCGATCTGGTGCGGGCCGCGGCGGCCGAGAATATGGATCGTGCGGATCGCCGATCCGTTGAGGGCTTCAAGCGCATGGCCGGCAATGTCCGATCCGGCAAATTCCGCCTCCGTCTTCGACAATATGCGGGCGACGTCCAAGGCGACA
Organism: Sphingosinicella flava; assembly: GCF_016025255.1. Classification (NCBI taxonomy): domain Bacteria; kingdom Pseudomonadati; phylum Pseudomonadota; class Alphaproteobacteria; order Sphingomonadales; family Sphingomicrobiaceae; genus Allosphingosinicella; species Allosphingosinicella flava. The sequence continues at coordinate 2,211,458 of NZ_CP065592.1, forward strand.
TTGCCGTTGCCGATCACCGCCGCGTCGGCGCCGTTCAAGGGCGGATCGAGATCGGCGAAATCGGGATGGCCGTTATACCAGCCGACGAAGGCCGCCGATCCGATCACGCCGGGGAGATCGCTGCCCGGGATGCCGAGCGGGCGATCGTGCGGCGCGCCCGTCGCGAGGATCACGGCGTCGTACAGGGACAGCAGCTCGTCGACGGTCACATCCTTGCCGACCGTCACATTGCCCACGAAGCGGACATTGTCGGTCAGCGCGACTTTCTCATAGCGCTTGGACACCGCCTTGATCGATTGATGGTCGGGCGCGACGCCGAAACGGATGAGGCCGTAGGGAACCGGAAGCCGGTCGATCACGTCGATCCGGACATCGTCGCCGAACGCTTTCTGCAGCGCTTCCGCACTGTAATAGCCCGCCGGACCCGAACCGATCACCGCCACATGCCGCATGGACGCCTCCCGTATCTTGGCGGGATGCTAGCGCGGCGGGCCGGGGAGTCCAGCGATAAGGCGTCAGTCCTTGCGGCTCTTGTCCTCGAGCAACTGGCCGCCCTTGCCGCGCAGGAAGGCTTCGATCTGGCTGGAGAACATGCCGAGCATGCCGGGCAGCAGCACTTGAAGGCGGACATTGGCCTCCTCGACATCGATCTGGCTCGTCACGGCTTGCCCCATCGCCTGGACCGACAGGTTCATGCGATCGCCGGCCCAATCGTGCGACACTTCGGCGGCGCCGCCGGGTATGTGGCTCGCGAGCTTGCTCGTGCCGCCTTCGATCCGGCGCCGCGCTTCGTCCCGGCCGAGCTTATGGGGAAGATTGATGACAAGAGGGGTGGTCATGGCGGGCTTTCTGACGCATGCGGTACCGACTGCACGATCCGGACATCATGTCCGGATTAACGGATATTTAGCCCTTCGCGGGCAAAGCCAAAAGAAAAAAGACAAGAATGGGGTGAACAGACAAGCATGGGGGCAATGTGTCGTTCAGCGCTGGCGCGGTTCATCTTTTTGAAAAACTGACCAAAATCCTAAAGGATAAGCGCGGCAACGCGCTGCCGATCATGGCGGCCGCCACGATTCCGCTGATCGGGATCATCGGCGGCGCCGTCGATGCGAGCCGCGCGTACCTCGTCAAGACACGGCTCCAGGAGGCGTGCGACGCGGGCGCCCTGGCCGGGCGCCGCACGATGACCGGCGACGATTTGACGCCCGCCGCCCGCCAGCAGGCGCAGGCCTTTTTCGACGCCAATCTGCGATCGGGCGCTTATGGCGCGGAAGGCGTGAGTTTCAACGTCACTCAGGTGGACGGAAGCGGCCCGGCGATCAAGGCGGTCCAAGGCACGGCATCCGCCCGCGTCCCGGCGACCCTGATGCGCATCTTCGGCTATGACCGCATCCCGATGTCGGTCAAATGCAATGCGGAACTGAACATCGTCAACAACGACATCATGTTCCTGTTCGACATCACCGGCGGCATGCAGGGTGGCTGGATCGAGGCACTTAGGAGGTCTGTCACGGATTTTTACAGCACGCTCAACAGTGCCACCCAAGGATCGGGTTCACGGCTGCGCGTGGGGTTCATCCCTTATTCCAGCAACGTTAACGTTGGTGGTCTTCTGCAGCCTATCGGGGCGATGCGGAGCGGGCTTTATGGCTACAACTCGCGTCAACCTTCTTCATCCTACAGGACAATTAGAATTCAAAATAGCAGTGACACGTTCAGCGAAGCTAGGTCCAGTGAGGCTGAATGCAGGGCATGGGCGACTAACGGAGGCAATGACCGGGAAGTAGAGGGCGCCCCTCCGGGCCTCGTCACGGTCAGAACGCATATTTTCGTGAGCTACGTCGGTAATAGCTGCACCCGCACGATCCAAACCGTGAGAGATTATTACCACCCACTTTGGGACCATATGCGGGTTAACTACGATATCGACCCTCTGGTTCGGGGCGAGACAGTTTCCAATCCTGCCTGGGCTCCGTCTTCTAGCATTGACCCTTCGTCCCGTTGGGATGGCTGCATAGAAGAACGTAAGGTTGGGCAGGACGACATCCACCGAGTGCCGGATTCGCAGGAAACGCGGTGGGCGCCGGTCTGGCCCGCAGTTTCTTTCCGCCAACCAACGCCAAGCACTGGACTTTTATTAAGTGAGTCAGACCCGTTCTGGTCAAGGGAAATCATCGTTGATAACAGACCGGACTATGATTGTCCCAAACCTGCTTTGCAGCTCGGTGAACACAGTCAAGGGGTAGTGGCAAATTATATTAACACTTTGGATCCGTCGCCGGTAGGAGCCAGCGATGCGTTGCACGAAGCGGCGATGATTTGGGGCGGGCGCCTGATGTCCACGCGCGGTCTGTTCGCGAGCAATCACGGCCCAGCCCCCAATGGCAAACCAGTCCTGCGTCACATGATCATCATGATGGACGGCACATTCAATCCAAATGACTACAGCTACAACATCTACGGGATTGAGGAGCTCGATCATTGGTTGCGGGACAGCAGCTATTCCGGTGTCGATGGGCAGGCAAAGCTTAAGAATCGCTTTGCTATCGCTTGCGCCGCCGCAAAGGCCGACAATGTCAGCGTCTGGGTCATTCTGTTCGAGCGGAGCTTCATCGATCCCAGTAACCAGCATCTCATCGATTGCGCTACGCCGGGGCAGGCGTTCGAAGCGGCCAATCCCGCTGAGCTGCAGCAGCGTTTCCAATATATCGCGTCGCGCCTCGCGCGGTTGAGGCTTTCCAACTGATGCGCCTCCATTCGCTCCGGCGCGATACGAAGGGCGTGACGGCCATCGAGTTCGCCTTGCTGGCGCCGATCATGATCCTGTTGCTGATGGGCCTGTTCGACCTCGGCCAGCGGCTTTACGCGCAGACGCTGCTCACCGGCGCCATGCAGAAAGCGGCGCGGGATTCGACGCTTGCGACCGGGCCGGCGCGAACGGCGGCGATCGACGCCCTCGTGAAGTCCGCGGTGATGCCCATCGTCGGCCGGGACGCGGACTTCGCTCCCGAGCGGCTGAATTACGAAAGTTTCAGCGAGATCGGGCAGCCGGAACGCTTTTCCGACGGCGCGCCCGCCAATGGCCGATACGATGTCGGCGAATGTTATGAGGACGTGAACGGCAACGGCCGCTGGGATTCCGATGTCGGGCGATCGGGGCAAGGCGGCGCCGAGGACGCGGTGCTGTACAAGATGACCGTCACCTACAAACGTTTCTTCCCGATGGCGTCCCTGCTCGGCTGGCCGGAGCTGCAGAGCATTGTCGGCACCACCATTGTCCGCAACCAGCCTTATGAGGATTCCAGCAGCCCCGTGGTGACGCGATGCTCGTGAAAGCGGCCCGGTCGCACATGCTTTTCCTCGCCCGCTGCCGGCGCGGCGTCGCCTATATCGAATTCGCCCTCGCCTTGCCGGTGATCCTGATCATCGGCCTTTACGGGATCGAGGCCGCCAATTTGGCGCTGGCGCATCTGCGCATGAGCCAGATCAGTTCGAGCCTCGCCGACACCGCGTCGCGGATCAGCGAATCCACCATGTCGTCGAAACGCATTCGGGAAGTCGACATCAACGACGCCTTTCAGGGCGCGCGGCTGCAGGGCAAGGGTGCAGAGCTGACGCAACGCGGGCGCATCATCCTGTCCAGCCTCGAGCAGAACGCCGATGGCGGGCAATGGATTCACTGGCAGCGGTGCATCGGGCGCGCCGCGCATGTTTCCAGCTATGGGGTGCAGGGCCGCGGAGCGGCGGGCATGGGTTTTCCGGGCATGGGCCCGGCGGACAAGGAAGTGAAGGCGCCGCCGCAATCGTCGGTGATGTTCGTCGAATTGTTCTACCGCTACCGCCCGCTCATTTCGAAGAGCCTGTTCGGCGAGCCGGTCATCCGGGCCACGTCCGCCTTCCTGACGCGCGAGACGCGGGATCTGTCGAACGCCAACAATCCGGCCAATCCGGCCCCGGCGGTCCAGGCATCGACCTGCGACCGCTATACCGCTTAGCCCGCCATCGCCCTCAGCCTGTCTGCCATGATGCCTGGATCGACGCCGTCGCGCAGGGCGACGAACAAGGTGTCGTCGCCCGCCAGCGTCCCGGCAATTTCCGCCGGCTGCGCCTGATCGAGGGCATGCCCGACGATATGGGCCGAGCCGGGCGGCGTCTTGAGGATCAGCAGCGTGCCGGCCGCTTCCACCGAAAGCACCCATTCGGCGAAGATGCGCTCCAGCCGGCCCGGCGTCGGTTCGGCGGGCGCGCCGCCGGGAAGCGCGTAGCGCATGGTGCCGCCCTGCCGCACCTTCACCGCGCCGAGATGATCGAGGTCGCGCGAGACGGTGGCCTGCGTGACGGTGAGGCCCATCGCCGCGAGCCGCTCCGTCACTTCCTCCTGGCTCGCCACCGCTTCGCCCGCGATGATATCGGCGATGATGCGGAGGCGCCGGGCGCGGGCGGTGCCGCCGGAGGCGACCGCGTTCATCGTCCGCTTCCCACCATCCAGGCGAGCGCGCCGCGTGCCGTGTGCATGCGATTTTCCGCCTGCCGCCAGACCGCGCTTTGCGGGCCGTCGATGACCTCCGCAGCGACCTCCTGGCCCCGAATGGCGGGGAGGCAGTGGAGGAAATAAGCGCGGGGACAGGCCGCCATCAGCGCCCGGTTCACCTGGTAGGCCGAGAAGGCCTTTTGCCGCACCGCCGTCTCATCGTCCTGCCCCATCGAGACCCAGACGTCGGTGTAGACGATATCGGCGCTTTCCACCGCCTCGGCCGGATCGACGAGCTGGCGGAGGCCGCCGCCGATGCGCGCAACCTCGTCGCCGGAAAAGCCATAGCCTTCCGGGCTGGCGACGGCCAGTTCCGCGCCGGTCAGCGCGCAGCCTTCGGCCAAAGAGCGGGCGACATTGTTGGCGTCGCCGACATAAGCGATCTTCACGCCCTCAAGCCGTCCGAGCAACTGGCGCACGGTCAGCAGATCGGCAAGCGCCTGAAGCGGATGCGCCGTGTCGGACAGCATGTTGAGGACCGGCGTGTCCGTCGCCGCCGCCATGCCGGTCAGAAGCGCGTGGTCGTTCACCCGCGCGGCAATGACGCTGTGATAGCAAGCGAGGGTGCGGGCCACGTCCTCGACGCTTTCGCGCGTGCCGAGGCCGACCTCGTCCTTCTGAATATAGATGGGATGGCCGCCCAGCTGCACCACTGCCATCTCCATCGAATTGCGGGTGCGCGCGGACGGTTTCTGGAAGAGGAGGGCGACCCCCTTCCCGGCGAGCGGCTTCCCGGCATCGGCTTCCGACAGGTCGAGAATGGCCGCGAAGGTTTCCGGGCTGATCCCGGCAATGTCGATAAGGTCGTTCACCAGTCGCGTTCCTTCTTCACCATGGTGCCGATCCCGGCATCGGTCAGCAATTCGATCAGCAGCGCATGGGCCACCCGGCCGTCGATGACGTGCGCGGTGCCGACCCCGCCTTCGACCGCATCGGCGCAGGCGCGCAGCTTCGGGATCATGCCGCCGTGCACGCTGCCCCCGGCGATGCGGCCGGTGAGTTCGGCGGCGGTGAGGCGCGGCACGAGCGTCGATGGGTCGTCCTTATCCTCCAGCAGGCCGGGCGCGGCGGTCAGGTAGACGATCTTTTCCGCCCGCATCGCAACGGCGATCGCGCGCGCCGCTTCGTCGGCATTGACGTTGTAGGGCTGACCCCCTTCATCGGCGCCGATGGTCGAGACGACCGGCGTCAGGCCCTCGTCGAGAAGGCGGTGCAGCACGGACGGGCGGACCTGGCTGACATCGCCGACGAAGCCGAGTGCGGGATCGCGCGGGGCGACGGTGAGCAGCCCGGCATCCTCGCCCGACACGCCGACCGCCACCGGCTCCTCGCGCGTTTCGCCATTGATGGTGGCGACGAGATCGCGGTTGATCTTGCCGACCAGCACCATGCGGACGATCTCCAGCGTCTCGGCGTCGGTGACGCGCAGCCCGTCGCGGAATTCCGGTTCCTTGCCGACGCGGCGCATCATCTTGTCGACCTGCGGCCCGCCGCCATGGACGAGCACGCAGCGCACGCCGACGCTGCGCAGGAGGAGGACATCCTGCGCGAGGGCACGGTCCAATTCCTTGTCGATGGCGGCGCCGCCCAGTTTCACCACCACCGATTTTCCGGCGAAGCGCTGGATATAGGGAAGGGCCTGGACGAGGATATTCGCGGTCTGGGTCGGCGTCATGACGTCTGGCTATTCTCTTTGATATATCCCGGGCCAAGATCGATGCCGATGGTGCGGGCGGTGTCCGATCCGGCGCCCAGGCTGACTTCAATGGCGATATCGCGGCCCTGCATGTGCTTGGCGACGAAAGCCTTGTCGTGCGCGATCTCGACGCCGCCTTGGGCGACGCGGATGCCGCCATAGGACACGCCGCACCCGCCCATGTCGAAGGCGACGCCCGCCGACCCCGCCGCGCCGAGCAAGCGGCCCCAATATGGGTCGCTGCCATACCAGCTGCACTTGACGAGATTGTTCTCGGCGATCGCCTTGGCCGCGATCCGGGCCTCCTCGTCGCTCGCCGCGCCGGTGACGTCGAGGGTGACGATCTTCGTCATGCCTTCCGCATCGGCGGCCATCATCAGGGTGAGCTGCAGACAGGCGTCTTCGAGTGCGCGGGCGAATTCTTCCATGTCCGGCCGGCCCTTCCTGCCCGAGGCAAGGAGGATAACCGTGTCGTTGGTGGAGGTGGCGCCGTCGACATTCAGGGTATTGAAGGTCGCGTCCACGGCGGTTTTCAACATCGCTTGTAGTTCGGCTTGCTCTACCTCCGCGTCGGTGGTGAGGAAGGCGAGCATCGTCGCCATGTTGGGCGCGATCATGCCGCAGCCCTTGGCCATGCCGCCAAGCGTGAAGGTCGATCCCTTCACCACCACTTCCTTGGGCTGAGTGTCGGTCGTGAGAATGCCCTTCGCGGCATCGGTTGCGCCATCCACCGACAGGCCGGCAGCGAGCCTCGGCACGCCGGCGAGGATGGTTTCGATAGGGAGCGGAATCCCGATCAGTCCGGTCGAGCAGACCAGCACATCACCTTGCGAGCAGCCGACCGCTTCCGCCGCCGCAGCGCACATCGCTTCGGCATCAGCAGTGCCGGGCGCGCCGGTGCCGGCATTGGCATTGCCGGAATTGACGATGATCGCCGCCGCTCGCCCGCCATTCTCCGCAAGGCGCGACCGGCTCGCCACGACGGGCGGCGCCACGAACTTGTTCTGGGTGAAGACGGCGGCGGCGATGACGGGCTTGCCGGCCGCCGTCGCCACCAGCGCCATGTCATGCTTTTCGGGCTTGATGCCGGCGTGGATGCCGGCGGCGACGAAGCCTTCGGCGGCGGTTACGCTCATGGATACACTCCTATTCGGGCCAGGCCTTCGGTTTCGTCGAGACCGAGCATCAGGTTGGCGCACTGGATCATCTGGCCCGCGGCACCCTTCACCAGATTGTCGAGGGCGGCGATGGCGACGACGCGGCGCGTACGCGGATCGTAGCGCGCGGTGAGGTGGACGGCGTTCGACCCCAATGTCCATTTCGTCGCGGGGAGGGCGCCGGAAACATGAACGAAAGGTTCGCCTTCATAGGCTGCCTTCAAGGTGTCGAGCGGAGCGCCTGCATCCATGTCGCGCGCCGCATTGGCGTAGCAGGTGGCGAGGATGCCCCGGTTCATCGGGGCGAGATGGGGGGTGAACAGCACTTCGCCGCCGGTGCCCATTTCCATCTCCGCAGTGTGGCGATGATCGATGAGGCCATAGGCGGCGAGGCTTTCGTCGACGGTGCAGAAATGCGTGCCCGCCTTGGCGGCGCGCCCGGCGCCGGTGACGCCCGAGGCGGCATCGACGATAATGCCGGTCTTTTCGATAAGGCCCGCATCGACGAGCGGCTTCAGCGCCAGGATGGCGGAGGTCGGATAGCAGCCGGGCGCGGCGACCAGCTTCGCGCCGCGAATGCGATCGCGCGCGATTTCGGGCAGGCCGTAGACGAATTCGGCCAACAGGTCCGGCTGCTCATGCGCTTCGCCGTACCAGCGCGCGAACGTCGCGGCATCGTCCAACCGGAAATCGGCGCCAAGGTCCACGAACGGCACGCCGCGCGCGAGGATGTCGGGCGCGATCTTCTGCGATTCCCCGTGCGGCATGCAGGCGAAAAGAAGATCGATTTCCGCCAGCCGTTCCGGAGCATAGCGTTCGAAACGCACGCCGGGATAGGCGAGAGCGAGATGCGGGTGGGCGGCGGCGACCGCCTCACCCGCCTGACTGTCGCCGAACAACAGAATGGGCGTGAACGCGGAATGCGCGGCGCAGAGCCGCAACAGCTCTCCACCCGCATAACCGGATGCGCCGAGGATACCGACTTTGATCATTGCATAAATATGCAATGTTATGCATATTTATGCAAGACCGATCAGGATTTCAGGTTGAATTCTCCGCTGATCAGCAACTTCACGTCCTTTCCCAGCGCGGGCGCATAGGTCGTCATGCCGAATTGAGTGCGGTCGATCGTCGCTTCCGCCGAAAAGCCTGCCGTATAAACTTGCGTCATCGGTCCGGGCGCGGCTTTGTTCAACGTCACGAACAAAGTCACCGGCTTGGTCATGCCGTGGAGCGTCAGGTCGCCGGTTACTTCCGCCGTCGTCGGCCCGGTACGCTGCACCCGGGTCGAGGCGAAGGTCGCGGCCGGATATTTCGCGACATCAAAGAAATCCGGATTTTTCAGGTGCGCATCCAGTTTCTCATTATGCGTATCGACCGAATTGAGGTCGATCGTCACGGTCAGCTTGCTGTTTTCGGGCTTGGCGGCGTCGAGCGTCAGCTGGGCGTCGAAATCGGTGAACTCGCCGTAGTAAGTCGAAAAGCCGAGGTGGGAGACGCCCCACACGATCTTGGCGTGGCTTTTGTCGAGCGCATAGGCGCCGCCCTTCACGGCTTCGGCAGCGGCGGGCGTCGGGGCGGGCTGCTGGGTGGCTTGGGCGGTCGCGACGGTTGCAGCGAGGGCCGCGAAAGCGATCAAGGTGGTGCGCATGGAAACTCCCATCATGGATGTGCGCATGATTCTATTCCAAGTGAGTGGTTCGGGAAAGCGCCGCATCCGCATTCCGCTGTTTCAGGATATGCAACGGGTCAGTGGAACGATGATCCCCGATGACATTTGTGCCGGTGATGATGTCCTTTCCTTCGATGAGGGCCTGTCTGCTCGCCTGCCTAGCCTGCGTGCCCCTGGCTGGGTGCAGCGGCATCGGCGCGTTCGACGCCTTGGTCGCCAAGGATGACGGCGCGGCGGTCGCGGCGCGGAACGCGCATTACATGCCGGGCCCGCGCGGCGGGATCGATCTCTATCGCCCGGCCGTCGCGCCAGCCGCGCCCTTGCCGGTGATCGTCTTCTTTTACGGCGGATCGTGGAATAGCGGGTCAAAAGCCGATTATTCGTTCGCGGGCCATGCGCTGGCGGCGCAGGGCTTCCTGGTGGCGATCCCCGATTACCGGCTGGTGCCCGAGGTGCGCTTTCCGGGCTTTCTGGAAGACGGGGCCGCGGCGGTCCGGTGGGTGCGCACCAATGCCCCGCGATATGGCGGCGATCCCGATCGGATCGTCCTCGCCGGACATTCGGCGGGAGCCTATAATGCGACGATGCTGAGCGTCGACCCGCAATGGCTGGGCCCGGACCGGGCGGCCGTCAAGGGGTTCGCCGGAATTGCCGGTCCCTACGATTTCCTGCCGCTCGACACGCGCGTAACGAAGGAGACGTTCGGCCAGGCGCCGGATCTTGAGGCGACGCAGCCGGTCCGCTTCGCCAGCGCCGACGATCCCCCCGCCTTGCTGATGGCGGCGCAGAAGGACGATCTGGTCTTCGCGTCGAACAGCGTCGCCATGGCCATGGCGTTGTCGCAAGCGGGTGTGGCGGTGGAGACGCGCGTCTATCCGGGTGTCGGCCATGTCGGAATCATGGCCGCCATGTCCACTTTGTTCAGGGGCCGCGCGCCGGTCGTCGCCGATCTCGCCGATTTCGCGCACAAGGCCGCCGGTGCTAAGCCGAAATCGAGTTCCATGCGTTAAGCCTCCGAAAGGAGAAGTCCTATGGAAGGCAGGAAGGATCAGCTCGTCGACGAGGAGATCATGCAGACCGCCGCAGTCGCGCCGCCCGAACCGGATGAAAATTGGGAGGAGAGCCAGCAGGAGCAGGGAGAATCGGACGCCGCCCGTCCTTCCCAAAGCGCGCCGGAGCCATCGATTCCGCCGCCGCCAGGATGATCGCGGCGCCTCTACCCTGAAAATAATTGTGGAAAACTTGAAGGCATGGAAGGGGCCAAACCTCTTCCATGCCATAAGCGCGCCTGATTTCCGCGGATTTTCGTGCGTATAATCACGTCGTTGCGCACGCGATTTAATCGTTGCTTATCAATGTGAAGCATGATTCACTCTGTTTGGGAACGGGGAAGTTCGGTTCAGCTAGGCGAAAGCCCGTCTGTCCGATCTTCGCAGGGCAAAGGAGTGGTGGGGTCATGAGCACAAGGATTAAGCCGGCCAACGGCGCGCTCGCACTTGTCGAGATGAAGGAATTCGCCGGTTTTCCGGCCGCGACGCAGCGTTACATCCGCCGGTCGCTGGACGTGGGTCTCAATCGCCGGGATGCGTTGAAGCGCTGGTCGCGCAACGCCGCCGAAGCGTCGAGCATTCGCGCGCAGGAGCATATCTATCGCCGCCTCGACCATGTGCGCGGCCATGTGCCGGACGATAACGGCTTCGACGCGATCGAGCCGATGATGGCGCCGCTCGTCACGATGACGGCTTTCGACCTGGCGGAAGGCAAGCTGCCCGATTTCGCCGCCTATCGCTTCCTCTACGAACGGCTGGTCGGCCCGGCGGTGCGGCCTTGGCTGCCCGCGGCTTTCTGCGCCGCGGCCGCACTTCCCCACCTGCATCCGGATCGCCGCCGGCTTCTGCTGCAGTCGATCAGCGAGGCTGCCGCGACGGCGCCGGGCTGGTCGAACCGCGAGCCCGCTTTCTTCCCGGACTGGGTGGAAAAGGTCGACCTGACGATCGCTGGCTGAAGCCGGACGAGCGAATGCGGATGAGGGCGAGCCCGGGGGCTCGCCCTTATTCGTTCCGGGGCCGCCCTTTCAGAACGAATTGCTCGCTGACCCGGACGTGGCGGGTGGCGACGGTGACTTCCGCGAGGAATAGCAGCAGCCCCATCGTCAGGCTGATCATCGCGAGGATGAACAGCACGGAGACGGGGATCGCGAAGTTGATCGCCACCAGATCGGCGACGAACAGCACCACGACGACGAGGCAGATGAGCAAGGCGGCGGTCGTGCACAGGCCGATCGCCCAATGGGTATAGGCCATGCGGCGGTCGAGCACGGCGAGCGCCTTGATGTCCGCCGCGCGCATCGCTCCAGTTTCCTCCGGCACCCGCGCTTCAATGCGGCGGGCGTGATCGACGACGCGGGCGAGACGATGGGCGAGCACGTTCAACACGCTGCCGATGCCCGCGAGCAGGAAGACTGGCGCGACGGCAAGCTGGATGATGTGGGCGATCAGCGAGACATTGGCGTCGGTGACGGCGGAGACGGCTTCCATGCGCCGCTTGTGCGGCCAAGCATAAGAAGCGTCAACCGCAAGGGTCAGCGCCGCGCCCGGCTCCGCTTTTCCGCCCGCGCCGCCTTTTGCTTGCCAAAGCGGGTGGTGCGGGTGCCGGGCTTGCCGCTGATCGAATGGCCGAGGAGAGGCGCCTTCTTTTCATGGTCGGGGATGCCGAGCTCGTCGGCTTCGAGGCGGCGGATTTCGTCGCGCAGACGCCCGGCTTCCTCGAATTCGAGGTCGGCGGCAGCCTTGCGCATGCGGCTTTCGAGATCCTCGATATAAGCGCGCAGATTGTGGCCGACGAGATGCGGTGCGTCCTCGTCGCCGGTGTCGACGGTGACGCTGTCGCGGTTCGACACGTCGGCGAGAATGTCGCTGATGTTGCGCTTGATCGTCGTCGGCGTGATGCCGTGCAGGGCGTTATAGGCCTGCTGCTTTTCGCGGCGGCGGTCGGTTTCGCGAAGCGCACGCTCCATCGATCCGGTGATCCGATCGGCATAAAGGATCACCTTGCCCTCGACGTTGCGGGCGGCGCGGCCGATCGTCTGGATGAGCGAGGTTTCAGAGCGGAGGAAGCCTTCCTTGTCGGCGTCGAGGATCGCGACGAGGCCGCATTCGGGAATATCGAGGCCTTCGCGCAGCAGGTTGATGCCGACCAGCACGTCGTAGACCCCCAGACGGAGGTCGCGGATCAGCTCGATGCGCTCCAGCGTCTCGACGTCCGAGTGCATGTAGCGGACGCGCAGGCCCGCTTCGTGGAGGAATTCGGTGAGGTCTTCCGCCATGCGCTTGGTGAGCGTCGTGACGAGGGTGCGATAGCCTTTCTTCGCGGTTTCCTTCGCTTCGTGGATCAGGTCGTCGACCTGGTCCTCGACCGGCTTGATTTCGACCGGCGGGTCGATGAGTCCGGTGGGACGAATGACTTGCTCGGAAAAGACGCCGCCGGTCTGCTCCATCTCCCAACCGCCGGGCGTCGCGGACACGGCGACTGTCTGGGGGCGCATCACGTCCCATTCGTTGAAGCGCAGCGGGCGATTGTCGATGCAGGAGGGGAGACGGAAGCCATATTCGGCGAGCGTCAGCTTGCGGCGATGGTCGCCGCGCGCCATCGCGCCGATCTGCGGCACGGTCTGGTGGCTTTCGTCGACGAACAGGAGCGCATTTTCGGGGAGATATTCGAACAAGGTGGGCGGCGGTTCGCCGGGAAGGCGGCCGGTGAGGAAGCGGCTGTAATTCTCGATCCCCGCGCACGACCCAGTGGCGGCGATCATCTCAAGATCGAAATTGGTCCGCTGTTCGAGCCGCTGAGCCTCGAGCAATTTGCCTTCCGCCACCAGTTCCTTGAGGCGCTCGGCCAGCTCATGACGGATCGCCTCCATCGCCTGCTTGAGCGTCGGGCCGGGGGTGACGTGGTGGCTATTCGCATAGACCTTTACATAATCGAGGCTGGCGACCTTCTTGCCGGTCAGGGGATCGAATTCGACGATCTCCTCGATTTCGTCGCCGAAGAAATTAATGCGCCAGGCGGTGTCCTCATAATGGCTGGGGAAGATTTCCAGATTGTCGCCGCGCACCCGGAAATTGCCGCGCGCAAAGGCCTGGTCGTTGCGCTTGTACTGGAGGGCGACGAGCTTGCGAATGATCTCGCGCTGGTCGACCGTCTCGCCCTTCTTTAAGGAGAAGACCATGGCCGAATAGGTCTCGACCGAGCCGATGCCGTAGAGGCACGAAACGGACGCGACGATGATCACGTCGTCGCGTTCGAGGAGGGCACGGGTGGCCGAGTGGCGCATCCGGTCGATCGCCTCGTTCACCGAGCTTTCTTTCTCGATATAGGTGTCCGACCTGGGCACATAGGCTTCGGGCTGGTAATAATCGTAATAGCTGACGAAATATTCGACCGCATTGTCCGGGAAGAAGCTCTTGAACTCGCCGTAAAGCTGGGCGGCCAGGATCTTGTTGGGGGCCAGGATCAAGGCCGGGCGCTGCGTCGCCTCGATCACCTTCGCCATGGTGAAGGTCTTGCCCGATCCGGTGACGCCGAGCAGCACCTGCGTCCTTTCGTCATCCTGGATCTGATCGACGATCTCGCGGATCGCCGCCGGCTGGTCGCCGGCCGGTTCGTAATCCGACACGATCTTGAACGCCTTGCCGCCCTCGCTCTTTTCGGGGCGCTGCGGGCGGTGGGGAATGAAGTCCTGGCCGGTTTCCGGTTCGTCCAGGCTGGTGCGGATGATGATCGCCATGACCGCCTATATGGTGTTTGCCCGCGCGCCGCGCTAGCATCCCGAAAGGCAAGGGGGGAATTATGACGTTCAAGACACTATTGCTCGCGGCGGTTGCGATCGCGACTCCTGCCGCCGCCGCGCCGGATTTCGCGGCCGCGGTGAAGGCGGATTACGATCAGCGGCTCGGCGCTTTGTTCGTCGATTTTCACAAGAATCCGGAGCTGAGCTTCGTCGAGAATCGCACCGCGAAAATCATGGCGCAGCAGCTTCGCGAGGCGGGCGCCACGGTGACGGAAGGCGTCGGCGGCACGGGCGTCGTCGGCGTGATGCGGAACGGCACGGGGCCGACTGTGCTGATTCGCGCCGACATGGACGCGCTGCCGGTGAAGGAGGCGAGCGGGCTTCCTTACGCATCCACCGTCATGCAGAAGGGGGTCGACGGCCAGACGGTTCCGGTCATGCACGCCTGCGGCCACGATGTGCACATCACGTCCTTGATCGGCACCGCGCGGCGGCTGGCGGCGCTGAAGGACCGGTGGCGGGGCACCGTCCTATTCGTCGCCCAGCCCGCCGAAGAACGGGTCGGCGGCGCGCGGGCGATGCTGCAGGACGGGCTCTACACGCGATTTCCCAAGCCGGATTATGCCCTCGGTTTCCACGTCCGCGCCGGGGCGCCGACGGGCAAGATCCTGCTCGAACCCGGCATCAATTATTCGTCCGCCGACAGCGTCGACATCATTGTTCACGGCGTCGGCGCGCATGGCGCGGCTCCGCACATGGGCAAGGATCCGGTCGTGATGGGATCGCAGATCGTGATGGCGCTCCAGACCCTCGTCACCCGCGAGATCGCGCCGCTGAAACCGGCGGTGATCACGGTCGGCGCCTTCCATTCCGGCCTCAAGCACAACATCATTTCCGACCGCGCCGAGCTGCAGCTCACTGTTCGTTCGGACGATGAGGAAACCCGGCAAAAGCTGCTCGACGGCATCAAGCGGATCGCCCAGAATGTGGGCCGCATGAACGGCCTTCCCGAAGATCGGCTGCCGGAAGTGAAGGTGGGCCATGAATCGACGCCTCCGACGATCAACGACGCGGCGTTGACCGCCCGGTTGCGCGGCGCGATGACGGCCGCCTTTTCGGAGGCGCTCTTCCACGAAGAGCCGCGGGTCAGCATGGGCGGCGAGGATTTCGCTTATTTCGTCCAGCCCGAACATAATGTCCCGGGTGTCTATTTCGCGGTAGGCGGTACGCCGCAAAAGGATATCGATGCGGAGAAAGCGGGCGGACCGGCGGTGCCGTCGCACCACTCGCCCTTCTTCAAGATCGATCCGGAACCCTCGATCAGGGTGGGGACCGAAACGATGACGGTGGCGGTCCTGGAATTGTTGAAACCGGGAGGGTCGGCCGCCGGAAATTGAGCAAGCCGGTTCCAGGGCCGATTGGAGTGCCGTCCGCGGCCTTCGCGAGCCGGGCCCTATCTAGGGCGCGGAAAGAGCGAAGCCCGCGGGCGCGTTCGTTTCCCGATGGCCGTCATGATACATGTCCATGACGAGATCGAATTTGCCCGGCGCGGCGGCCTTGCAGTCGAGCGGATAGAGATTGACGATCGTTCCGAAGGCGCCGACGCCGCCGGATGCTCTTTGCCCGACCGCCGGTTGCGATCCGTCGGCGCAGCGCAGGCGATCGATATAGGCCCTTTCGCCATGCGGGCCGCCGACCCGCACGGGGTTGGCAAGCGTGCCGAGCGGGTGGCGGGCGGCTTCGGCGGTCGCGCGGGCGAGTTCCTCGTCCGACACGCCGAGGCCGATCTGGGCGAGCAGTTTTTCAGGCGGCGGCGTGCTTTCGCTCGACGGCTTTTGCGCGCCGGCCGCGGCGGCGCAGGCCAGGCCCAGGATGAACAGGATCGGTCGGCGCGTCATCATGTCTTTCCCCCCAATCGGAAGAGCCGATTAGCCGATCCGGCGGCGCAATGCACCTTCCTTGTGAGGCGAAGACGCGGTTTCTAAAGGTCGGGGTCGACGGGATATTGTTCGCCGGACGGATCGATGCCCTCCGGGTTTGGGGTCAGAAGCGCCGGGTCGTCCGCGCCCGTGCCTTTTTCCCGTTCGAGCGCTTCGGGTATTTCGCCATGCCGCGCTTCTTCGCTCGCCGGAAGAGGGTGGCCGGTGCCGGGGCGCCCGTTCATCGCGGCTTGCCTTCCTCCGCGCCGCCCCCGGCTTGCGGATCCTCGTCATAATCTTCGCCAAGGTTGCCGCCGCCCGCGCCCGAACCGGAGCCCGCGACGCGCCCGGTCTTGGGATCGAAGGATGCGCGGCGGCCCCGCTCATCCTCCCGGTCCAGCGTGTCCTGCGGGCGGGCGGCGTCGCCGGGCCGCTGGTGACGCGTCGAAAGATTATCGTCGTCGGCGGTCATGGCATGATCCTTTTACAAACTAGAAATGCAGCGCCTTGCGCCGCCGCTCCACGGCCGAAGCGGCGGAATGCGGAGCGAGCGCATCGCGCGTCGCCATTTGGGTGAAGAGCAACCGCTCCTGCTGCTGACGCTGCAATTGCTCGTCATAGAGGCCGGGCGCGCGGCCCTGGCTGCACGGAGCCTTGTCGGCCACTATGTGCTTGGTAGTCATGAGATAATAACGTCCATGCGGCTTCCCCGTTCCGCGTCGCTGAATGGAGCGCGGCGTGGGACGAAAGCCGGAACGGTAAGGGTGGCCAGGCGTTTTTTCATAAGCCAGCTTCCCAGCGACGGGAGCCTGAAGACCAAGGAGAGATGTCATGGCCAATCAAAATAAATCCGGCCGCCAACCGCAGAAGCAACAGCAGCAGCAGGACGAGCGCCAATCGGGCCGCCAGCAACAGCAGCATCAGGGTGATCGTAAGGATCGCCAGCAACAATAAGCTCATGTCATGAGCTTCAATCAGGGCGGTCCGCGCAGGCGGGCCGCCCTTTTTGTTGGGATTTACAGGTTAGTGTGTTACTGAGCTATATCAGATGAAGCGGATGGAAGGTGAACGATGGCGAAGGAAGGCAAGAAGGCGAAGGCCAAATTGAAAATGCCGAAGAAGATTGCGGGCGTGAAGGTATCGAAGAAGGTCCGCAAGGCGGCCGATCCGATCCTGGAGGTCGCCAAGAATCCCATCGTGGCTGAAATCGCCGCCGCCGCCCTGGTCGCCGCCGCGGGCGCGCTTACGGCGCGGCGCCACAAAACCGAAATCGCCGATAAGGTGGGGGACATGCGTGAACGTCTGAACCGCGCGGGCGGATCGCTGCGCGATCGTTTCACGCTGCTGGCCGACGAAATGGCGGATAAGGCGCTTTCGGCGCTCGACGGCCTCGAGCAAAGCCTGTCCGGCGCCAAAGCGGCGGCCCCATCCTCCGCACCTGGCGATGCCGACGCGCCCCAGCCGCCAGCCGCCCCGGTTAAGCCCCAGCGTCCGCCGCGCGCAGGATAAGGCCCGGCGCGGTGGACATTGCAAACAGGCCTAAAATGTTTCCAATTCGGCCGCGAAGGTCTCTTCGATCCAGCCGCCGCCCATGACCCGGTCGCCAAGATAAAGTACTGCCGCCTGTCCGGGCGCCACCCCATATTCGGGCGCGTCGAAATGGATGCTTTCGCCGTCGAAGCGCACCGGCGCCGGCCGGGCCATCGAACGGACCTTGGCGGTAAGACGATCTGACGTTTCCTTGCCGCCGAGCCAGTTGATCTCGCCAAGCCGGGCGGCGCGCACTGCAAGGGCGCTCTTGGGGCCAACGACGACGCGGCGGCTCTCCGGCTCCAGCCTGACGACATAAAGCGGTTCGGGCTGGCCGCCGATCTCGAGGCCGCGCCGCTGGCCGACCGTGTAATGAATGAGGCCCTTGTGGAGGCCGAGTATGTTGCCGGCGCGGTCGACGATCTCGCCGCCATCCCCGGCTTCCGGGCGCACTTTCTTCACTACCGATGCGTAATCGCCATTGGGGACGAAGCAAATGTCCTGGCTGTCCGGCTTTTCCGCGACGGTGAGCGAAATGTCCTTCGCGATTTCGCGCACCGCGCTTTTGGGCATGCCACCCAAAGGAAAGCGCAGGAAATCGAGCTGATCCTGCGTCGTCGCGAACAGGAAGTAGCTTTGATCGCGCGCGGGATCGGCGCCGCGGTGCAATTCGACCCGCTTCGGCCCGGCAACGCGGCGGACATAATGGCCGGTGGCGAGACAATCGGCGCCAAGCTCTCTGGCAAGGCTTAAAAGGTCGGTGAATTTCACCCCTTGGTTGCAGCGCACGCAGGGAATCGGCGTGCGGCCGTTCATATATTCGTCGGCGAAGCGGTCGATCACGCCTTCGCGGAAGCGGCTTTCATAATCGAACACATAATGGGCGATGCCGAGCCGGTCGCACACCGAGCGCGCGTCGTAAATGTCCTGTCCCGCGCAGCAGCTGCCCGGCTTCTGTACCGCCATGCCATGGTCGTAGAGCTGCAGCGTGACGCCGATCACTTCCGCGCCCGTGCGGGCGGCGAGGGCGGCCACGACGGAGGAATCGACTCCGCCCGACATGGCGACGACGATCCGCGCCTCGCTGGCCGGGCGATCGAGCTGGAAATCGGCTGTCATGATGCGGACGCGTATAGGGATTTCCCGCCGGTTCGGACAGCCCTGTCTCGCCTTGGCACGATTCCGGCAGGGCGAGGAATCCTTTCCGCCGCATTTACCGAATCGTCAGCCTTCGATTCTAGCTTCCCGCCCCATGAATTTGGCACCTCTTTCACGGCCGCGCTTCAAGATGGCGGCATCCGGATCGGCGGCGCAAGACTATGCGACGCTGGTCGCCCTGCTGAATGCCACCCAGGCCGGCCATTCGGCCCTATTCCCCATGGCGGACGAATCCGAAACCCCTCCGGAAGGCGATAGCTTCATCGAACTCATCGCGGGCGGCCCCGCGTGGCGCCAGGCCATTCTGGGCCAGAGCGGATCGTTCAACCGCGACATTGCGGAACGGGATTTCGACGGTTCTGGGGCGTGAAGGGAAAATTTACCTCCCTTGCCTAGAACCTTCCAAAACCCCGCCCGCGACGGCGCACTCAGGAAGGAGAAGGCCCGGTCACGGGCTCAAACGAGATAGCCATGATCGAGAACCAGACCATCCGTCCCGCCCAGGTGATCGGCCCGCTTGGCGATCCGCTGACGCTCGACACGCTGCCGCCCCGTTCGACCAGCCGGTGGGTGGTGCGCCGGAAGGCCGAGGTGGTGGCGGCGGTCAATGGCGGCCTTCTGTCCGTCGACGAGGCTTGCGAGCGTTACGGCCTGACGCTCGAAGAATTCGCGACCTGGCAGCGCGCGGTCGAGCGTGCCGGCATGGCCGGCCTGCGCGTCACGCGCATCCAACATTATAAATCGCTCTACGACCGAAAGCGCGCCTGACACCGCTGGCGCGGGCATTCGCTACTCTTCCGAAACAAATAATCGTTTCAGTCGTTTCCCGCCCGCCTGCCGCTCTTTCAAGTGCGGAGAGGCCGGGAGGAACAAGCGCGCGGCCCACGCGTCTTGCCCTTCGTACCGCCGACGAAATCTGTCGGTCTGTCGGCGCGAAGAAAAGGGAAAGGAGACCATATAATGGGTATCATCTTGTGGCTGATCATCGGCGGCATCATCGGCTGGCTGGCCAGCATCATCATGCGCACCGACGCGCAGCAGGGCATCCTGCTCAACATCGTCGTGGGCATTATCGGCGCGTTCATCGGCGGCCTGGTCGTTTCCGGCGGGTCGATCAACAATGCGCCGCTCAATCTCACTTCGTTCCTTGTCTCGCTGCTCGGCGCGGTCATCCTGCTCGCGATCGTCAACCTGTTCCGCCGCGGCCGCGTCCGCTAAGAACAGTCTCGGTTCAAACAGGAAAGGGACCATTCCGGCTGCCGGAACGGTCCCTTTTCTTTATCCTGATCGCCGATTCACTCGAGTTCGAAACTGACCGAAAGGGTCGCTTCGATCGCCTGCTCGCCCGGATCGATGGGCGTGGAGGCGGCATCGGCACCCCGGGCTTCCATCGCATAAGGCATCGGTCCCGGCATCCGCATCGCGCCCGTTTCGCTGACCGACAGGATGCGTCCGACCCTTTTGCCGAGCGCCTGCGCGTAAAGACCGGCCCGCGCCCGCGCCTTGGCAAGCGCATCGGCGCGCGCCTCGTCCATGGCGGCGTCTTGGTTTTCGATCGTCCAGGCCGGGCCGTTAATCTGGTTGGCGCCGTTGCCGACCAGCGCGTCCAATATCTTGCCGGTATTGGCGATGTCGCGGAACCGGACGGTGACCTGATTGCCAGCCCGGTAGCCCGTCAGTTGCGGCGGCTGATTGTCGATATAGCGATAGTCCGGGCTGAGGCTGATGGCGCTCGTCTGGATGTCGCGATCGGCGACCCCCGCGCGCTTGAGGGCAGCGCGCACCCGTTCCATCTGCCGGGCATTGTCCGCAATCGCGGCCGTCGCGGTCGGGGCCTGGGTAACGACGCCGGTGCTGATCTGGGCGACATCGGGCACGCGGCGCACCTCTCCAGTCGCGACAACGTCAAGGCGCGTGCCCATGATCGGGCGGGTCGGGCTGAGCGGCGCTTCTTGCGCCATCGCGCCCGTAACCGGGGTAGCGGCGGCGGCGGCTGCCAACGCGATCATTCGAATCATTTCATCCTCCATTCCTTACTAAGCCGAAACGAAACAGGGAAAATTCATTAACGCCTTGGCCGGTGCATTGTTGCTGAATGGAAAAGACAAGCCCGATTCAGCCCCATTAAACCGGAATCGATGGAAAAAAGCCTTCTTCGGGTCTATGGGCGGCGCACGACAGGCTGCGCGCGCACTTTTTCCGGCTTGAGGCCGGTGACTTATTGCGGTAATACAGTCGGCATATGACGGGATGAACCGTCTCAGCGGTGGAAAGATGGCTATGAATATCGAAGCGGCTCAGTGGCGGCGCGACGCACTCGCGGATGGCGAGATCGTGGATGAGACGATCATCATCCGCAACCGGCGGCGGCGTAATATCATCGTCGCGGCCGTCGCCGCGATCGTGGTCGCCTTGATCGCCATCGCAGCCCTGATGGGCGGCGGCGAAGAGAAAGCCGCGGGACCGGCCGCCAAGGGCGGGGCCGCAGCGACGCCGCGCGTCACCGTGATCGTGCCCGGCCGCCAGCAGGTCGCCCGTCTCATTTCCGCCACCGGCACGCTCGCCGCGCGCCGCGACATGCCGGTCGGCGTGTCGGGCGAAGGCGGCACCGTCGCCCGCGTCCTCGTCGAGCCCGGTCAGTGGGTCGGCGCAGGTCAGACGCTCGCCGTCATTGAACGGTCGGTGCAAAGCCAGCAGGCGCAGCAGCTTGCCGCGCAGATCGACGTCGCCCGCGCCGACGCCGCGCTCGCCGCGAGCGAGTTGAAGCGGGCCCAGGCCTTGGTCGCGCGCGGCTTCGTGTCGCAGGCCGATATCGACCGCAAGCAAGCGACGCTCAACGCCGCCAATGCCCGCGTCCGGGTGGCGCAGGCCCAGCTTGCCGAAACCCGCGCGCGCATCGGCAAATTGGACGTCCGTGCCCCCGCCGCCGGCCTGGTTCTCGATCGCATGGTCGAGCCGGGCCAGGTAGTGAGCGCGGGTTCGGGCGCCTTGTTCCGCATCGCCATGGGCGGCGAAATGGAAATGCTCGCCCGCTTGTCGCAAGAGGATCTGACGCGGCTGAGCCCCGGCGTCCCCGCCAGCGTGACTCCGGTTGGTTCGGCTCAGACCGTCTCAGGATCGGTCTGGCAGGTGTCGCCGGTCATCGATCCGCAAACCCGCCAAGGCGAGGCGCGCATCTCCATTCCCTATAACCGCGCCATTCGTCCAGGCGGCTTCGCGTCGGCCGAAATCCGCGCCGGTGCGCTCGACGCGCCGCTGCTGCCGGAATCGGCGGTGCAAAGCGACGACAAGGGCAATTTCGTCTACATCATCGACGGCAGGAACAAGGTCGTCCGTCGCGACGTCCAGATCGGCGATGTGTCCGATGCCGGCGTCGCCATCGTTGGCGGCCTGCAAGGCAACGAACGGGTCGTCGAATCGGCAGGCGCGTTCTTGAACCCCGGCGATACCGTCCAGCCCGTCCGCGCGACGGCCAACCGCTAAGGCGAGCACAGCATATGAGTTTCCGCAACATATCGGCATGGGCGATCCGGAACCCGGTTCCGCCGCTCGTCCTGTTCGTCGCGCTCGCGCTCGCCGGGCTCATCAGCTTCATGCGAATGGAAATCCAGAACGATCCGGACATCGATTTCCCGGTGGTGATCGTCGCCATCTCGCAGCCGGGCGCCGCGCCGACCGAGCTTGAGAACCAGATCACGCAGAAGGTGGAAGCCGCCGTCCGGTCCTTGCCCGGGATCGAGGAGATCAACTCCAACGTCACCGAAGGCAGTTCGACGACCGTGGTCCAGCTGGCGATCGGCACCCCGATCGACCGCTCGGTGAACGACGTGCGCGATTCCATCACGCAGATTCGCGGCCAATTGCCGGAAGGCATATTGGAGCCGCAGGTCTTCCGCGTCGACACGACCGACAACGACCTTGCGAGCTACACCGTTTCGTCGACCAACATGACGCTCGAGCAGCTGAGCTGGTATGTCGACAACACCGTCACCAAGGAATTGCTGTCGGTCCCCGGCATGGCGGGCGTCGACCGGACGGGCGGCGTCAGCCGCGAAATCCGCGTCATCCTCGATCCGGCCAAGCTCCAGTCGCAGGGATTGACCGCGAACCAGGTCAATCAGGCGCTTCGCCAGATCAACCTCAATGCCGCCGGTGGCCGCGCCGAGATTGCGGGTTCGGAACAGTCGGTCCGCGTTCTCGGCAATGCGGCGAATGCCTTCGATCTTTCGCAAACGCAGCTCAATGTGGGCGGCGGACGCACGGTGAAGCTCGCCGACATCGGTGAGGTGCGCGACCTGTATGCCGAGCAGCGTTCCTATGCGACGCAGGACGGCCAGCAAGTCCTGGCCTTCAGCTTCCAGCGCGCGAAGAATGAATCCGATGTCGCCGTGTTCGACGGCGCGGTCGCAAAGATCGCGGAGCTCGAAAAGCGCAATCCCAACGTCAAGTTCGACCTCGTCTTCGACAATGTGAAATATGCCAAGGAGCAATATCACAGTTCGATGATGGCGATGCTCGAAGGCGCGGTACTCGCCGTTATCGTCGTGTTCCTGTTCCTGCGGGACTGGCGCGCCACGATCATTTCGGCCCTTGCCATTCCGCTGTCGGCGATCCCCGCTTTCTGGTTCATGGATCTGATGGGCTTCACGCTCAACACAATGACGCTGCTGGCGCTCGCGCTGGTGGCCGGGGTGCTGGTCGACGATGCGATCGTGGAGATCGAGAATATCGTCCGGCACATGCGCATGGGCAAATCCGCCTATCAGGCCTCGATCGAGGCGGCAGACGAGATCGGCCTCGCCGTGCTTGCGACCACCATGTCGATCGTGGCGGTCTTCTTCCCCGTCGGCCTGATGCCGGGCATTGCGGGCCAGTTCTTCAAGAATTTCGGCTTCACCGTCGTGGCGTCGGTGCTGATGAGCCTCGCCGTCGCGCGTCTCATCACCCCGATGATCGCGGCCTATTTCCTGAAGTCCAAAGGGCATCAGTCGCACGGCGAAGGCAAGCTGATGGACTGGTATATGTCGGTCCTGCGCTTCACCCTCCGCCACCGCTGGGTCGCGGTGACGGGCGGCGCGATCGCCTTCGCCTGCACCATCGCCACCTTCGCGATGCTGCCGCAGACCTTCCAGCCGGAAACCGACCAGGATCGCTCCACGGCGTCCATCGAAATGGTGCCGGGCAGCACGCTCGCCCAAACCGGCGCGGTCGCCCGTCAGGTCGCGAGCTTGCTGAAGCAGCAGCCGGAAGTGGAATCCACCTTCAGCCGGGTTTTCGTCGGCAATGCCAACGTGACCGCGATCTACAAGGAAGACAAAGAGCGTTCGAGCGTCGAGTTCGAACGGGCGATCGCCCCGCAATTGGCGAACATCCCGGATGCGCGCGTGTCCTTCCGCTCGCAATTCGGCGGCGGCCGCGACATCATGGTCACGCTGGGCAGCGACGATCCCGCCAAGCTGCAGGCCACGGCGAACAAGCTGATGCAGGAAATGGCCGGGTTGCCCGAGATCACGTCGCCGCGCGTCAACGGCGACTTGCAGCGTCCGGAAATCACCATCCGCCCGCGTCTCGATCTGGCGGCGGAGCTTGGCGTCACCACCGGCGCGCTTTCGAACGCGATCCGCATCGCGACGCTGGGCGACATCGATCAGAACAGCGCGAAATTCTCACTGTCCGACCGGCAGATCCCGATCCGGGTGGCGCTCAACGAAAATGCCCGCGCGCGGCTTTCGACGATCGAGAACCTTCCGGTGCCGACGGCGACCGGCGGATCGGTGCCGTTGAAGCTCGTCGCGAATATCGGCTTCGGCGCCGGGCCGACCCGCATCGACCGCATGAACCAGACGCGCCGCGTCACGATCGGCGCCGATCTTGCCCCCGGCATCGTCAGCGGCCAGGCCTGGACCAAGATCAATCAGCTGCCGACGATGAAGAACCTGCCGCTCGGCGTGAACCAGGTCGTGTCCGGCATGCAGAAATGGCAGGGCGAGCTCATTCAGAGCTTCATCATCGCCGTGATTTCGGGCCTGTTCATGGTCTTCGCGGTGCTGGTGCTGCTCTACAAGCGCCTGATGCCGCCGTTCGTGAACATGGGCTCGCTGCTGCTGGCGCCGCTGGGCGGCACGCTGGCGTTGCTCGTCACCGGCAATCCGATCTCGCTGCCCGTCTATATCGGCCTCCTGATGCTGCTCGGCATCGTCGCCAAGAACTCGATCCTGCTGATCGACTTCGCGCTGGAGGAGATGGACAAAGGCGTCGACAAGATGACGGCGATCCTCGATGCCGGCCACAAGCGCGCCCAGCCGATCGTGATGACCACGGTCGCCATGGTCGCGGGCATGGTGCCGACCGCGCTCGCCATTTCTGGTGACAACGCATGGCGCGCGCCGATGGGCATCACCGTGATCGGCGGCCTCATCCTCTCAACCGTCCTGACCTTGGTGCTGGTGCCCGGAACCTTCTCCCTGGCCCTTGGGTTGGAAAAGCGGATCGCCAAGCATGGCCGGAAGCTCATCACCTACAAGGGCGTCGAGGATCACGGCCCCGCCGCGCAACCCGCGGAGTGAACCAAATGGGCGGCCGGACGATATAGAGGGCATGCGCCACTCCACGTCGTCCGGCCTCTCACGCCTCAACCCGGTTCAAGGCGGCGCGCGGGGCATGCGGGTCATCGCGACGGGCATGCTGCTCGCGATGGCCGCGCTCTTCGCCGTCGCGACCAGCCTCGATGAAGCCTATCCGGCCTGGGGCTTCGTGAAGGCCTTCGCCGAAGCCGCGATGGTCGGCGGCCTTGCCGACTGGTTCGCGGTCACCGCGCTTTTCCGCCACCCGCTTGGGCTACCCATCCCCCACACCGCCATCATTCCCCGCAACAAGGACCGGATCGGCGACACGCTGGCCCTCTTCCTCCGGGACAATTTCCTGACCCCGTCCGTCGTCGCGCGGCGCATGGGGAAGGTGGACGTGGCTGGGGCGATCGGCCGCTTCCTTGCGGAGCCGCCGGCGGGCGAAGGGCGGCTGCGCGAGGGCGCGTCACGGCTCATCGTCGACGTTTTGGAATCGCTGGATCAGGAACGCCTCGGCGGCATGGTGAAGAGCGCCATTTCCTCCCGCATCCGCGCGCTGGAAGTCTCGCCAATGCTCGGCCAGTCGCTGGAAGCGGCGATGGATGAGGACCGGCATATTCCCGTCCTCGACAGCATCATCACCTGGGCCGGGCGGACGCTCGACGCCAATGAGGACATCATCCGCGACATGGTCCACGAACGGGCGGGCTGGGTGATGCGGCTCGCGGGGATCGACGACAAACTCGCCGATGCGATCGTCGACGGTCTGCGCCGCCTCACCATCGACATGGCCGTCGATCCGCACCACCCGCTGCGTCAAAGCGCGGAGGAAGGCCTGGCGCGTCTCGCCAGCAACCTGCGCAGCGATCCCGATACGCAGGCCAAGGTCGAGGAGATGAAGAACGGCCTCGTCGACAATGAAGCGCTCAGCCACTGGATGGACGGCCTCTGGGAAAACGCTCGCGCGGGCCTCTTAAGGGCGGCGCGCGATCCCGACGCGACGATGGCCGGAAAATTCGGCGAAGCGTTGCAGCAGCTCGGCACCACCCTTCAGGACGATGCCCGGCTCAAGGCCACGATCAACCAATTCGCCCGCCGCACCGTCGTCGGCATGGTCGCGACCTATGGGACCGGCATCGTCGCCCTCGTATCCGAAACGGTCCGCGGCTGGGACGCGCGCACCATCACCGGCCGCCTGGAAAGTGCGGTCGGACGCGATCTGCAATATATCCGGGTCAACGGGACGCTTGTCGGCGGCCTCGTCGGCCTCATCATTCATACCGTCGAAACGGTGGCTTAACCCGCCGATACGCGCTCGATATCGGCGCCGACGGCCTGCAGCTTTTCTTCCAGCCGCTCGTAACCGCGATCGAGGTGGTAGATGCGGGAGACAATGGTCTCGCCTTCGGCCGCGAGGCCGGCGAGGATGAGGCTCATCGACGCGCGCAGGTCCGTCGCCATCACTTCCGCACCATGGAGTTTCGGCACTCCGCGCACGACGGCGGCGCGGCCGCGCACGTCGATGTCGGCGCCCATGCGCGACAGCTCCGGCACGTGCATGTAGCGGTTTTCGAAGATCGTTTCGGTGAGCAGGCTGGTCCCGTTCGCCAGTGCCAGCATCGACATGAATTGCGCTTGCATGTCGGTGGGGAAGGCGGGGAACGGCGCGGTGGACAGGGTCAGGGGCTTAATGTCCGCGCCCGCCGTCACCCTGATGCCGCCTTTCACGTCCTCAACTGTGACGCCCGCCTCGATCAGCGCGTCGAGGATCGCGGTCATCGTCTCCTTGCGCGCGCCCACCAGCTCGATCGACCCGCCGGTTATCGCTGCGGCGCAGGCATAGCTGCCCGCCTCGATCCGGTCGGGCATCACCGCATAGGTCGCGCCGTGGAGGCGATCGACGCCCTCGACCGTCAGCGTATCGGTGCGCAGGCCGCTGATCTTCGCGCCCATGGCGATGAGGCACATGGCGAGATCGGTGATTTCCGGCTCGCGCGCGGCATTTTCGATCACCGTCGTCCCCTTGGCGAGGACGGCCGCCATCAGCGCGTTTTCGGTGGCGCCAACCGATACGACCGGAAAGCGGACATGGCCGCCGCGCAGGCCCCCGCTCGGCACCTTCGCCTTCACATAGCCGGCGGCAAGCTCGATTTCGGCGCCAAGCGCTTCGAGCGCCTTCAGGTGCAGGTCGATCGGCCGGTTGCCGATCGCGCAGCCGCCGGGCAGCGACACGGTGGCTTCCCCCGCGCGGGCCATGAGGGGGCCGAGCACGAGGATCGAGGCCCGCATCTTGCGCACGATGTCGTAAGGCGCGACCGTCGACGCGATGTTGGATGCCCGCAACGTCATCACGCGGCCGAATTCGTCCCGTTTCGATCCTTCGATCATCGTCGAGGCGCCAAGCTGGTTCATCAGATGACCGAAGCCGTCGACATCGGCGAGGCGCGGCAGGTTGCGCAGCGTCAAGGGCTCGTCGGTCAAGAGGGCGCAGGGCAAAAGGGTGAGGGCCGCGTTCTTCGCGCCCGAAATTTGGATGCGGCCTTCAAGGCGGCGGCCGCCTTTGATGATGATCTTGTCCATGGCGCGGTTTCTAGAGCTTTGCCGCGCGCACGCAAGCAGCCTCATGCCGAAACGATCCGCTGCGGTCACTTGATTTCGGTTAGGGCGCACCAAAAAAATGCATCCTAATAAGCCGCCCAAGAGTGGGCTTTAAAAACGGGGATGAATTTGGGCAGTTGCCTTGCGGAACGTCTGTCGCACTATCTTGACCTAACGGATAACGAACATGCCGCCCTCGATGAAATCGAGGTGCAGGAGCGGGAATGCAAACGCGGAACCATCATCCGCCGGGAGCAGGATCGCGGCCGGGAATTGTTCGTGCTGCGGTCGGGCTGGCTGCAAAGCCATGTCGTCCTCGGCGACGGCAGCCGCCAGATCATGCGTTTCTTCTTTCCCGGCGACATCATCGGCCTGTCGAGCCTGGCGCTCGATCACTCACCCGAAACGATCGTGACGGTGAGCGATGCGACGATCGCGCCGTTCAACCGCCAGAAGCTCTGCGACATCTTTGAATCCCATCCGCGTCTCGCCGCATTGATCTTCACGGTCACGATGGCGGAGCGGGTGGCGATGGCGGACCGCCTGGCCTCGATCGGCCGCACGTCGGCGCGGGCCCGCGTGGCATCGATCCTGTGCGAAATCTTCGCCCGCAATCGGGTGATGTTGAAAGGCGAATTGAGCGAGCTTCAACTGCCGCTGACGCAGGAGGATCTGGGCGACGCGACCGGCCTCACCGCCGTTCACGTCAACCGCATGATGCGGGGCCTGGTCGACGATGGCCTGATCGCCCGCAGCGGCAACAAGGTGGGGCTGATCGACGAAGGCCGCCTGGCGGCCGAAGCGAATTTCATCGATCGCTACGCGAAGATCGACACGAGCTGGCTCCCGCCGGCGCGCTAGCCTTCGCCGATGCGCAGCTAGGCGGCGTGGACCGCGTCAGGCCTTTTCCAAGGTGCACTGCAGCGGATGCTGGTTCTGGCGTGCGAAATCGATGACCTGCGAAACCTTGGTTTCCGCGACTTCATAGCTGAACACGCCGCATACCCCCACGCCGCGCTGGTGAACCTGCAGCATCACGCGGGTCGCATCTTCGATGTCCATGCGGAAAAAACGCTGAAGGACAAGCACGACGAATTCCATCGGCGTGTAATCGTCGTTCAGCATCAATACCTTGTAGGGGGAAGGCGTTTTCGTCCGGGTTCGCGTGCGGGTGGCAACGCCAAGGCCGGTGCCTTCGTCGGCATCGCGCTGATCGCCACCAGCCGACAGGATTTTGAACTCGTCCCCGATCATGTACATGGCCCCAATTATGCTATTCCGGCGCGCCCGCGGCAAGATGGTGCGCCGTTCCAAAACGACAATCTCGTAACCCATAACGCATAAAAAAGGCGGCCGCTCCGTTGCCGGAGGACCGCCTTTTTCCTGTTCGAACGTGCTTACGCGACGGTTGCGAGGCCCTTCATGCGATCGGCAGCGACCGAATAGCGGCTGGTGATCGGCTCGGCGACATCGCCGGCGAGCTTCACCATCGTCTCGCTGACCTTAGCGCTTTCCGCGACGAAGCTGTCGAAGGCGCTCTTCGCGAATTCGCTCTGCAGGCGGAAGAAATCGGCCGGGGTCTTGGCTTCCGACAGGCTGCGGAGCGTCGCCGAGGCTTCCTCGAACCGCTTGCGGCCATATTCGGCGGCGTCCTGGCCGAGCGCTTCGGCGCCCTTGGCCGCGACCTTCGACGACGCGACGAGCGCTTCCACGTTGCCGCGGGCGAGATCGGTCAATTCCTCGACGATCTTCTGCGTCTTGTCGGCCGCGACCTTCGCGCGGTCGTTCACGTCGGCAAAGAAAGCCTGGGTCTTCTGCGCGGCATCCTGAGCCGCCTGGGTCGCTTCGTTGGTCATGTTCGCTTTTCCTTCATTGCTCTTACGGGCGCGCGCGGCACCGGCGGCAGCCGCACCGGCCGCGGCGGCAACCGCCGTGGCCACGACAGCGGGCTTCCGCACCGTCTTCACCCTGGATTTCGTGTCAGCCATAAAACAAACCTCTTATGCTGCACTGCACAATAATGCCTTGCGGTGGCAATTTCAAGAGAAATGCTGCACTGCAATATCAGTTCACACGGATGAACCGGCTGTCGTTCCAAAGCAGCGATTGCGCGCCTGGATCAAAGCGCAAAAATTCTCGCTTTTCAGCCAGGTTGGAGGTGCCCGCAAAGACGCCTTCCACGGCGGGAGTTAACCGGACCGAATAGGCGCCAAGGGCTGCCACAAGACCTCCCCCGTCCCTCAGGACCGTCATCTCGCCGAGAGCGGGGTGGAGGTAGCGGCCTACGTAATGCGCGAGGACTTCGGGGGCAGGCTGCCAAGTCCAGCCGCCCCATTTGACGTCGGTACGGTCCTTTGCCTCCCGCGACGCGCGGCCCGCCGCCTGCTCCGCCACGATCTTCGCATAATCTGCGGCAAACGCGGCGGGGTCCGATGCGAAGGTGGGGTCCGCCAGGGCTTTCACGAAAGCGTCCTGCAACTTCGCGGTCAACCCTCCAGTCATGCTGTCGCTGTTGGTCAGATAGGCGAAGCCGACGCCAAAGGCTGGTACGATCAGCATCCGCGACCGGAAACCTGTATAGCCGCCGCCATGCGTCAGATAGGTGATGCCGTGCGCGGTGCACCGCGACCAGCCGAGGGCATAGCCGTCGCAGCTTTGCCCTTCGTTCGTTTCCGCAGGATGCGGAAGGACGGCATGGGCGGCACGGAAGCTGCCGGCGGACAGGCCCGTGCCTTCGAGATGGGCCTGCAGCCAACGCGCCATGTCGTTTGGCGAGGTGACGAGGCCTCCTGCCGCATGCATCAAGGCGTCCGTCTTCATCGGAAAGGCGTGCCAGCCCTGCGCGGTCCATTGATGCGCGGCGGTGACGACTGGAAAATCACTGCTCCGCGCCGAACTGTGGCGGAGGCCGAGAGGCTGGAAGACATCGCTCGCCAGCCAGTCCTTCCATGACCGCCCCGTCTCCTTTTCGAGGATGGCGCCATACATCAAATAACCGAGATTGGTATAAGAGAAGCCCGGCTTCCGCAGGGTCGAATGGGAGGCGAGAAGCGCTGGATAATCGGCGGCGGCGACTTCGTCCGTATAGGCGGTTCGGAAGCTCAGGGGCGAGTTCTCGAACAACAGGCGGTGAGTGAGCAAGTTGCGTAGCGTCACTGCGTTCGTGTCCGTGCCGGGAATGCGCAGGTCCGGCCAATGGTCGGCGATCGTGCTGTCGAGCTTCAATATGCCCTTCCGGTCCAGTTCTGCGGCGAGCAGGCCCATATAGGCCTTGGTCATCGACGCGATGTAGAAAGGCGTGTCGCCATCGGCCTTGGCGCCGGTGCGGACGTCGGCCACGCCGTCGACGACGATGACGGGCTTCATCCCTCTCGCCACCGCGATGAAGGCAGCGGCGGGCGCCGCGCCCGGAACGGTACGGGTCGCATCGGCAAGCGGCCGGACACGGCTTGTTGCGCGGTCGAAATCCTGATGCCGAGGCGCGGCAATGCCGGGTGATGCCGCCGTCAGAGCGGTTAGAGCGGAGAGGTGAAAAGCAAAACGCATGAGTTGATACCCGATGATTAGAAACTGGTGCGTTGCTACGGGCGTGGCCCGGGTCCGTCTTGAACCGATGTAACCTTAAAGGAGAAGGGTTCGAAGCCGGTGGGGATTAAGCCCGGTCTGCTTTCGCAACGTGCGCGTCATATGGCTCTGGTCGGCAAAGCCCGCCGCGGACGCCGCATCGGCGAGGGGGTTGCCGGCCAAGACGTTGCTCAAAACCCGTGCCGCCATGCAACGCTGACGATAGAGGCTCGGCGCAATGCCGAAAGCACGCTGGAAAGACCGAGAGAAGTGCACGCGGTGAACGCCCGCTTGCGCCGCCATATCGGAAATGTCGGCTTCCGCAGGATCATCGGCGATCCTCTCGCGCGCCCGGTGCAACCATCCAGGCCCCAATCTTCCGACGTAATCGCTGTCCTGCTCATGGGCCAGAATGTCCCAGAAGAAGTCTTCGCAGGTTCCTCCATTTCGCAAGGCGGTGCCGATCAGATTCATCAGAGGCACGGATAATCCCCGCCACCGGCAGGGTTCAGTCCAATCGAACGGGCCGTGTTCCGCGCCATCGGCGAAATCGAAAGCGAGCATCAGCGCGCCATTCTTGCCGAAGGCTGCGGTATGGCGAATACCCGCAGGCTTGATGCCGCTCGCCGGAACGGACACGTCCGCTTCGCGCCGACCTACGATCTCCAAAGCATCGCCGAGGAGCAGGAAGGAAATCTGCGCTTGGCGGTGCTCATGCTCGGCATGGCGCACATTCGCGCCATAATGGACGAGACGCGCGGTGAAGGCTGCCGTCTTGCACAACAAGCGAGCCCGCCCCTCTGCTCGCATCAGGGCGTTCGCACGTAGGTGCCAGGCGCGTCTTCCAACGCCTTCAGCTTGCCCTTGCCGGGAATGCGCGCCTTGGCGGCGGGAATTTTCTTTCCCGACCGCGTGCCGATCCAGGCCAGCCAATCGGGCCACCAGCTGCCCTTCGTCTTGGCTGCGCCCGCGATGAAATCGTCCAGCGTCTCCACCGCATCGTCGTTCGTCCAATATTGATATTTCTGCGCCTCGGGCGGGTTCACGACCCCCGCGATATGGCCGGACCCGGCGAGGACGAAGCGGAGCGGGCCGTTGAAATGATGCGTGATCTTCCACACGCTCTTCGCCGGAGCGATGTGGTCCTCGCGGCCCGCCTGGATGTAGGTGGGCGTTTTTACCCGAGAAAGGTCGATCGGCACGCCCGCGACCTCCAGGGCGCCGGGCTGGACGAGCTTGTTGTCGCGATAGAGGTCGCGCAGATAGGCTTGGTGCCACTTGGCGGGCAGGTTGGTCGTATCGCCGTTCCAGTGGAGCAGGTCGAAGGGCGGATAATCCTCGCCCTTCAGGTAATTGGCGGTGACGTAGTTCCACACGAGATCGCGCCCGCGCAGCATGTTGAAGGTGGCGGCCATGTAGCGGCCGTCCATCACGCCTTTTTCCGCCGATAGAGCCTCGATCATCCCCAGCTGCTCGTCGGTGACGAAAAGGGAGAGATCGCCAGCATCCGAAAAATCGACCTGGGCGGTGAAGAAGGTGGCGCTGGCGACCTTGTCCGCCTCACCCGTCGCCTCGAGATAGGCGAGCGTCGCGGCGAGCGTCGTGCCCGCGACGCAATAGCCGATCGTATGGGCGGCGGGAACGCCGAGCAGGTCGCGCACCGTGTCGATAGCATCGACCTGACCCTGCAGAACGTAATCGTCCATCGTGACCCCGGCGAGGCTCTCGTCCGCCGACTTCCACGACACGACGAAGACGGTGAGGCCCTGTTCGACCGCCCAGCGAATGAAGCTCTTCTGCGGGTTAAGGTCCAGGATGTAGAAACGGTTGATCCAGGGCGGGAAGATGACGAGCGGCGTTTCGAACACCTGCTCGGTCGACGGGCTATATTGGATGAGTTCGTAGAGCGGCGTGCGCTTCACGACCTTGCCGGGCGTTACCGCGATGTTGCGGCCGAGCTCGAAGGCATCCTCCGCCGTATGGGTGAGCTGTCCCTTCTCGATATCGCGGAGCATATGGGTAAGGCCGGTGAGCAGGCTTTCGCCCTTCGTCTCGACCGCGCGCTCCAGCACTTCGGGGTTGGTCAAAGGGAAGTTGGACGGGCTCATCGCATCGAGAAAGGCCTGAGTGGCGAAACGAAGCTGCTCCTTCTGCTTTGGATCCAGGCCTTCCGCGGCGTCCACGCTGCCGAGCATGCGGTCGCAGATGAGGAGGTAGCTTTGACGGAGCAGGTCGAAGAGCGGGTGCGCTTTCCATTGCGCCGCCGAAAAGCGCCGGTCGCGATCGGCCCGCGCCTCGATCGCCTTCCTTTCATCCGCCGAACCGGACAGCATCTTTTCCCAAATGGACAGACCTTGCGTCCACAACTCGGCCTGTGCCTTGGCGAGCTTTCCGGGGTCGGTCAGGTCACCGGCATTGGGCCAAAGCGCGTGCAGCGCGGGGAATGTCCCGACATGCTCCTGCATCTGATCGACCTGCCGCGCGGCGAAGCCGAGCATCATCTCCTGCGCCTGGGCCATCAGCTGCGTCCATTGCTGGACGCCTTCAAGACCGATCGAAGGGCTATCCTTGTCCTGCGTCATCTTCGCTCTCTCCGGCACCGGATGTTAGCGGAGGCAAGTCCCGGATGCCAGAGAGGGAGTCAGGCGCTGAAGATGCGGATCGCGCCTTAACGCCGCGTCACCCGGATTTCCGCGGCGCGCTGTTGATCGGGAAGGGTGAAGCGGATCGTCTTCGCCGCGGCATCGCGGTCATGCCGCAGGGTCTTGCCGCGTGCGCTCACCTGTCCGTCGCCGTCCCAGCCATGCACCGTGACCGCAATGTCCTTCCACCACGGCGCATAATCGCCCTGGCGCTTGTCGAACGCGATGCGCAGGCCGTCGCCGGTGAGGGTGCAGCGCACGGTCTGGCGGAGATATTGGCCCTTGAGATGCCCCAGCGTCCGGCCATCGTCGAGATAGAGTTCACCCCGGCAGTCCGCCCCCGGATAGATGTCGAGCGACAAGGGGCCTTGCGGCGTTTCGGACGTGCTTTGCACCAGCGGCTGGCGCGGCAGGATCGTCCCGGCGCGGACGAAGACCGGAAGCCGGTCGAGACGCGGCGTTTCCTTCGCGATCGTGAAGCGGGTTTCGCCCTTGGGCGCCTCATCCTTTGCGGGCAGGCCCGACCAATAATCATACCACCCCCCGGCCGGCAGGCAGACGTCATAGGTTTGCAGCGATTCCGGCTTGCCCGATGGCGCCACGAGCAGATCCTTGCCGACGGTGAAAGTCATCGACTGGTCGCACCCGGCGCTCTGCATGGCCGGATAATCGTAGAAAACCGGCCGCATGATCGGATCGCCGGTCCGCGAATTGAGCTCGGCGAGCCCGTAGAAATAGGGCATCAGGCGATAGCGTTCCTCCACCGCCCTGCGGCGCAGGGCGAGATGGTCCGGCCCGTCGACCCAGGGCTCGGTCCGCGGCGCGTTGTTCGCGGCGTGAACCCGGAAAACCGGGGTAAAGGCGCCGATCTGCATCCAGCGCGTCAGGAGATCCGGACTCGGCCCGCCGGTAAAGCCGCCAATGTCGGCCCCGCTATAGGAAAAGCCGGATAGGCCGAGGTTCAGAAGCTGCTGCACCGACAGTTTCAAATGGTCCCAGGTGGAACTGTTGTCCCCGGTCCAGGTCACGCCGTAACGCTGCCCGCCCGCATAGGTGGCGCGGGTCATGACGAAGGGCCGCTCGTCCGGGCGCAGCCGTTGCAGGCCTTCGAACGTCGCACGGGCATTTTCCATGCCGTAAATATTGTGCGTTTCGGCATGGGAGGCGTCGCGGGCGGCGAAATCGTCCGTGGCGATACGATGCACAATATCGAGCGGCATCGTCTTGGTCGGGGTTTGGAAGATCGCCGGTTCGTTCATGTCGTTCCAGAAGCCCGCAATGCCGGCATCGGCGAAATCCTTGTAGAGATCGCCCCACCAACGCCGCGTGTCGGCACGGGTGAAATCCGGGAAGACGGACGGGCCGGGCCACACCGGCGCGATGTAGCGGGAACCGTCGGGATTGCGCAGAAAATGGCCGCCGGCATCGCCGCTGTCATAAGGCGCGTAACCCTGATCGGGCGCGTTCGCGATGTGAAGATCAGTGATCGCCACGAGCTGGACGCCGTCCTTCTTCAAGTCGCGGGCGAGGCCGGCAATGTCCGGGAAGGTCGTCTTGTTGGTGGTAAAGGGCCGGTTGCGGTCCTGATAGTCGATATCGAGCCACAGGACGTCGGTGGGCACCCGTTCCTGCCGCAGCCGTCCGGCAACCTCGCGCACCTCCGCGTCGCTCATGTAGCTGTAGCGCGATTGCTGGAAGCCGAGGCCCCATTGCGGGACGAGCGGCGCCTTGCCGGTCAGATCGGTATAGCGGCGCGTCACGTCCGCGGTGGAAGGGCCCGCGATGAGATAATAATCGATCGGGCCATTCTCGCTCCCGAAGGCCAGCGTCCGATCCTCGCGATGCCCGAAATCGAACCAGCTCCGCCAGCTATTGTCGAGGAAGAGGCCATAGCTGCCGCCCGCGCCGCCGGTCGCGATGAAGAAGGGGATCGCCTTGTAGGTAGGATCCGTGGCGGACCCATAACCCCAGGCGTCCGTGTTCCAGAGCACGTAGCTTGCCCCGCGCCGGTCGAAGGGCCCGGTCTTGTCGCCGAGACCGTAATAACGTTCCCTCACCGGCATCGCCTTGCGGAGCGTGAATGCCGCGCCTTCGGTGCGAAGGGGTGTGGCGGCATCTTCTGAAATGATCTTTCCATCCAGGTCCGATACCGTCACCCGCAATGTCGCGGGATCGATGCTGACCCGCAGCGATTGCGTGGCGAAGCCATTGGCGGACGGAGCGACCGCCACGCTCCGGTTCCGGACATCCTTGGCCACCGCCCAGCTCGCATCCTCCGGAAACGTGCCGTCCGGGGCGATGCGGATCCGCAGGATCGCATCCGTGATCGCCGTCACCCTGACGACGGCCGCGCCCAGCCTGGCCTCCACGCCGTCACGCCGGAAGGAGAGGGAGTGTTCGGCGGAAGGCGGGGATGCGGAGGCCGGAGCGCCTAAGAAAGCACTGGACGACAACAGGGCCAGAACAAGCCCGACATTTGCTAACCGCACGAAATACCCCCTCCAAAATCAAACGTGCAGTTTCGTAGGGGCTTCGCGGTCTCGATATCAAGCGGAAACAGGATGCGTGGAGACCGCCCAATCCGTTCCGTAATCGCGCTTGAGCCTGGAAACGATGGTGACCCCTACGGGAATCGAACCCGTGTTTCAGCCTGGAACTCAAAAATCCTTTGTTTTCAATAGCAGTTGCCCCTTTGAGGCGCAAAACCTGATCATTGCTTATCAATGGCTTACGGGCGAGGGGGCAACAAAGCGTTGTTTCTCTGGTCTAGATCAGAGGCGGCGTGTTGTCCTCGAAGGCGCGAAAGATCGATTGCAGTAACAAATTCATCTCAGGAAAAGACCTGCGTAGAGTACTTGGGCTACTGCCAGCCTCTAGGGATGCCAAAAATGCAGAGCAGATAGCGTCCTTATCGTCGACCACTCCCTGGTAACGCTCTACGTTGTCCTTCCATTGGCTCCAGCGAATCGGCCGTAAAGTTCCTTCGGGTGTGATAAGTGACGAGCGACCTAGAAAGAGCTCAATTGGAGCCGCCGAGCCATTCACGTCCATGCGAAGGCGTCCGCTAGGGCCCAGTGTTGGATAGCTTCGCGCCAACTTCGTGTTTGGTAACATCATTAGGCGAACATTTCGGGGAAAACGAATACGGCTGAGACTCTGAATCGCTTCAGCGCCAGCCGCATCATTGTCAAACAGGGCCAAAAGACGGTTCTGTATTCGGGCGCCTGAGAGTATCTTTACCATGCGCGCGAGAACCGATGCGCCGCCTTCAATCCGAAATTCCTCGAAATCGATGAACTGATATGCGTCGGCGTACTCAGGATAGAAGGCCTTAAGCGCAGCTGTGATTATCCTTGTGTCTGATTTACCCTCGGTAAGAACGATGATCTTGCCTTCGGGGAAATCGGCGAACTCCGCCGCTCCTTCTTCCGCGATCTGGTGCGGTGTTCGAGGATCATCGTCATCATCGTAGAGGAAGCTACAATCCATCCACACTTGGGACGAAGGAAAGGCATCGGATAGAAGGGCTAGTTGAACGAGAACATCGTTGGGCGCCCCGAGCAAGCTCATGATGTGCCAAGGCTGGTGGCGGCCAGTAATCACCTTGTCTGGTGAAGCCTTCTCCTGTCTACGAACTAGTTCCAGCCAATCTGACAGAGAAGTAGATGCCATCAGCGCAAGATCAGCGCTAATTTGGCTATCCTCACCTCGTGCAAACTTCTGATATGTTTCAACTTGGTGGAGCCGTGAAACCTCCCAGGAATGTGCACAAAATTCAGGTGTGTAGCCTTGGATCATTAGCCGTTTTCGGACGACCTCTGCAGGGGCTAGAAAGTAGCGATACGTTTCTGGAGGCTCGATGTAGTATTGATCCGAGACGTCTCGAACCACCTTATGTGTAGAATTTCGAGGGCGTCGAAAGAAGTCCGCCTCGTAGAACACGTGATCCGTACAATTCTGCCAGCCCATGTAATTGGCGTCCGGCACCGCCGTTCGGCCAACATATATCTCAATTTCGGTCCCCATGCTGAATGATAGCTCGCTATTCTCATGGTGTCATTGATGAGAGGCTAAGAGGCAGTCTATTCTGAACGCCACAACGGCCGCGTTCTCCAATCCGCAGGAAAGCCCATAGCGACTTGCCCTCCTGTAGGGTGACGTTCGACGAGCGCGGCGACATCAATTGCCCATGTTGATGCAGGGGCAACCGTGCGGATGACGTGTGCTATTAGGGTAAGTGCATTGTATAGCTTCGCCGGTGCCTGTGCGGCCGCAAGGTCTAGGGACTTGTTTAAATCGTCGGGCTTCTTTGCAAGTTTCGGAGGCTGCAAAAAGCCACGATTCCACAGGCGGCCATGATGGGCGCAGATATTACGGATGTCAGTAACATGGCGAACCAAAGGTACCAACACAGTCTCCGGAAGTCCAAGCGGCTCGGAAATCCTATTGCGCAATGCGCGATCATTAAGGTTTGAATACCATCTGGAGAGTTGTCCGAACGACATCATCTCCGCAACCATCCACACGGCGGGTAGATTGGGAATATCATAGGTTGCGCGATAATGTTCGATGTAGGTCTCTGCTGAGGTCTTCACTGCGTTCGTAAGCTTACGAAGCCCCCGGCTAAATTCCTCCTGATCTCGATATAGATCTTGGTTCAAATATCCGTGCGGGCCACTGGAATGAGCAAGTTGGTAAGCCCAGCTACCCCTAAGGGCCACTTCGACGTGCTCGGAACCCCGCATTACGAGGCGCCGGAGATCACGATCAAAGTCGTAGAGAGCCGTCACCTGCTCGAAATATGTGCCCGGTAAGAAGCGTGAACCGGTTGAACCCTTGGGGTGCTCGAAAGCGAGCCAATAGGCGCTAAGGCGGTAATAGCTTACGTGCGTGATCCAGTATGCTGCGCGAGCCTCATCTACGATGATCATTCCATGTGAACGCAGATGAGCGATCTGTTGATCTATCGAGAGTACGGGTTTGTTAAAGGTGCGCCCCATTAGGCCATAGCCTAGGCGGAGACTTCCAAAAACAAAAGACCCGCCAAGTGTGCATGTCCTTGCGAACAGAGGCCTGGCGGGTGCGATTGACCGTCACATAGGGCTAGAACGCCCCGTTTTCAACTGAAAGTTGAATTGCGTTGTCGCGGGAGGTTGCGCTTTACGATCCACAAAGGGGGCAAAAAATTTCGTTTGCCCCCGCTCGAAAGAGCAGGATAGGCGCAGAAAATCCAGCAAAATCAATATGGTGACCCCTACGGGAATCGAACCCGTGTTTCAGCCGTGAAAGGGCCGCGTCCTAACCGCTAGACGAAGGGGCCATCTGGAGCGCCGCATGGCGCGTCATTGGGCGGGGCTGCGATTAGGCGAGGCGGGCGTCAGGGTCAAGCGGGGGACGTGCATTTTCTTTGCGCCGCCAAACCATCACGCGATCAATCCGCCCAGGCCGCATCGTCCAGGTGGATTTCGGCGGCGGGGCGGTCGTTCCAATCGTCGCGCTTGATCCGTCCGGCGATCCACAGCTTGCGGTCTCCCGGAGCGGCGAGCAGGGTCTGGCCGAGCATGCTGTCCGCCAGCCGGAAGCCGATCGCCTTGATGCGTCGCCCGTCGTCGCCCGACACGATCAGGCGCAGATGCCCTTGCCCGACAATGTCGGCCTTGACGACCCGCACCGGTCCGGCGGCGACGCGCGGGCCCGGCCACCCCGCGCCATAGGGGCCGCCCGCTTCAAGGGCGTCGCAAAGCGCGGGATGGACGCCGCCCGGCGCCAAGACCGCGTCGAGAAGGAGGGCGCGGTCGTCGCGCGCGCGCGCGACATCGGCCGCCAGCCGGTCGTCGAGAAAGTCGGCGAGCGCGTCGAGGCAGTCGCGCGCGACGGTGAGGCCGGCCGCCATGGCATGCCCGCCGCCCGCCACCAGAAGGCCGCTGTCCTTGGCCGCGAGAATCGCCGCGCCGAGATCGACCCCGGCGATCGACCGGCCGGAGCCCTTGCCGATTCCCGCTTCGTCGAATGCCACGACGATGGCGGGCCGGCCCAATTTCTCCTTGAGGCGTCCGGCGACGATGCCGATGACTCCGGGATGCCAGCCCGCGCCGTGGACCAGGGCGACGGCGCGATTATCCTGCCCCGCGGCTGCGGCCTCCGCCGCTTCGCAGACCAGCATCTCGATCGCGCGCCGTTCCTGATTGTAGCGTTCCAGTTCCTCGGCCAGCGCCGCCGCTTCGGCTGGATCCTCGGTGGTGAGGAGGCGGACGCCGAGATCGGACTTGCCGACCCGCCCGCCCGCATTGATGCGCGGGCCGAGCGCGAAGCCGAGATCGGTGCAGGTCGGCGCGCGGTCGAGCCGCGACACCTCGATCAGGGCGGCGAGGCCGATGTTGCGGCGCTGCGCCATCACCTTCAGGCCCTGCGTCACGAAGGCGCGGTTGAGTCCCTTCAACTGCGCGACGTCGGCGACGGTGCCGAGCGCGACGATGTCGAGCAAGTCGACGAGGCGCGGTTCCGGCCGTTCCGTGAAGAATCCGCGCCGCCGCAACGTCCGGATCAGGGCCGCGCCGAGCAGGAAGGCGACCCCGACGGCGGCGAGGTGACCGTGCGCGGCGGCGTCGGCTTCCTCATCCAAACGGTTGGGATTGACGAGCGCGAAGGCATTGGGAAGCGCGCTCGCGCATTTATGGTGGTCGACGACGATCACCTCGATCCCCGCATCCCGCGCCATGTCCAGCGCCTCGAACGCCTGCGCGCCGCAATCGACGGTGACGATCAGTTTCGCGCCGCCTTCGCCGATTCGCACCAGCGCTTCGCCCGACGGGCCATAGCCTTCCATCAGCCGGTCGGGGATATAAGGCGTAGCTTCAAGGCCGAGGTCGCGGAGCAGGCGGATCAGCAATGCGGCGGAGGTCGCGCCGTCCACGTCGTAATCGCCGAAAATGGTAACGGGCTCGCGCGCCTGAACCGCATCGGCGATCCGATCCGCCGCCTTATCCATGTCCCGGAAAATCGACGGATCGGGCATGAAGCCGCGGATGGTCGGCGTCCGGTGCCGCTCCAGATCCTCGCGCGAAACCCCCCGCGCTAGCAGGAGCTGGGCCACCAGATCGTCCGGCACGAAACCTTGATCGAGCGGGTCGCACCCCGCGCCGCGCCACCGCCAAGGCTGCCCGGATATCGAGCGCGCGACGCCGCATACATGCATGAAATCGGATGGAGCGGGGCGGAGGTTCACGCTCTCTTCCTAAGCCATTGCAGGCCGGAACGGAATCCTTCCCAGCGAAAAGCTGTGGAAAAATCGCGGCCCCGAATTGCGGGAATGCCTAAAATCTGTTCTCTTTATGTTCTATGCGACTCGATATGGATCATCCGCTGCGATTCCTGTTTATCGACTTCAACGGCTATTTCGCCGCGGTCGAGCAGCATGACGATCCCGCGCTCTTCGGCAAGCCGGTGATGGTGATCCCGCTTCCCTCCGAACATACCGGCGCGATCGCGGCGAGCTATGAAGCCAAGGCGCTCGGCATCAAGCGCGGCACGACCGTCCGGGAAGCGCGCGCAATGTGCCCCGGCATCGCGATCCGGCCTGCCCGGCACGAGCGCTATGTCGAAGTGCATGGTGAATTGATGGAGGAGATCGGGCGGCATCTGCCGGTGACGCGCGTCTATTCGATCGACGAATGCGCCTGCCGCCTCAGCCGGGACGAGCAGAATGCGGAGGCCGCCGTCGCCAAGGCGCTGGAGGTGAAGGCGGGGATCAGCCGCAATGTCGGCCCGGCGCTCCGCTCCTCCATCGGCATCGCCGCCAGCCCCCTGCTCGCCAAGCTGGCATCCGAACTGGAGAAGCCGGACGGGTTGCAGGTCGTCCATACGCAGAGCTTGCCGGATGCCCTCGCCAAGCTGCCGCTCCGCGCCATTCCCGGCATCGGCGAAGGGGTCGAGCGCCGCCTGGCCAAGGCGAAGGTCACGGATTTCGAAAAGCTATGGCATCTCCCGCCCAAGCAGGCGCGGGCGATCTGGGGATCGGTGGTGGGGGAGCGTTTTCTTTACGCCCTGCGCGGCCACGACATTCCGGACGAGGCGCCCAAGGCCAAGAGCATGATCGGCCACAGCCGCGTCCTCTCGCCCGAGCATCAGCGCCCGCCCGAGGCGCGCATCGTCGCCCGTGCCCTGACCCTGAAGGCCGCGAGCCGCCTTCGCCTTTACAAGCTGCATGCCTGCCGCATGAGCCTCGGCATCGCGCTCCGACCGCGCGGCTGGCTGGAGTTTGAGAGCCACTTTCCGGCGTCTCAGAACAGCTGGACCTTCCTGCGCGAACTCGACGTCATGTGGGTGCAGGCAGTCCAGGCGCTGCAACGCTCAGGCCTGTGGAAGGGGCGGATGGGCACCGTCTATGTGAATTTCAGCGATTTTCGCACCCAGGGCCGCGATCCCGACCTTTTCGCCCCGCCCGGCGCGGAAGCGCGGGAGGAGAAGGAGGCCTTCCTTTGGGCCGCCATCGACAAATTGAACCGCGCTTACAAGAAGCAGACGGTGACGCTCGCCTCGCAGCGCGGGCTGGACCTCAATTATCTCGGCGTGAAGATCGCGTTCAGCCGCGTGCCGGAGGCGGCGGAGTTTCTGTGCTGAGCCGTCCTTTACGTGCTCCTGCGAAAGCAGGAGTCCCGTTTCACGATCGGCGCCGCTGGGCTCCTGCTTTCGCAGGAGCACATGTGATCAGGCTGGTCCTACTCGCAATGATGGCCTGGTTCGTGGCGGTGCTCGCCTTTTACCCAGCGCACGGTGCCGGTGCTGGCGCGCATCACGACGCTTTGGGTGGTGATGCAGCCCTTGCGGCGCTTGACGCCCTCCAGCAGCGAGCCGTCC
Source organism: Sphingosinicella flava (assembly GCF_016025255.1). NCBI lineage: Bacteria > Pseudomonadati > Pseudomonadota > Alphaproteobacteria > Sphingomonadales > Sphingomicrobiaceae > Allosphingosinicella > Allosphingosinicella flava. The sequence goes on from NZ_CP065592.1 coordinate 2,254,139, forward strand.
GTCACGCCGGTCGCGGCGAAGATCACGTCGCCCTTGGCGAGGTCTTCCAGATGATAGATGCGGTCGAGATCCTGAACGCCCCAGCGCGCGGCGCGGGCGCGTTCATCCTCGTTGCGGAAGACGAGGCGGCCCTGGAACTGGCCACCGACGCAGCGCAGCGCCGCGGCCGCCAGCACGCCCTCGGGCGCGCCGCCCTGGCCCATGTAGATGTCGATCGTCGTATCGGGATCGGTGACCGCGATCACGCCCGCGACGTCGCCATCCGGGATGAGCATGATGCCGCAGCCCAGCGCCCGGAGCTCGGCGATCAGCTTTTCATGACGCGGGCGATCGAGGACGCAGGCGATGATGTCGGAGGGCTGGACGCCTTTGGCGGCGGCGAGCGCGCGGATATTGTCGGCCGGCGATTTGGCGAGATCGATGGTACCGTCGGGATAGTCCGGGCCGATGGCGATCTTGTCCATGTAGACATCCGGTGCGTTCAAAAGCCCGCCTTCCTCGGCAATGGCGAGGACGGCGAGGGCATTGGGACCGGCCTTGGCGGTGATGGTCGTGCCTTCGAGCGGATCCAGCGCGATGTCGATGCGCGGACCGCTGCCCTGCGCCGCGCCGACCTTTTCGCCGATATAGAGCATCGGCGCTTCGTCGCGTTCGCCTTCGCCGATGACGACGGTGCCGTCGAATTCCAGCTGGTTGAGCGCCTCGCGCATCGCTTCCACGGCGGCATGGTCGGCGGCCTTTTCATTGCCGCGCCCGATGAGCTTCGAGGCGGCAACCGCCGCCGCCTCCGTCACGCGCACCATTTCCAGAACCAGCACGCGATCGAGCGCATTTCCAGCCATATGTCCTCATCCTGTCTTGTTTGCCGATGCCGATAAGGGAGGGGCGGGGCAATGTCGAGGCGCGGCGCGAATGGATAAGGCCGCATTAATCTGGCTGAAAGCCGTCCTATGATTGATAACGGCTTGAGTCGTCGACCCGATCCATGGGGTTCGTCGACTAGAAGAGGAATTCCGCTGTAATTTCAGTCGATAACAGAGGGGGAGATTGCTTATGACGATATCGACGTTTCGCGCGGCTCGCGCGGTGAAAATTGGGTTGCTCGGCCTGGCCGTCATGTCCGCCGGCGTTGCGCAGGCGCAGATCAAGCTGACGCCGATCGAACGGACCGGCAAGGCGAGCGGGCCTTATGAAGAAAATGCCAAGCCGGTGAAGACGGCGAAGGCCAAGCCCTGCAAGAAGAAGGGCGGCGGCTTGTTCGGCGCGATCAAGAAGACTGGCCTTGCGGGCGTGCTGGCCAATCATGCTGCCGGAGGCGGTCTGGGCGGCGTGGTCGCAGGTGAAACGACTCGTGTCGCCGTCGATGAAGCGGCTACGGCCGAAGAAAATATGAAGACCGGTTGCTGACCGGTTTCATTCCTTCTGATTGGGCTGGCGCGTCCAGCCAACGCAAGAAAGACAAGCCATGACGTTCACTTCTTCTCTTTTCAGCGCCGCCGCAGCCGCTGCTCTCCTTGCCGCCGCCACGCCGGCCGCGGCCGGCATTTCGCCCAGTGGAACCATTGAAGGCGTTCAGAAAGTCACCAATGCCGCTTATGAAGGCTTTCCGACTTTCGCTTTCAGCATTTCCAGCTTCGGCGCGGCGTCGGACGGGCATTATCAGATGGTGGTCGACGTCATCAACAAGGGTAAGTCCACCGCCGGGCTCACTGCTTCCGAACTCAAGGTGACGTTGCTGAACGAGCGCGATGAATCTCGCGTGAATTGGGGCGAGCTTTACGACGGCAAGGCCATCGGGCCGTCGGGATCGTTCCCCCCCATCCAGGATACGATCAAGCTGGGGCCGGGCGAGAAGGCAAAAATCAAGCTCGGTTTCCCGAACACCAAGGGCTTCAAGCCCAAGAAGCTGATCTTGCAAGACGTCGATTCCAAGAACACGGTGACTTACGCCATCAGCAATTGAGCCTTTGAAAAACGAAGATTGATGATGCCCTGCCCGCGCTTTGCTGGCAGGGCATTTTCATGCGCAAAATCAGTTTCCAGCCGGTCGCCGACAGCCAGAGCCGGATCCTCATCGTCGGCAGTCTTCCGGGCGAACAATCGCTTGCGAAAGCGGAATATTATGGAAATCCGCTGAATCAATTCTGGCGGCTGATGAGCGGGGTCATCGAACGGCCGCTCGTGCCTCTCCCTTACCTTCAGCGATTGGAGGCCTTGCGGGCCGCGAAAGTCGGGCTTTGGGATGTCGTCGCATCGGCGCGCCGGGCGGGAAGCCTCGACGCCGCCATTCGCGATCCGGAGACCAACGATCTGGCGGGATTGGCGGCAGCGCTCCCGGCGCTCCGTGCGGTCGGCTTCAACGGCGGTACCGCCTTCGCTGCCGGACGGCGCCTGCTGGCCGGAAGCGCCCTGGTTCTTCTTCCCCTGCCGTCGAGCAGCCCGGCTTACACGCTTTCCTTCGAAAGCAAGCTCGAGAAATGGATGGAATTGCGCGCCTTCCTCTAACCGGTCACTGCGCGCCGAAACGAAGCCCGACCCACAAAGTGCGCGGCGCCGCCCGTTCGACCAGCCCGTCGCTCGACAAGGTGGCGACGACGCGCGTGTCGGTCAGGTTTTCGGCGCGAAGGGCGAGCGCCAGGGAAGGCGTCAGCCGCACCCCGGCGGCGGCGTCGAATGTGAGCGCATCCGGCAATGTGCGCTCACCCAGATCGTCTTCATATTGATCGCCGGTATATCGGGCCGTGACCGAGGCATGGGCACCCGCCAGGCCGCGCCAGCCGAGCGTGGTGCTGGCAAAGTGGCGCGGCGTTTGCGCGGGGCGCAGGCCATTCAGGCCCGCCGCCGGGCCGCCCGCGATCACTTTGGCATCGACATAGGAATAGCCGCCCGACAGCGTCCACGCGCCGATCCCGAGCGAGGCGTCGAACTCCGCGCCCTTCGCTTCGATGCCGCCCAGATTTTGGCGCTCGCGCAGGTTCGGGCCGATCGTCACGTTGGCGATCGGATCGTCGAGGCGGTTGGCGAACAAGGTGAGGCCGAGACGCGCGGTGGAGAGCGGGCGATAGTCGATCCCCGCCTCGATCCCCCTCAGCCGCTCCGGCGCGAGCCCGGCATTGGCGCGCGTCGTTTCCGCGCCCACCCGGAATGGCCGGTACAGCTCGTTCAGCGTCGGGAGGCGCCAGCCGAGATAAGCGGCGCCGCGAAGGGTGAGAGCCGGGCCGGGACGATAGGCGGCGCCGATCCGCCCGGTCGGGCGCCAGCCGCTGCGATCGTCGAACGCGATGCCGGTCAGCGTCCTGCCGGTGGCGAACACCTTCTCCGTCAGGCGGCCGTCATGAATGGCCCAATGGTCGATCCGGCCGCCGAGGCTGATCGTCATGGCTTCGGTTTCCCAGGCGCCATCGGCGAACAGGCCCAAAACATCCGTGGTCCCGCCCGCAACCCGCCCGCGCGTCGCCACATCGTTGACGAAGAAAAAACCTTCCCGCGTTTCGCCGGACGTCTGGCGCCAGTCGCCGCCAACCCGCAGCGTGAAATCGGGCGCGACGCGCGGTATCCATTCGACACGAGCGCCAAGGCCCGTGGAAGGAACGCTCACCTGCTCGGCCACCCGCACGGCTTGCGTCCGCGCGGCGTTCACGCTGGCGAAGCTGTTGTAGAAATCACGGGTTTGAACGTAGAAAAGCGCCGACCAGCGGTCCGGGCCCACAAGGCGCAACGATGCGTCCGCTCCGGTCGTGCTGTTCGCGCTGAGCGGCGTGCCGCGCTCGCGGCGATCGGTGAAGACCGTGCCGCTCACCTGCACTTCCACGTCGGCGGACAGCGGCGCGGCGCCGCGCACTCCGACGCTTGCCTGTTCGTAGGGGGAGGGCCGGTCCACCGGCCCCCTCTGATCCGCGACGATGGGCGTGAAGCCGTCGCCCCGCCCGTAATTGGCCGATATCGCGGCAAAACCGGCGCCAAGCCCTCCGCTCCAGCCGGCGCGCGCGTCGAGGCTGTCGCGGCTGCCATAATATAGGCTCCCATGTGCGCCGCCAATGTCGCCCGGACCCGCGCTGGTCAGCTCGATCGTCCCCGCAAGCGCGCCGGGACCGTAGAGGCCGCTCCCGCCGCCGCGGATCACGCGGACGGCGCCCAGGCGTTCGGGGTCGTAAGCCGGCCAATTGATCCAGCCGCCGAACGGATCGGTCTGCGGCACGCCGTCCAGAATGAGCAGCGCCCGGCTCGACGCATTGCCGCCGAGGCCGCGCAGCGTCACGCCCTGGCTGGTCGGATTGGCCGACCGCGCGTCGGAACGGCGAAAGTTTTGAACGCCCGGCACATCGCGCAGAATATCGTCGAGGCGGCCGGACGCGGAGGTCGTCAGACGGTCGCGATCGATTACCGTCACGTCATAGGCGCGGTCACCGGCGCTGGCTGGAAGGCCGCGGCCGGTCACCACGATCTCTTCGGCAAAAGCGGGAGCGGAGATCAAGGTCAAAAGCAAAGGGAAGCGATTCATGCCGGCGGCATAACGATCCTTCCCCGTTTCGTCACCCGGTCAAATGGTTTCGAAACGAGACAGGGCCTCCCTTTGCCATGACGGAAAGAGGAGCGGCGATTACCGTCCCGAAGCGCGTCTTTTCGCCCGATTGCTCTTGGGAACGCCTTTGTGCCCGAAATTCGGGCGGCGGCTTTTCGGGCGCTTCACGCGATTGCGTTCGCGCTCTTCGCCGCCGCCGGACCCACGCGCCGCATGACCCGAAGCCTGGGCAGGCATGACGCGGCTGTTCTTGATCCGCTCCGCCTCGGCCAGGAAGCCTTCGGGCAGCGGCACCACTTCCACCTTCTGCTTGGTGAGCTTCTCAATGCCCTTGAGGTAAGCCCGCTCGTCGTCCGCGCAAAAGGCGATGGCCATGCCGCCGGCGCCCGCGCGGGCGGTGCGGCCGATGCGGTGGACATATTGTTCGGGCACGTTCGGAAGCTCGAAATTGATGACGTGGCTGACGCCCGGAATGTCGATGCCGCGCGCCGCGACGTCGGTGGCGATCAAAATCTTCACTTCGCCCGACCGGAACTGGCCGAGCGCGCGCTCGCGCTGCGGCTGGCTCTTGTTGCCGTGAATGGCGTTAGAGGCGATGCCGTTGCCCGCGAGCAGGCGAACGACGCGGTCGGCGCCGTGCTTGGTGCGGGTGAAGACGAGAACGCGGTCCATCTTGTGCGTTTCGAAACCCTCGCGCAGCGCGATGGTGAGAAGGGCCTGCTTCTCCTGCGTATTGACGAAGGTCACGAATTGCTCGACCCGCTCGGCGGTCGACGCCGCTGGCGTGACCGCGACTTCCGCCGGATCGGTGAGGAAGCGGTCGGCCAGTTCCTTGATCGTCTTCGGCATGGTGGCTGAGAAGAACAGGGTCTGGCGCTTCGACGGCAACAGCTTCACGATGGCCTTCAGGGCATGGATGAAGCCGAGATCGAGCATCTGGTCTGCCTCGTCCAGCACCAGCACTTCGACGTTGCGCAGCGTCAGGAAGCCCTGCTCGATCAGGTCGAGGAGGCGGCCCGGCGTTGCGACCAGGACGTCGACGCCCCGCGCGACGTCGTTCTTGTTCTTGTTGATCGACGTGCCCCCGAACACGGTCGCGACGGAGAGATGCGCGAAGCGGCTATAAGCCTTGGCATTCTCCGCAATCTGTCCGGCCAGCTCGCGCGTCGGCGCGAGCACCAGCATGCGGCAGGTGCGCGGTTGCGGACGCTTGTTGGACAGGATCAAGCGGTCGATGGAGGGCAGCATGAAGGCGGCCGTCTTGCCGGTGCCGGTCTGCGCGATGCCGAGAAGGTCGCGGCCTTTCAGCACCAGCGGAATGGCCTGCGCCTGGATCGGCGTCGGCTGGCCGTAATCCTTCAAAGCCAGCGCTTGCATAATCGGCTCTGAAAGGCCGAGGGTAGAAAATTCAATCATGGTGGAACTCGCAAAAAGCGGCGTCCGCGCAGCCTGAATGGCGCGCGAAAACGCGGCGGGTTTTGACCAACCCGCGTGAAAAGGGAGAGCCTAGGAAAGGCGAAGGAGGCCGGCCCGAATGCGGGCGATCACGCTGCCTCTAGCAACTTCGCGTGGGAGGCATTTGGCGAAGATGAACGGGAAAGTCAAGTAAAGGGGGTTTTAGTCTCTCGCCTGACCTCGCGCCGGACGACGGCCCAGCCCAGCATGGCCGCCGCCATAAGGGTTGCTCCCGCCAGGAAAAAGGACAGGCCGGGATGATCGATGACGGGTTTGGCGCCGACCGAATTGGCATAGACGAAACCGAAGAACAAAGGGGAAGCCACGCCCGCGATGCTGCCGACGCTCATATTGGCGCCTTGAAGCTGGCCTTGTTCCTGCTCCGATACGCGCTGGGTCATCAGGGATTGCAGCGTCGGCATGGCGAACCCCCATAGCGCACTGACAAAGATGCCCGCGACGAACCACGCGCCGGTGGGGGCGAAGCCAAGGAGGCCAAGTCCGACCGCACCGACAATGAGTCCGCAGACCATCACCGTCCTGTCGCCGAAGCGTTTGACCGCTGGACCTACCAGAACCGCCTGCACCAGGATGTCGAGCACGCCCCACAGGGCAAGGCCAAGGCCCACTTCCCACGTGCCCCAGCCATAGCGCAAGGCGGCGTAGAGGACGAACACCACCGAAAAGACGTGATGCGCGAAATAAAGGAGGAAGTTGACGATCGCGAGGCCCGAGAGTTCCGGGTGCGAGCGCAGGAGGCGCAGCGCCCCAAAGGGGTTCGCCCGGGTCCAGGAAAAGGCCATGCGCTTGTCCTCCGGCAGCGATTCCGGAAGAACGAACAGGCCGTAGAGAAAGGCGAGACCCGCAAGACCCGCCGCGGCCCAGAAGGGCACGCGCGGACCCCATTCGCCCAATATGCCGCCGACCATCGGCCCCGCGACGAAACCGCCGCTGAACGCCGCCCCGATGAGGCCATAGGCGCGGGACCGTTTTTCCGGCTCCGTAATGTCCGCCATATAGGCAAAAGCGGTGGTGAAGCTGGACGAGGTGAGCCCGCCCAATATGCGGCCCACCGCCAGCCACCAAAGGTTCGGGGCCAGCGCCATCAGCGCGAAGTCGGCCGCAAGCCCGGCCGCTGAGATGAGGATGACCGGCCGGCGCCCATAGCGGTCGGACAAGGATCCGATGACCGGCGAGAAAATGAATTGCATGCCCGCCCAGAGCGCGACGAACAGGCCGTTATAGATGCCCGCTTCCGCATTCGATCCGGTAAATTCGAAGATCAATGCGGGGAGCACCGGAATGACGATCCCCATCGCCATCACGTCCAGAAACGCCGTCACGAAGATGAAGCCGAGAGCTGGATTGTAGCGTGCGCGAACGGCAGCCGTCATGATGTTCGCGCCCTGCTCTTCGCTTATTCGAATTCGACGATAACCGCATCCACGGCAAGGCTGTCGCCGGCTTTGGCTTCGACCTTCTTCACCGTGCCCGCTTTCTCTGCGCGAAGGATATTCTCCATCTTCATCGCTTCGACGACCGCAAGCGCTTGCCCAGCCTCCACCTTGTCGCCTTCCGCGACATGGAGCTGGGTGAGCAGTCCGGGCATCGGGCAGAGGAGATATTTGGAAAGATCGGGCGGCGTCTTCTCGATCATATGAGCGGCGAGCGCGGCCGTCCGCGGGTCGAGCACCCGTACCTTATGCTTGGCGCCGCGCGTGGTGAACAGCCAGGACGAGCCCTTGCGCTCGATCTGGACGGTGAGCGGCTTGCCGTCGATCAGCGCGTCCACACGGCGTTGACCCGGCGTATAATCGACCTCGACATGGAAGGCCGCGCCGGACACGGTGACGTCGCCGTCCAGCACCGCGACCTCGAAATCCTCGCCATCGATCCGCGCAACCCATACAGACGGCGGATCGAGCGGCGCGCCGAGCTGCCCGTCAATATGCCGCGCCCTGACTGCTTCCGCCGTCGCGACCATCGCACCGAGCGCCGCGAGGCTGCGGCGAAGCTCCGCGCTCGCGGGTGCGCCCTGGAAGCCCTCCGGATATTCCTCGGCGATGAAGCCGGTGGTGAGGCGGCCCTCGCGGAAGCGCGGATGCTGCATCAGCGCGGAGAGGAAATCGACATTGTGGCCGATGCCGCCGAGCTCGAACGCGTCGAGCGCGGCGATCTGCTTGTCGATCGCTTCTTCGCGTGTCGCGCCATAGGTGATGAGCTTGGCGATCATCGGATCGTAGAACATCGACACTTCGCCGCCTTCGAACACGCCATCGTCGACGCGGACGCCATTGCCGGCAGGTGAGGGACGGTAGCGACTGAGGCGTCCTGTCGATGGCAGGAAGCCCCGATAGGGGTCTTCGGCATAGACGCGGTTCTCGATCGCCCAGCCGGTCAGCTTCACATCAGCCTGCGTGAAGGCGAGCTTCTCTCCGTAAGCGACGCGAATCATCTGCTCAACGAGATCGAGGCCGGTGACTTCCTCCGTCACCGGATGCTCGACCTGAAGCCTAGTGTTCATTTCGAGGAAGTAGAAACCCTTGCCGGTGGTATCCGCGCCCGACACGATGAGCTCCACCGTCCCCGCGCTATAATAGCCGACGGCGCGGGCCAGCGCGACGGCCTGCTCGCCCATCGCCTTGCGCATTTCAGGGGTGACGAAAGGAGAGGGGGCTTCCTCGACCACCTTCTGGTGGCGGCGCTGCACCGAACATTCGCGCTCGCCAAGATAGACGATATTGCCATGCTGATCGCCCAGCACCTGGATCTCGATGTGGCGCGGGCTTTCGATGAACTTTTCGATGAACACGCGATCGTCGCCGAAGCTGGCGAGGCCTTCGCGCTTCGTCGCCTCGAAGCCCTCGCGCACATCCTGCTCGTTATAAGCGAGGCGCATGCCCTTGCCGCCGCCGCCCGCCGAGGCCTTCATCATCACCGGATAGCCGATCTCTCCTGCGATGCGGACCGCCTCGTCCGTATCCGCGATTTCCCCCAGATAGCCCGGCACCACGTTAACGCCCGCCTCCTTGGCGAGCTTCTTGGACTCGATCTTGTCGCCCATCGCGGCGATGGCCTTCGGCGGCGGCCCGATGAAAGCGATGCCGTTGTCGGCCAAGGCGCGGGCAAAACTTTCCCGCTCGGACAGGAAGCCGTAGCCAGGATGTACGGCTTCCGCTCCGGTTGCCTTGCATGCCGCAATAATCGCGTCGGCCAGCAAATAGCTCTCGCTCGCAGGCGGGGGCCCCAGCCGCACCGCTTCATCCGCCATCCGCACATGCGGCGCCCGCGCGTCGGCGTCGGAATAGACGGCCACCGTCTTGATGCCCATCTTCTTCGCCGTGCGGATGACGCGGCAGGCAATTTCCCCGCGATTGGCGATCAGGATTTTTTTGAACATGCGACTGTGAATCCGATTTCGGGATCGTGGTTGACCGGTGTGGGAAAGAGATATTGCAACGCTTCGGGCGACACGTGGTGGTAGATGGTGCCGTGGGTCGCCTCGTGATGCGGCACATAGCACCATTGCCCTGCCTTGGCAGGATTGGCGGCAAGCGCTGCGACTAGGCGGTCGACGCCGCTCTGCATTTCCCGCCCTTCATTGGCAATGGTTAGGAACAGGCGTGTATCGGCTGCCTCTCGCCTCCCGAGCCGGAAGGCGGTCTCATAGGACAAACGTTCATTGTCCCACCATAGGCTGGGGCTGACCGCGCCATAGCGGTCGAACAATGCCGGTTCGGTGAGGAAAGTTTCGACGATGAAGAGACCAGCCAGCGATTCCCCCAGCACCGCATCTTCGCCATTGGTGCGGTAGGCTTTTTCGACGAGCGGCTTCACCTCGTCTCGAATGAAGGCCCGGAAAGCGGCCGAAGATCCTGCCGTAGGATATTGGGCGAGCAGCTTCGCGTCGGCCGTCGGGCCGATCAATTCGCGCCGCCGGTCCTTGGTTTCGATGCCGACGACGATGATCGGCAATGAACGGGCCCAAATGCCGCCCAGCTGCGTCGTTCCGGCGATATGCAGGAAGTCCTGCTCTAATCCACCGTCCACCAGGTAGAGGACTGGAAAACGCTTCGTCCCATCGCCATAGCCGTCCGGCAGATAGACGTTCACCGCGCGCTCTTCGCCCAGATGGCGGGAAGCGACACGATGAGTCTCGCCGATCGTGATCGGAACCGGATCCGCGACGGCAGGTGCCGTGAGCAGCAGAATCGCGGAGAGTAGGGCTTTGATCACGCGGCCTCTTCCCTGGCCGGATCGTCAATCATCGGCCTCAGCCCCAGCTTGGCGAACAAGGCGCTATCGGCATCGCCCCCCGCATTGCCGGTCGTGAGAAGCCTGTCGCCCGTGAAGATTGAATTCGCCCCCGCCATGAAGCAAAGCGCCTGGGTGCTTTCGCTCATGCTTTCGCGGCCCGCGGACAGGCGGACCATGGAATGCGGCATGGTGATACGCGCTACCGCGACGGTGCGGACGAATTCGATATCGTCGATCTTGGCGAGCGGCGTATCGGCCAGCATGTCGCCGAGCACCGTGCCCTTCACCGGCACCAGGGCGTTGATGGGGACGCTTTCGGGGTGAGCCGGAAGCGTGGCGAGCGCATGGATGAAGCCCACGCGATCCTCGCGCGTTTCGCCCATGCCGACGATACCGCCGGAGCAGACGTTGATCCCCGCTACGCGGACATTGTTCAGCGTCTCGATCCGGTCCTCGAAGGTGCGGGTCGAGATGATATTGGCGTAATTTTCCGGACTCGTGTCGATATTGTGGTTGTAATAATCGAGCCCTGCATCGGCGAGCATTCGCGCCTGATCCGGCGTCAGCATGCCCAATGTCATGCAGGTTTCGAGCCCCATGGCGCGCACGCCCTTCACCATTTCGACGATGGCGGGCATGTCGCGGTCCTTCGGGTTACGCCAGGCCGCACCCATGCAGAAACGGCCCGACCCATTGTCTTTGGCTTCGGCCGCCGCTTGCAACACTGCGCGCACGTCCATCAGCTTTTCGGCCTTGAGGCCCGATTTGGCGGAAGCGGATTGCGAACAATAGCCGCAATCTTCCGGACAGCCGCCGGTCTTGATGGAGAGGAGCGTCGACAGCTGCACCTCGTTCGCCGGATGGTGAGCGCGATGAACGCTCTGCGCTTCGTAGAGCAGATCAAGGAACGGCCTGTCGAACAGGGCCGCGATTTCCTCGCGGGTCCAATCCTGCCTCACGTCCCGTTCGGTTCGAGCGCAGTCGAGAACCGTGTCTGGCCGCTTCTCGACTGCGCTCGAAGCGAACGGGGAAGGGGAGCAACTGTTCATTCTTCATCCTCATCGGGCCCGGCCGGTGGCACATTGTGGCCGAGCAATTTCAACACTTCGCCCGCCGCGTCCACCAGGTTCGTGCCGGGGCCGAAAATCCCCTGCACGCCCGCGTCGCGGAGGAATTGATAATCCTGCGCCGGGATAACGCCGCCGGCGATCACCTTAATGTCGCTGCGGCCCGCGTCGCGGAGGTGCCCGATCAATTCGGGGATCAGGGTCTTGTGCCCGGCGGCAAGGCTGGAGGCGCCGACCACGTCGACCTGCCTTTCAATGGCGAGATCGGCGGCTTCCTTCGGCGTTTGGAATAGCGGACCCGCGACGACCTCGAAACCCAGGTCGCCGAAGGCGGAAGACACCAGGTTGGCGCCGCGATCGTGGCCATCCTGCCCCATTTTCGCGACGAGCATGCGCGGCTTGCGGCCCTTGCGCCGTTCGATGGAGCCGACGCCCTCCCGCAGCATCTTCCAACGACCGTCATCCCGATAGGCGCCGCCGTAGATGCCGCTCACCGGCTGCGGATTGGTGCCGTAGCGGCCGAACACGTCTTCCATCGCGGAGGAGATTTCGCCGAGCGTGGCGCGGGCGCGTGCGCACTCCACGGCGAGGGCGAGGAGGTTGTTCTCAAATCCTCCCCGGAACGGGGAGGTGGCAGGCGCCCCGGCGCCTGACGGAGGGGCTGGCGCGATGGAGGGGTTCGTGCCTGCCCCTCCACCATGCTGCGCATGGTTCCCCTCCCCGTACCGGGGAGGATTGCAGCGCGCCCCTTCCCGCAGCGCATCGAGCGCCGCCTGGCACTCGGCTTCGTCACGCTCCGCCTTCACCTTCTCGATGCGGCGGATCTGGGCCTCGCGCACTGCATGATTGTCGACGTCGAGGATGTCGATCTCGGCCTCATCGGCGAGGCGATAGCGGTTGACGCCGACGATCACGTCCTCGCCCTTGTCGACGCGCGCGGCGCGGGCGGCGGAGGCTTCCTCGATCATCGCCTTGGGCCAGCCCGCGGCCACGGCCTTCGCCATGCCGCCTTCGGCCTCGACGCGCTCGATAATCTTCCAGGCTTTGTCGTAAAGCTCCTGCGTCAGCGCCTCGACATAATAAGAGCCGCCCAAGGGATCGACGACATTGGTAATGCCGGTTTCCTCCTGCAGCACGATCTGGGTGTTGCGCGCGATGCGGGCGGAGAAATCGGTCGGAAGCGCGATGGCTTCGTCGAGCGCATTGGTGTGGAGCGACTGGGTGCCGCCCAGCGCCGCCGCCATCGCCTCCACGGTTGTGCGGATGACGTTGTTGTACGGATCCTGCTCGGTGAGCGACACGCCGCTCGTCTGGCAGTGGGTGCGGAGCATCTTGGACCGTTCGTCCTTGGCGCCAAGGTCGGTCATCACCCGATGCCACAATTTCCGCGCCGCGCGCAGCTTCGCCACTTCCATGAAGAAGTTCATGCCGATGGCGAAGAAGAAGGAGAGGCGCCCGGCGAACTTGTCGAGATCGAGCCCGGTCGCCATCGCCGCCCGCGCATATTCCTTGCCGTCCGCGATGGTGAAGGCGAGCTCCTGCACCTGCGTCGCCCCGGCTTCCTGCATGTGATAGCCGGAAATGGAGATGGAGTTGAACTTGGGCATATTCTCGGACGTGTAGGCGATGATGTCCGAGATGATCCGCATCGAGGGTTCAGGCGGATAGATATAGGTGTTGCGGACCATGAACTCCTTCAGGATGTCGTTCTGGATCGTGCCGTCCAGCGCACCTTGAGGGACTCCCTGCTCCTCCGCCGCGACGATGTAGAAAGCGAGGATCGGGATGACCGCGCCATTCATCGTCATGGAAACCGACATCTGATCGAGCGGAATGCCGTCGAACAGGATCTTCATGTCCTCGACCGTGTCGATCGCCACACCCGCCTTGCCGACATCGCCGACGACGCGCGGATGATCGCTGTCATAGCCCCGATGCGTGGCGAGATCGAAGGCGACACTGAGCCCCTTCTGCCCGGCGGCGAGGTTGCGGCGATAGAAAGCGTTCGATTCCTCGGCGGTTGAGAAGCCCGCATATTGGCGAATGGTCCACGGGCGGCCCGCATACATGGACGCGCGCACCCCGCGCGTGAATGGCGCGAAGCCGGGGAGGCCGGGATCGATGCCCGCGACATCCTCGGCGGTGTAAAGCGGCTTCACCGCGATCCCTTCCGGCGTCTGCCAGGTGAGATCGCGCCCCTTCACTTCCTTCTGGGCCAGCGCCTCCCAATCGGCGCGCGTGGGTTTGTTCGTGTCACTCATAATCAAATACCCAAAAAACCGTTCGCTTCGAGCGAAGTCGAGAAGCCCTTCCGAGCGGAGCCGAGGCAAGAGAAGTCTCGGCTCCGCTCGACGCCGTGTCTCGACTTCGCTCGACACGAACGGTGGGGGGAGAATTCAATGCTCCCTTTTGGGAGCCTCCATCAATTCCACCAGCACCCCGCCCATGTCCTTGGGATGCACGAAGATCACCGGCGTTCCATGCGCTCCGATGCGCGGCTCGCCCAGCACCTTGGCGCCCTTGGCTTCCATCTCGGCCTTGGCGGCATGAATGTCGGGCACCTCGAAACAGACATGATGCTGCCCGCCAAGCGGATTCTTCTCCAGAAACTTCAGGATCGGCGAGGTCTCGCCCAGCGGCTCGATCAACTCGATCTGGCTGTTGGGCGTATCGACAAAGCACACCCGCACCCCCTGCGCGGGCAAGTCGAACGCCTCATGTATCTTCGTCGCGCCAAGCAGGTCGCGATAGATCGGAATGCTCTTCTCGATGGAAGGGGTCGCGACACCGACATGATTCAGACGGCCTAGCGTCATGCGTTCAAACCTTTCATTTCGCGCGCCAAGGGCATGACATGGTTTGCCGTCAGCGGCGCCAGGGTCAGTCCGTCGAGCTTGGCGGGATCGATCCAGATCGCTTCCTCGATCTCCGCTTGAGCTTTTGCCTCGCCATCCAAAGTCACGGCAAAAAGCTGGGCATCGACCGTGCAATCCGGCTCGTTCGCAGCAGGTGCGATGAAATGGCCCAGCTCCTGGCTCGAACCGGCTTTCACGCCGCAACCAAGCTCTTCCCGGATTTCACGCTCAAGAGCTGCGAACGGCTCTTCGCCATCGGCCATCTTGCCGCCCGGCTGCATAAAGGCCGCCGTGCCGCGCTTGCGGACGAGTAAGGTCCGGCCATCCTCATCCATAACCAGCCCGGCGACGATCCGGATGACGTTGTCCGCGCCCATGTCAGAGCGGGATGTTGTCATGCTTCTTCCACGGGTTTTCGAGCTGCTTGTCGCGCAGCTTGCGCAGGCCAAGGGCGATCCGCCGCCGCGTGGAATGGGGCATGATCACCTCGTCGATGAAGCCCTTGCTTGCCGCCACGAAGGGGTTGGCGAAGCGTTCCTCATATTCGCGCGTGCGCTCCGCGATTTTTTCGGGATCGCCAATGTCCTTGCGGAAGATGATCTCCACCGCGCCCTTGGCGCCCATCACCGCGATTTCGGCGGACGGCCAGGCGTAGTTGAGGTCACCGCGCAGGTGTTTTGAGGCCATGACGTCATAGGCGCCGCCATAGGCCTTGCGGGTAATGACGGTGATCTTCGGCACGGTCGCTTCGGCATAAGCGAAGAGCAGTTTCGCGCCATGCTTGATGATGCCGCTATGCTCCTGCGCGACGCCGGGGAGGAAGCCCGGCACGTCGACGAAGGTGACGATCGGAATGTCGAAGGCGTCGCAGAAGCGGACGAAGCGCCCGGCCTTCTTCGAGCTGTTGATGTCGAGCACCCCGGCCAGCACCATCGGCTGGTTGGCGACGATGCCGATCGTTCGGCCTTCGACCCGCCCGAAACCGCAGAGGATGTTCCCGGCATGGGTCGGCTGCACCTCGAAGAAATCGCCTTCGTCGACGACCTTCCGGATGAGCTCGTGCATGTCGTACGGCTTGTTCGCGCTGTCGGGGATCAGGGTGTCGAGGCTGTCCTCGATCCGGTCCCACGGATCGGTCGTCTGCCGCGTCGGCAGATCGTGGCGGTTCGACAGCGGCAGGAAATCGAAGAAGTCGCGGGTCGCGAGCAGGGCCTCGATGTCATTCTCGAACGCCACGTCGGCGACGCCCGATTTGGTCGTGTGGGTGACGGCGCCGCCCAATTCCTCCTGCGTCACGACTTCGTTGGTGACGGTCTTCACCACGTCCGGCCCGGTGACGAACATGTAGCTTGAATCCTTCACCATGAAGATGAAGTCGGTCATTGCGGGTGAGTACACCGCGCCGCCCGCGCACGGGCCCATGATCAGGCTGATCTGCGGCACCACGCCGGACGCGAGCACGTTGCGCTGGAACACTTCCGCATAGCCGCCGAGAGAGGCAACGCCTTCCTGGATGCGGGCGCCGCCGGAATCGTTCAAACCGATCACCGGCGCGCCGACCTTCAGCGCCATGTCCATGATCTTGCAAATCTTCTGCGCGTGGCGTTCGGACAGCGATCCGCCGAAGACGGTGAAATCCTGCGCGAAAACGTAGACGAGGCGGCCGTTGATCGTGCCGGACCCTGTGACGACGCCGTCGCCCGGCACCTTCTGGCTCTCCATGCCGAAGTCGGCGCAATTATGCTCGACGAACATGTCATATTCTTCGAAGCTGCCCGGATCGAGCAGCACGTCGAGCCGCTCCCGCGCGGTCAGCCGACCTTTGGCATGCTGCGCATCGATGCGCGCCTGCCCGCCGCCCAGCCGCGCCCGTTCGCGCCGGTCTTCCAGTTCCTCGATCGTGGTCGCCAAAGGAGGTTCCTCTCACCTGTTCTTGCCGATCCCTTTTTCAGGAGCGGAGGCAAAAGGCAATGCAGAGGTGCAGGATATCCCCCACTCGCGTCACCCCGGACTCGATCCGGGGTCCATGAACACCGCTTTATTCGGAAAAGTCCGTGTTCATGGATGCTGTATCAAGTCCGGCATGACGAGTGTGGCGTCGTTGCAAGGAAGATGCGACGAAGCAACCCAGTGACACGGAGCCCCTAGATTGCTTCGCTCTGCTCGCAATGGCGAGTGCTTATGCCCCCTGGGGCGCAGGGCCTCCGATGCCGCCGCGCGGACGGCGGGTGGTGGGGATGGACGTGCCGGTGACAGGCAAGGCGGGATGTCGCTTGGAAGGATCCTCGCGGCCGATATCCTCGCCTTTGATCGCCTTTTTGGCCTCCTCGCCAGAGAGCGTCTCATATTCGAGAAGCGCGGCGGCGAGGCTGTGCAGTTCGTCGAGATGCTCGGTCAGCACCTTGCGTGCCGTGGCTTCGCCTTCCTCGACGAGGCGGCGAACCTCCTGGTCGATCAATTTCGCGGTCTCGCCGGAAATGGATTGCGTGCGGGCGACGCTGTGGCCGAGGAACACTTCGTCCTGATTATCGCGGTAGCGCAGCCAGCCGAGCTTTTCCGACATGCCATATTCCATGACCATCGCGCGGGCGAGATCCGTCGCCTGCTGGATGTCGTTGGACGCGCCGGTGTTGAGTTCGTCCTCGCCATAGATGAGCTGTTCGGCGATGCGACCGCCGAAGGACAGGGCGAGACGCGCCTTCATCTGCTTCATGTTCATCGAATAACGGTCGCGCTCCGGCAGGTTCCAGGTGACGCCGAGCGCCCGGCCGCGCGGAATGATGGTCACCTTGTGGAGCGGGTCGCAGCCCGGCACATGGAGCGAGACGAGGGCGTGGCCGGCCTCGTGATAGGCGGTCGCCTTCTTCTCGTCCTCGGTCATGACCATGGACTTCCTCTCGGCGCCCATCATGACCTTGTCCTTGGCTTCCTCGAACTCCTTCATCGCGACGAGGCGCTTGCCCTTGCGTGCGGCGAGGAGGGCGGCTTCGTTGGCGAGGTTGGCGAGATCGGCGCCCGAAAAGCCCGGCGTGCCGCGCGCGATGGTGCGCGCGTCGACGTCCGGCGCCAAGGGCAATTTCTTCATGTGGACGGCGAGGATCTTCTCGCGGCCTTCAATGTCCGGACGCGGCACGACGACCTGGCGGTCGAAACGGCCCGGGCGGAGAAGGGCGGGGTCGAGCACGTCGGGACGGTTGGTCGCGGCGATGATGATGATGCCTTCATTGGCTTCGAACCCGTCCATTTCGACGAGCAGCTGATTGAGCGTCTGTTCGCGCTCGTCATTGCCGTTGCCGAGGCCCGCGCCGCGATGGCGGCCGACCGCGTCGATTTCGTCGATGAAGACGATGCAGGGCGCATTCTTCTTCGCTTGTTCGAACATGTCGCGCACGCGGCTGGCGCCCACGCCGACGAACATCTCGACGAAGTCGGAGCCCGAAATGGTGAAGAAGGGCACGTTCGCCTCACCCGCGATGGCGCGGGCAAGCAAAGTTTTTCCGGTGCCGGGCGAGCCGACAAGCAGCGCGCCCTTCGGGATTTTGCCGCCGAGGCGGGCGAATTTGGAAGGATCCTTGAGGAAATCAACGATCTCCTGCAATTCCTCGCGCGCTTCGTCGATGCCCGCCACATCGTCGAACGTCACGCGGCCATGCTTTTCGGTCAGCATCTTGGCCTTGGACTTGCCGAAACCCATCGCGCCCGATCCTGCATTCTTCTGCATCTGGCGCATGACGAAGATCGCGATGCCGATCATCAGCAGGAAGGGGAGAGACTGGTAGAGTAGGATCAGCCAAACGCTGGTCTGCGGCTCCGGCTCGGCGGAAAAGGCGACGCCCTGCTGCTTCAGCCGGTCGATGATCTGCGGATCCTGCGGCGCATAGGTACGATAACGCTGGCCGTTGGACAGCTCGCCCTGGATATATTCCTTGGTGATGACCGCATTCTTGACGCTGCCGTCCTCCACCTTCTGCAGGAAATCCGAATAGCCGATGCTGTTCCCCGCCGGCGCGCTGCCGCCGCCGCCCGCGACTTGAACGAAGAACAGGACCGCGAGCAGGATGCCTGCCCAGATCATCAGATTCTTCATCCACGGATTGCCCTGTGGCTGTTGCGGCGGCTGCTTGTCGTCGTTCATGTGAGTCCGGTCTAACCTTTCGAAAACCTAGATAGGCATTTCCAGCCGCAGCACAATGCGGGCTGCGCGGTGAATGGAAGGTTGACGAATGGGCTAGCCCCGAATGCGGCGGCGCGGCGCCGGGGCGATGCGCCATAAATGCCCGCTTGCCGACCCTTTGACGCCGGCAAAGGTCGCCGTTTTTCCGGATTCGAGACTGGCTAGAAGGCCATCGACGCTCGCGATTGGCCGTGCGCCGGGGGGAACGGCGTGCCGCGCGTGAAGATCGGCGATGGCGTGAAGGAGCAGGCGGCGGCGGATTTCACGCGGAAGGTCGGTCACGTCGACCCGCCACGCGCCGTCGTCCAAGCGCGCCCGGTCCGCCCAGAAATGCTCTGCCGTCCACACGAGCGCGTCTTCGGCCTGGCCCAGAATGGCTGCGCTTTTCGTCAGCCGGACGGGATCGAGAACCGGATTGTCCGCCAGCAACCGCCGCATCGCGACACGGTCGTAACGCGCATCCCGGTTCGACGGGTCGTCCACCGGCAGGATAGAGGTTGACGCGACGATCTTCCCAAGCTCCTCCCGGCGCCATTCAAGAAGCGGGCGGGCGATCTTCAGGGAGGGGCCTTCGAAACGGACCGGGCGGATTCCGGACAGGCCGGCAAGGCCCGCGCCGCGCTGGAGCCGCATCAGGAGGGTTTCGGCCTGATCGTCCGCATGGTGCGCGGTGAAAAGAACGGAAATGCCCGTATTTTCCGCCCAGGCGCGGAGGGCGGCATAGCGGGCGCGGCGCGCCTCTCCCTGAACGCCCATGCCGCGTTCGGCGACTGCGACCTTCAAAACGACGTGCGGACAGCCGATCGATGCGCAAATGCGTCCGGCGAAGAGGGCTTCTTCCCGGCTTTCCGGGCGAAGGCCGTGATCGACGGTCGCTGCCGAAACCCGCCCATCGAACGTAGCCCATGCAAGAAGTAAAAGCGCGAGGCTGTCGGGGCCGCCCGATACCGCCACTCCGATCCGGCCGGGGTCGGTCCTGCCCAGGAGCCGCTGGACATCCTCGCGGAAGCGCTCGACGTGGGCGGGTGCGATCGTCATGCGCCGATCCCTACGTCAGGCGCGGACCCGCGAAAAGCGGGAAGCGGCTCAGTCGGCGGCGTCGGAAACGGTTTCGCCCACCGACTGCACATCCTCGCCGATCCCGGCGATGGTGTTGCAAGCGGCGAGCGCCAAGGTGAGGCCGAGGGCCAGTGTCAGCTTACGAATCATGGATTTGCCTCCCTTTTTCACGAACATTTCGCGTCCTGACGCGCCTTGGGCAGACGCTGTTTCACCCAGTCGCGCATGGTGGGATAGACGTCGGCCAGTTCGTCATAGACCTTGCACGCCTCCGCCGGCTTCTTGAGCGCGGTAAGCGCCTGGCCGAGGAAATAAAGGCTATCGGCGGCGCGCTCGCCCTTCGGATTGGTCTGATAATTGGACAGGAAAATCTTCGCGGCCGTCGCGGGCTTGCCGTCGTCCAAATAAGCGCGGCCAAGCAAATTCTGCCCATAGCTCGCCCGGGCATGTTTGGGATATTTCTTCACCATCGCCTCGAGCGCCGCCTGCGCCTCGCCATATTTGCCTTCGTCCCACAGGCGATAGCCGGTGAGATAAGCCTGCTCTCCCGGATCGGCGGCGGCCGCGGGAGTTTCGGCTTGCGCAGGTTCCGGGGTTGGGGGAGCGGTCGACGGCGCCTCCTCGGCCGGTTGCGGGACAGGCTTGGCAAGGCGGGTTTCCATGTCCGCCCTATAGCGGTTGAACGCCTCCTCAAGCTGGCGGACGCGATAGGCATTTTCCTCGGTCTGGCCGGTCAGCGTGCGGAGCTGGCTTTCCAGCGCATCGACGCGGGCGGTGAGGTCGGCGACGGCGGAGGTGGCAGGCACGCCGGACGTCGCGACATCCTGCTGAGGGACGATTTCAGGCTGAACCGCGCCGCCCGGAAAGACCTTGCGCTGAACGGCCTGCACATCGCGTTCCAGCTTTTCGACCCGGCGGCCGAGGTCGGACTGGGCGGCGGCGGGCATCGCGGCCCCCGCCATCAACATGGCGACGATCAAGGAAATACGCATCGAACTACCCCGCGAAAACATGCCCGGCCGGGCGACTGATCCGCTTTATATCAAAGCCGGAACCTGTCGCCAGCCTGAAGCGATCAAAGCCCGTTGGCGCCGGCGGCCCCCGGGGCGTTATCAGGAAGCGGGATAGGGCCGGGCTGCCCGGAAGTGCCAGGCGTCGTCCCGCCATTGCGGGCGAGGAGATCGGCGGCGAGCAGGCTCACGTCCGAAATCGTCCGCTCGGGTTCGCCGAGCGGCGCCACTGGCGTGTTGCCGATCGTCACGCGCAGCGCTTGCGGCTTGCCGGTCAGGATTTGCGGACGGGTCGCGGTGGCGGGCACTTCGTAGCGATCGCCTGGCTTCATCGTCGCTTCGTAAAGACGCTGGCCGCCTGCTTCATAAATGCGGAGCCAGACCTCCTCGGTCGCGGTGAGGACGACCGGGCCCGTGGGAGCGGCGGCGGGCGCTTCGGCCGCAGGCGCGGCTTGCTGCGGAGCGGCAGGGCTGCTCGTGACCGGCGCCTGCGCCTGCTCGACATCCGTGCCGCCCAAAGCAGCGCTCCGCCAGATAAAGTAGCCGGCGATAAGGGCGATACCGATAATGCCGATCATGATCGCGAGCGAACGCGGCGGCACCCGCGCCGGATCGGCCGGTTCGTAATAAGCGGTCGACGCGGCCTCGCTGCGCGTCGCGCCCAATTGCTCGCGCAGCTCCGCGCCGATGGCGTTGCCGTTGAGGCCGACCGCATTGGCGTAAGTGCGCGCGAACCCAACGCTGTAGGTGACGGCGGGCAGCGCGTCCCAATCGCCCTGTTCGATGTGTTGGAGATGGCGGATGGGTATGCGGGTGTGCGCTGCGATATCGTCGAGTTTCATGCCCTTGGCTTCGCGGGCGGCCTTCAGGCGCTCCCCGATCGGTCCCCCGGCATATGCCCCTTCATCCATATCCACCATTAACTCGCCCCTGCCGTTACGCTGCGTCATGACATAGCAGCATGCGGCCCTTGTCAACCGGGCTGCTGAATGTCGCGATACTTTCTCGTGCTGGCTTGTTTAACCCAGCGCAACCTGATGCCGGTCCGCCCAAGCCGCGAGAGCCGCGCGCAGGTCTTCCGGCGGGCGCGCCAACATGCCCTCGAGCGCGGGCGTCAATGCGGACAGATCGAGGGAGCGGATCATCGCCTTGATCTGGCCCACCGCCACAGGCGTGATGGACAGGCGGCGAATGCCGATGCCGATCAACGCCATCGCCTCGAGCGGCCGTCCGCCCATCTCGCCGCACACGCCGACCGGAACGCCATGATCGTCCGCCGCCCTGACCACGCGGCGGAGGAAACGCAGGATGGCCGGGCTCAGCCAGTCGTAACGCTCGGCGAGCTTGGGATGGGCGCGGTCGGCGGCGAAGAGAAATTGGGTGAGATCGTTGGTGCCGATCGACAGGAAATCGATCTTCGGCAGCAGGATGTCGAGCGTCTCGGCTAGCGCGGGGACTTCGAGCATCGCCCCATAGCGCACGTCGCGGGGCAGGGCCTTCCGGCGCGCGGCGAGCCAGGCGCGCTGTTCCTCGACCAGCGCCTTCGCGGCGTCGAATTCCCATGGCTCGGAGATCATCGGGAACATGACGTTGAGCACGCCGCCCGCCGCCGCTTCGAGGAGCGCGCGGGCCTGTGCCTTCATCAGGCCGTCGCGGTCGAGGGCGAGGCGCAGCGCGCGCCAACCCATTGCGGGGTTTTCCTCATTCTCGCTATCCTCGACCTTCAAATAGGGGAGCGCCTTGTCGCCGCCGACATCGATGGTGCGGAAGATGACCGGCTTGTCGCCCGCCGCGTCGAGCACGGATTTGTAAAGGCGCTGCTGGCTCTCCCGGCGGGGCAAGGTGGCGGACACGAGAAATTGGAATTCGGTCCGGAAAAGGCCGATGCCGTCCGCGCCCACCAGGTCGAGGGCGCCTGCGTCGTCGCGCAGGCCGGCATTCACCATCAATGTCATGCGCGTACCGTCCCTGGTCACCGGGGGCTGGTCGCGAAGCGCGGCATATTGGGCGCGCCGTTTCTGGCTGGCGAGGAGCTTCGCCTCGAATGCTTCCTCCAGCACATTGTTCGGACGGACGAAGGCGGTGCCTTCGCCGGTGTCGAGCAGGATTTCGTCGCCTTCCGACACGAGCTGGCGAATATTGCGAACCCGGCCCAGCATTGGAATGCCCATGGCGCGCGCGACGATGGTGACGTGCGCGGTCAGCGACCCTTCCTCCAAGATCACGCCCTTCAGGCGGCGCTTGTCATATTCCAGCAGCTCGGCCGGGCCGAGATTGCGGGCGATGAGGATCGCGTCTCCGCGCAGCCCCATCTGCGCCGCCGTGCCGAGCTGTCCCGACACGATGCGGAGGAGGCGATTGGCGAGATCGTCGAGGTCGTGCATCCGCTCGGCGAGCAAGGGATCGTCGATCTGGCGCATCCGCATGCGGGTGCGCTGCTGGACGCGCTCGATCGCCGCCTCGGCGGTAAGGCCACTGTCGATCGCCTCGTTGATCCGCCGCGACCAGCCTTCGTCATAGGCGAACATCTTGTAGGTTTCGAGTATCTCCTGATGCTCGCCCGCGGTGCCGAATTCGGCCTGGCTCGTCATCGTGTCAATCTGCTCGCGCATCTTCCGGAAAGCGGAATAGACGCGCTGACGCTCCGCCTCGGTATCCTCCGCGACGGTGTGTTCGATCAGAATGCGCGGCTGATGGAAGACGGCCGTGCCCCGGCCCATGCCGGTCACGAGCTTGAGCCCGTCAAGCCGTGCCGTGCCCGCATCCCGCGCCTTGTCGGTCGCGGCGGTCGCGCGGTCGGCAAGACCGGCATTGGCGATCAGTTCGGACAGCACCATGGCGACGGTCTGCAAAGCCTCGATCTCGACATCGTCATAGGCCCGGCTTTCGGCATGCTGGACGGCGAGAACGCCGATCGCGCGCTCGCGCCGGACAATGGGCACGCCCGCGAAGCTGTGAAACATTTCCTCGCCCGTCTCGGGCCGGTAGGCGAATTCGGGGTGGCGGGTCGCTTCGTCGAGATTGAGGATCGCGACATCCTCCGCGATCGTGCCGACCAGGCCCTCGCCAAGAGCGAGCTTGGTGACGTGGACGGCGCTCTGGTTGAGGCCGACGGTCGCGAACAGTTCAAGCACCCCGTCGCGCAGCAAGTAGATGGAACAGACTTCGCTGCCCATCGCCTCGGCGATGATCTTCACCACCTTGTTGAGCTTCGCCTGCGCCTGTGTCTTGGAAGCCATCACCTCATGAAGGCCGGTCAGGATTTCGCGTGCGGAGGTGGCGGAAGCGGTGGGCATAGCCCCCGCTATCAGATTGCCGCCCTAGTTTCCAACGCTTGCCTGATCGAAAACCGAGACCTCCATATTAAATCGCGCTTAACGCATCCGTTCTACCTCCGGAATGAGACCCAAGCTTTGACCGGAAGTTCGATGAAGATTGCTTTGCCATTTCTTGCCGCCATCCTGCTTACCGGCTGCGGCGGAGAGGGATCCTCATCGTCGCCCCCGCCCTCGCCGCCGCCCCCGTCCCCTTCTCCTCCGCCTCCCGCCCAGATCACGGTTTCTCCGGCACAGGCGCAGATCGGCTATGCGGATACCCAGCAGCTTTCCTGCAGTGTGGCCGGGCACCCGACCGATACCTGCACGTGGACCCTCCTGGATGGGCCATCCAGCGGCAGAATTACCGAAACCGGCCTCTACGTGGCTCCCTTGGCGCAGGGGAACTACCGCGTGGTCGCGACTAGCATCGCCGACCCAACCCGATCGGCGACCGCCACTGTCTCAGTCGTTCCTATGGGGGAACCGGCGTACAAACCTTGGGTAACAGGTTATTACGGATGGACGGAATATCCCGTTGAAGAAGTCGATATGGGGCCACTGTCGCATCTCGTCATTTACGGGGTCGTCGCTGCAAGCTCCTTCGGCCCCGACGTCCAGCCAGGCGATCTGGAAGAAATGACAGGCTACCCCATCCACGGGGAGGGAGGGCCAGAGGAGCGGCTCGTTCGCCGCGCACATGACAAGGGGGTGAAAGCCCTGCTGATGCTCGATGGAAGCGGAAACAATGACAGTTCCCTTCTGGTGGCTACCACCGATGCTGCACGCCCTCGCTTCATAACCAATATTCTGAACCGCCTGCGTGCCGACGACTATGACGGTATCGCGATAAATTGGCTTAAAGTAAGGACGGATTTCACCAATTTGAGCGAGGAGGAAGTTCGGAGAAGATATAAGGCTCTCCTCGTCGATCTTCGCGCCGCCGCTCGTAATCATCCATCCTACGGCAGCCAACGTCCCCTGATCATTACGGTCGCGGCCACGGCGCCGAACATATTCGGCCTCGCCGATGGGCGAGTTCCAGCCTGGCAGGCCGAGATACCAAGCCTGGTGGATCAATATAATGTAACGCCTTACGGCCAGTTCGATCACGCCTCATATTTTCCTGAAAAAGGGGGTAGCAGCCTATCGTGGTTCAACGGCGCCATTGGAGGCGCGGCGCCGGAGCATCCTTACGATCTCGCCAGCGCTATCGCGGCTTATACGAGAGCGGGTGTGGATCCGCGAAAGCTGGGAGTCGGCATTGTCTTCAACGGAACCTACTATGGGCCGGATGTGACAGGGCCACGGCAGCCGATAGCCGCCAGCACTATTTTCGAGGGCTTTTTCCTCCGTACCTCTTATCGCGAACTCGCAAGGCTCGGCTATCTTATCAATGGCACTTACCGATGGGATCCGGTGGCTCAGGTCGGATATCGCAGCTACCCGGGTGGCGGATTTGCTCCCACGCTTCCAAGCGTTCCCCATCAGCCTCCCAATCTGCCAGCCGGCTTCCTGTCCTACGAGGATGAGATGTCCATCGCCGTCAAAGGACATTGGGTACGGCGCAACAGCATTGGCGGGGTGGCACTCTGGAGGATAGACTATGGCTATCTGCCGGACAGCAAAACTAATCCTCTGTTGTCGGCGGTAGGCACCGCCTTTCCGTTCAAACGCTAGGCAGGGCGGGGCCTCATGCCGCCGCGCGCCGTTCCAGCGCGGCCGCGGCCTCTTCCATCAAGGTGGCGATGATGTTGGCCGTGGGCCGCTCGTCCTTCACCATGCCGACCGACTGACCGGCCATGATCGAGCCGGTTTCGACATCGCCATCGATCACCGCGCGGCGAAGCGCTCCGGCCCAATAATGCTCGATCTGGAGCTGCGCCTCGGCCATCTCGATCTCGCCAGTGTCGAGGCGGTTGGCGACTTCGCGCTGCTTGGCGGCGAACGCCTCGGTTTCCTTGTTCTTGAGGGCGCGAACCGGGATGACGGGCAGGCGCGGGTCGATCTGCACGCTGGTCACCGCATCGCGGGCCGAGGCGCGGATGAACGCCTTCTTGAAATTGGGATGGGCGATGCATTCGGTCGCGCAGACGAAGCGGGTGCCGAGCTGGACGCCCGCCGCGCCCATTTCCAGGTAACCCGCAATCGCCTCGCCGCGCGCGATGCCGCCCGCGACGAAGACGGGGAGATCGGCCGCGACTTCGGGCAGGATTTCCTGGGCGAGGACGGAGGTGGAGACCGGACCGATGTGACCGCCCGCTTCCATGCCTTCGATCACCAAGGCATCGACGCCGGAACGGATCAGCTTCTTGGCGAGCGCGAGCGCGGGGGCGAAGCAGATGACCTTGGCGCCGGTCGCCTTGATCCGCTCCAGCGCGCCGGGCGGCGGCAGGCCGCCCGCGAGGACGACATGGCCGACCTTATGCTTGCCGCACACGTCGATCAGCTCGGAGAGCTGCGGGTGCATGGTGATGAGGTTGACGCCGAACGGCTTGTCCGTGCGCTTCTTCGTCTCGGCGATTTCGGTGTCGAGCAGTTCGGGGCTCATCGCGCCGCACGCGATCACGCCGAAACCGCCGGCATTGGATATGGCGGAGACGAGGTTGCGCTCCGACACCCAGCTCATCGCGCCGCCCATGATGGCGACTTCGGCACCCAGGAAATCGGTGCCGCGCTTCATGAGGGCGGTGAGTTTGGAATGGCCCTCCCCCTTGATGGGGGAGGGTTGGGTGGGGGTGATGTTCGTCATAAGGCGGTGTCCTTCCCGGCGATCACCCCCACCCGGCCTCCCCCATCAAGGGGGAGGGGAATATTGAAGGTCACGCGGTTTCTCCATTGTCGTCGAGGCCGTAGGTCGTGTGGAGCACGCGCACGGCGAGTTCGGTATATTCCTCGGCGATCAGGACCGAGACTTTGATTTCCGAAGTGGTGATGGCGAGAATGTTGATGCCGCGGTCGGCGAGCGCCTTGAACATTTGCGCGGCGATACCGGCGTTAGAGCGCATGCCGACGCCGACCGCGCTCACTTTCACGACATTGGTATCGGTCAGGATTTCGTTGAAGCCGACCTTCTCCTTCAGCTTTTCCAGCACGTCCGCCGATTGGGCGAGGGCGGCGGTGGGCACGGTGAAGGTGAGGTCGCTCGGCTCGCCCGCACGCGGCACCGATTGCACGATCATGTCGACATTGACATTGGCGTTCGCGAGCGCCTCGAAAATAGAGGCGACGGAGCCGGGCTTGTCGGGAAGGCCGGTCAGCGTAACCCGTGCCTCGTTCTTGTCATAAGCGATGCCGGTGATGAGTTGGCGTTCCATTTGATAATCCTCGATCTGATCGTCGCCGACGACCATGGTTCCCGGCTTGTCTTCGAAAGAGGAGAGAACGCGCACCGCCACCCCCTCCCGCATGGCGAGGCCGACGGAGCGGGTCTGCAGCACCTTGGCGCCCACGCTGGCGAGCTCCAGCATCTCCTCATAGGTGATCGCCGCGAGCTTCTTGGCGCCGGGCACGATGCGCGGATCGGTCGTGTAGACGCCGTCCACGTCGGTATAGATGTCGCAGCGATCCGCCTTGATGGCGGCCGCCAAGGCCACCGCGGACGTGTCGGACCCGCCCCGGCCCAAGGTCGATACGCTGCCGTCCGCGGCAACGCCTTGAAAACCCGGAATGACCGCGATGCCATTTTCGGAGAAAACGCCTTCCAATATGTCCGCATCGATGGCGTCGATCAGCGCCGCGCTGTGCGCGGGCGTCGTCCGGATCGGCAGCTGCCAGCCCATATAGGAGCGCGCGTTGACGCCCATGCCCTGGAGGGTGATGGCAAGAAGGCCGCTCGTCACCTGCTCGCCGCTCGCCACCACCACGTCATATTCGCGCGGGTCGTAGAGGGAGGAGGCTTCGCGGCAGAATTGGATGAGCCGGTCGGTCTCGCCCGCCATGGCGGATACGACGACCGCCACCTGGTTGCCCGCCTCCGCTTCGCGCTTCACGAGACCCGCGACATGGCGGATGCGCTCGATGCCCGCCATCGAGGTGCCGCCGAATTTCATGACGATACGGGCCATGTGCCTCGCGTAAGTGAGCGGCCGAAAAGCCTTGGGAAAAGACGCGCCGCCCTGATAGAGTCGGGTCATGGCGAACGCAAGCGACCCCTCCACGATCGACCCGGACGAAGCCGCGCATTTCGGCAGGATGGCCGCCGACTGGTGGAATCCCAAGGGCTCGTCGGCGATGCTCCACAAGCTCAATCCGGTGCGGCTCAAATATATACGCGAGCAGATCGACCATCATTGGCAGACCGACGAAACGAGCCGCCGCCCGCTCGAAGGGAAACGCGCGGCGGATGTCGGCTGCGGCGCCGGATTGCTCGCCGAACCTCTGCGGCGCCTGGGCGCCGAAGTGACGGCAGTGGACGCCGCGCCGGAAAATATCGCCGCCGCCCGGATTCACGCCGAAGGGCAGGGGCTTGAAATCGATTATCGGGTCGGATCGGCGGACACGCTTGACGGCCAATATGATCTGATCACCTCCCTGGAAGTGATCGAGCATGTCTCGGACGTGCGCATTTTCGTCACCGGCCTTGCCGATCACCTCGCGCCGGGAGGCCTCCTCATCCTCTCGACACCCAACCGCACCGCCCGGTCGCAGCTGATGATGATCACCCTTGCCGAGGGATTGGGCCGCATCCCCAGGGGCACGCATGAGTGGTCCAAATTTCTGACGCCTGAGGAGCTTTGCGCGCTGGTAAAGGATGCCGGGCTGGAGGTGACGGATGTGGAAGGCCTCAGCTTCTCCGTCACGCGCGGCTTTGTCCTGTCCGAAGACACGTCGCTCGACTATTTCATTACCGCCAGAAAGATTTGACGCGGTTCAGTTGATCGAGATCACGCCGTCCACCGCCCGCCATTCGGCGGGGCGGATCAGATGCTGGTGGGCGATGCGGATGGAATGGAGCGCCGCCTCGATTTCGCGGCGCCAGTGATCGAGAAATTTGTGGAGGACCGGAAAACCGGGAGCCACGTCATATTCCTGCCAGACGAACAGCTGCAGCAGATCCGGATGATCGGGCATGTAATAACTGATTTCGGCCGTCATGAGGCCATAACCTTGAAGCTGAACCAAGAAATCCCGGCTCGTCATTGCTCCGCTCCATTCCTCCAATTTGACCTAGGGTCGGAAGAAACACGGATGATGCCGCTACCGTTCCGAAATCGTCAATCCTAAAAGAAATCGACCTTGTCGTAATGGGCGGGGGGAGCGATCACTTCCATCCGCTCGGCCAATAAGGGCCGGAAGCTGGGACGGGATTTCATCACCGAATACCAGTCGGTGGTCTGCTTGTGACCGCGCCAGTCGATGCCGCCGAGATAATCGGCGACCGAGAGGTGCGCGGCGGCGGCGAGGTCGGCGAGGCTCAGCACCGGGCCCGCCAGCCAGCGGCGGTGATCGAGCAGATAGTCGAGATAATCGAGATGGGCGTTGGCGACGCGCATCGCATCGCGCAGCACCCGCGTGTCGGGCGCGTCGCGCGTGACGAGACGCTTCTTCATCCGCTCGTTGAGGAGGGGCTCCACCACTTCGGCATAGAGGCGGTCATCGAACCAGGCGGCGAGGCGGCGAACCTCGGCCCGCTGGGCCGCGCTGCCGGGGATCATCGGCGACTTTTCGACCGTTTCCTCGAAATATTCGCAAATGGCGCCGCTATCGATCAGCGTGATGCCGCGCGCCGGTTCGACCAGCACCGGCGTCTGCCCGGCCGGGTTCATGTCGACGAATTCGTCGCGTTTCATCCACGGGGATTCGCGAACCAATTCATGCCCCACTCCCTTCTCGCCGAGCAGCAGGCGCAGCTTGCGGGAGAAGGGACAGAGGGGGAATTGGTAGAGCTGCCACATGCTTCCGCTCTTTAGCGCGGACGCGGCGTCAGTCCACAGGCGCGATGGCGATTGCGTATTTTAACGGCGGTCGCGGCGCGGCAGGTCGCGCGTCGCATCCTCGATATCACGGCCGACATGTTCGAAGGTGCGGCGCAGGCGCGGGGCGAGGATCGCGATATCGGTCATGACGTCGCCCATGTTCGCGGTCGCGACCTCGACGCCCCGCTGCATCCGCTCGCGGGCATAAGGATCGTCGCGTTCCGCGAGATCGCCGATGGTGCGGCGGTCACGCCCCCGGCTGCGGGAATCGCCGCCGTCCGGATCGATCGCGTCCATCAAGCCGCCAATCTCGACATCCATCATCGCGCCCATGACACGCCCGAGGACAACGCCCAGCGCATCCAGCTCGGCAGGAGAAGGGATGGCGCGGGCAATCTCGGCATCGACCGGGTCCACCGGCTGCGCGGCCAGGGGCGTCGCGAATGACAGCAAGGGAAGAACGGGAATCATGACGCGCATAGAAACTCTCCACGACAGGCCGCCGCACAACGCGGCCGGAGCGAGTCGGTTTCCTACGCGGAACCCGATGAGCCTTTCCTGAACGATCAAGGACTTAGCCGCTCGTTCCCGATCGGGCGATTCCTTGCGACCTGTATGAAACGCCCGGATGCGCGGGGGTTCATTTCCCCGTCAGCGGTTCCTCGTCGCTCTTTGGCGGTGGCGGAAGATGCGCCGTCGCGGCCTCGACTTTCTTCATGATGCCAGGAAGCGCTTCCATAAACCGGGGTTGAAACGACTGGGCCATGGCCAGCACTTCGGGATCCTGCATGATCAGAACCGATTCGGTCGCATATCTCCGGCCTGTCGGCGTTTCAAAAAACGCCTTCATGTCCAGCAGCTCCTGCACCTGGAAACGCCGCGCATAGGCCCGCATCAGCGCGCTCCTCATCTCCGGCTCCATTCCATTGATCAGCGCCCCCATCTCTTCGGTGGCAACACGCGCGAAAATCGCGAACCGTTCCTTGAAATGCGGATCGGTTTTGACGGCGACTTCCTGCAAAGTCTGTCCGGCTTCCGCCTCTTCCACTTCATCTCCCGCGATAGGGCCGAGGTCGCCCACCTTCATGTCCATGACATTCAACACGAGATTGTCCGTCATCAATTTCGCTGTGGTGTCCATCATCCGCTTGTACGTGCCAAGCGGCCAGACGAGATCGATGACGGCCTGTGCCGCTTCCATGTTCGCCGCAGGCAAATCGGGAACGACGCTGATGGCTTGGGCAGCCGAAGCCGGCGACGCGGCGGACAAGCAGAGCATCGCAAGAAGATAACGCATGAAACCCCTCCCGATGAATCGATTACCAGCTTCTAGCGCGCGGCGAGCCAGGCGAGCGCAATACTGCCGATCACGATACGGTACCATGCGAAGGGCGCGAAGCCATAGCGCGAGACGAGGGCGACGAACGCCTTCACCACGGCCAGGGCGACGACGAATGCCGTGACGAAGCCGATCGCAATGGCGTTCATGTCGTTCATGCTCAGCAGATCGCGGTTCTGGTAGAGATCGAAGACCGTCGCCGCGATCATCGTGGGCACGGCGAGGAAGAAGCTGAATTCCGCCGCCGTCTTGCGCTCCACGCCCATCAGCAAGGCGCCCATGATCGTCGCGCCCGACCGGCTGACGCCCGGTACCATGGCGAGGCATTGGACGATGCCGATGGACAGGGCTGAACGCGGGGGCATGTCCTCAACGCTGCGGATGCGGACCTGCTTCACCATCCGTTCGATCAGCAGGATGGCGATGCCGCCGACGATCAGCGCGACGGCGACGATCTCCGGCGTCTCCATCAACGCGCGGATGCTCTTATAGGCGACGACGCCGATGACCATGGCGGGAAGGAAGCCCAGCAGGATGTTGCGGGTGAAAGCGATGGCCCCCCCCTCGCGCGCCGCAAGGCCCACCGTCACCTTCCAAAAGCGGTCGCGATAGGCGAGCAGCACGGCCAGGATCGCGCCCAGCTGGATGGCGATCTTGAACGTTTTCGACGCCTCACCCTCAAAGCCGAGCAAGGCGCCAGCGAGGATCAGGTGGCCAGTCGATGAAACCGGCAAGAATTCCGTCAGCCCCTCGATGAAGCCGAGCAGGATGAGGGTGAGGATCGAGGTGTCCATGAATTGGCTGCCGATCGGAAGACGGTCAGTAAGGCGACTTGGCGGCGAAGCGCCCGTGGCGGCGGTAGCTGGTCAACCAACCGTCCGCGACCGCGGCGATCGGCGTCGGCGTGATGCCGAAGGCTTTCAGGCCCTCCGCGCCACTCACGACATTGTCCCGTTGCAACATCAGCCACTGATCCCAGGTGATCGGCGCGCCGGGCAGGAAGCTGCCGACGCGTGCCATCGCGCTGGCCACGATATCGGGCACGTCGATCAGCAGGTTGGATCGGCCGGTCTGCTTGCAAATGAGCGCGTTGAGATCATGCATGGACAGGATTTGCGGGCCGCCAAGCTCATAGGTTTGTCCCGCATGGGCGTCGGGATTGGCGATGCTTTCGCACACGACGCGCGCGACATCCGCGACGTAGACCGGCTGGAATTTCGTTTTTCCGCCGACGATGGGCAGAACCGGCAGCAGCCGCGCCATGCGCGCGAAGCGGTTGATGAAATTGTCCTCGCGCCCGAAGACGATGGAGGGCCGCAGGATGATCGCGTCCGGAAAGGCCTTGCGGACCGCATGCTCGCCCTCGCCCTTGCTGCGGCCGTAGGCGGAGGGGCTGGCAGGATCGGCGCCGATCGCCGAGATGTGGACGAGCGTCCGTGCCCCGGCTGCCGCGGCGGCCTCCGCGATGTTGCGGGCGCCGTCGACATGGAAGGCCTTGAAATTGCCCTTGAGCACGCCGACCAGGTTGACGACCGCATCGGATCCGGCGACGGCGCGGGAGACCTGATCCCTGTCGCGAATATCGCACGCGACGAACTGGGTCTGGCCGAGGCCGCCGAGGGGCTTCACGAACCAGGCTTGTTTCGGATCCCGCTGCGCGATTCGCACGCGTGCGCCCGCTTTCAGCAGCGCCTGGCAGACATAGCGGCCGATGAAGCCGCCCCCTCCGAACACAGTGACCAGCCGGTCCATTTCACGTCTTCCTTAAAGCCTTGCCGAATTTTTGTCCCCTTGCCCGCTCGCCTCTCGATTGACAAGCGCCCCAAGCGCCCGCTAAGCGCGCCACCTACCCCGTGCCCAGGTGGCGGAATTGGTAGACGCACCAGCTTCAGGTGCTGGCGCTCGCAAGGGCGTGGAGGTTCGAGTCCTCTCCTGGGCACCACACAGTCTTTCTGTGTGATTACAATACCTCATTCTCCGATATGCCCGCGATTTGTGCCGTGATTTCCGGCGCTTGCCGGCACGCGCGCTGCTTCATGGAGCGTAATCGAGATGCCGTCTCGGGCAAGCGTGGTCGCCTTGGCTGCCGCCGTGACCTTGAGCGGATGCACCGACCAAGCAGCCAAGGTGGAACGGAAGTTCGAGATCGCCAAGCGTCGCGGCGCCAGCCCCGAAGAGCTGTGTAAAATCGCGCGCGAGGTCGCCGAGGCGTATCTGGAAGCGGAGAACGAGCGCCAATATCAATTTTGGGACGTCAGTGCCGATGTCCAGTGCACCAGCGCGCGACTTGATCCTTTATGAGCGAAACCTTCGGCGTTTAAGGCTGAGTTGCGCTGACGGCAGCTGAGGGTCCATTCTCGGAAGTGCGATACCCGGATATATGTAAGGACGTCCCCTTCGACGCCTTCTTGGCCCCCTTACCGAGCGGGCAGCTTTGCCGAATAGCGGAATGTCTGCTGTGCGAAAACGGTCGCATCCGCTCGACGCTTCATAGCGTCACGGTCCGCAAGCGCAGCGAGTTTCCAATCACAGCAACGGAGCTGACAGCCATCGCGGCCCCCGCAATGATTGGCGACAGCAATAACTCGAATGCCGGATAGAGTATTCCGGCCGCAATCGGCACGCCGGCCGCGTTGAAGACGAAGCTGAAGAAGAGGTTTTCGCGAATGTTGCGCATGGTCGCGCGGCTGAGCCGGCGGGCGCGGACGATGCCGGTCAACTCGCCTTTTACCAGCGTTACGGCGGCGCTTTCCATTGCAACGTCGGTCCCCGTGCCCATGGCGATGCCGACGTCAGCAGCAGCAAGCGCCGGTGCGTCATTGATGCCGTCGCCGGCCATGGCCACTCGGCGCCCCTTTTCCCGCAAGGCCTGAACTTTCGACTGCTTCTGCTCCGGCAGTACCTCGGCCAGCAGCTCGTCGATGCCAACCTTGCGCGCGACGGCCTCCGCCGTCCGCAGGTTGTCGCCGGTCATCATCACGACGTGAACGCCACTGCGCTGAAGATTGGTGATCGCTTCTGCCGCGGTTTCCTTGACGGGATCGGCGACCACGAGAAGGCCGGCGAGCTTGCCATCGATGGCAGCGAACATCACCCCTCCGCCTTCTGACCGATGCTCGTCGGCAACCATTTCGAGCGGCTGCGTGTCCACGCCGAGCTCGGACAGGAGCGTCTTGTTGCCCAGGGCGACCTCGCGTCCGGCAACACGGCCCGTCACCCCCTTACCGGTGTGCGACTGGAAATGCTCCGTCGACGGAATATCGAGGCCGCGCTCCTGAGTGCCCTCCACGATCGCTGCGGCGAGCGGATGCTCGCTCCCGCGCTCGAGCGCTGCTGCGAGACGCAGCACCTCCTGTTCCTCATGCCCGTTGGCGGGCTCTATGGCGGTAAGCTTGGGCTTACCGAGCGTCAGCGTGCCGGTCTTGTCCACCACGAGGGTGTCTATCTTCTCCATCAACTCGAGCGCTTCGGCATTCTTGACGAGCACGCCTGCGGTCGCGCCCCGTCCCGTTCCGACCATGATGGACATTGGTGTGGCGAGGCCCAGCGCACATGGGCACGCGATGATCAGCACTGCGATGGCGTTGACGAGCGCATGTGCAAGGCGGGGTTCGGGACCGGCAAGGCTCCACACCACGAAGGCGATCACCGCGACCAGAACGACGCCGGGAACGAACCAGGCCGAGACCTTGTCGGCCAGCGTTTGTATGGGTGCGCGCGAGCGTTGAGCTTCAGCCACCATGCGCACGATTTGCGACAGCATTGTGTCCCGGCCGACGCGCTGCGCCCGGATTAGGAGGCTGCCGGTGCCGTTCAACGTGGCGCCGACAAGCTTCTCGTTGACGACCTTCTCCACCGGGACCGGCTCGCCGCTGATCATGGATTCATCGACGAAACTGTGGCCTTCGACTACCACCCCGTCGACCGGCACCTTTTCACCGGGCCGCACGCGCAACAGATCGCCGACGTGCACGTGCTCCAGCGGGATGTCCTCCTCCCTGCCATCCTCATGCACCTTGCGCGCCGCCGTTGGAGCGAGCCCTAGCAGGGCCCGAATGGCTCGGCCGGTCGCCGATCGCGCCCTGAGCTCGAGGATCTGACCAAGCAGCACCAGTGTCGTGATGACCGCCGCGGCTTCGAAATAGACCGGCACCAACCCGCTCATCGTCCTGAGCGACGAAGGAAAGATCTCGGGCGCGAGCGTCGCAACGACGCTGTAGCCGTAGGCGGCGCCGATGCCGAGGCCGATCAGCGTGAACATGTTGAGGTTGCGCGTCTTCAGGGAAGCCCAGAACCGGCCGAAGAACGGCCAGCCGCCCCAAAGGACGACGGGGGTCGCCAACGCAAGCTGTACCCAGATTGCAGTGCGCATAGCGATAGGCTCCCAACCGAGCAGCTCCATGCCGATTACCAGCAAGGCCAGCGGCACGGTGAAGGCCGTGCTGACCCAGAACCGGCGGCTCATGTCGATCAGTTCGGGGTTCAGACCTTCTTCGAGGGTCGGCTCCAGAGGCTCCAGCGCCATTCCGCAGATCGGGCATTGCCCAGGTCCATCGCGCCGGATTTGCGAGTGCATCGGGCACGTCCAGATCGTCCCTGCGGCAGCCGCGGGCAGCGCTGGCTGCTTCACCGCCGCGTCGTGGCTGGCCGGATTCAGGTAGGCGCCTATGTCAGCCCTGAACTTCTCAAGGCAGCGCGCACTGCAGAAGTAATAGATCGCGTCACTTAGTTCCTGGCGGTGTTTCGCGGTCCCGGTATCGACCTTCATGCCACAGACCGGGTCGATGACGAACGCGGCGCGATCGGCGGTCGCCGCAGGCCCATGATGGTGCTCGTGTCCGCGGTGCTGGCACTCGGCCATGACGCTTTCCTCTATGCGTTGACTCGTCATGCGGCGCCTTGTGAACCTTGACACGAAGTCAGGGTCAAACGGGCCGGTTTACTGGGTCGGGCGGAAGCATTGTCCCGGGAGCTGCGGCTATGTCGATGAGGCATGAACAGGTGCATCAACGGGCAAGACAGGAGGATGAGGAAGGGCAGGAAGTCCAGGACGTGCTGCCGATGCGATGAGAACAGAAGCAGCACCAGTCCAACGGCAGCCGGGATAACCAACCACAGCACGTTTATGGTTATTTTCATATCGGCCCTCCTGATTGGAGGACAATAACAATACACCACCCAAGGTGATTTGACGAACATCAATTTGGTAGCCGCTCCAATCGCGAGTATGACTACCTTCCAGGCTCCAAGGCCTAGAATCGCTCGCCTGCTGAGGCAGCTAAACCTGGAAAGCGGACCTCAGCCGAGGATGCCCGTGGCCAATACCGAGCCTATCACGAACATCAGTGCTGCGAAAGCCGCCGCCCGTTGAGAAACGGCAGAGATCACACGGGGGCTTGCAAGTCAAAAACGGCAACGCTTGTCCCCCTCGAAGAACCAGTCACGGTCTGTGTTCTAACCCGCTGATCGGCAGCGACACCGAGGAAATAGCTTGGAATTTGCGCGATTACGGCGGCCATTCTGCAAGGCCTCGCGAACTGGCAATGCCTCAGATCCTAGGTAGTGGAGATTGGCGACCTTCTGAGCTGCAGAGGGCGACAGAAAGGAGCGCTTCTCTCGATCTCCTATCAGCTCCTGCTAAGGTCCAATTTCCGCCCTCCATATCTACCGTTCGAAGCCATCTTAATCATGAGGCAAGCAGCTGCGGCGATGGTGCCCATTCCGAAGGTGAGCAGCCAGAGATGAGCAGGGAGTGGGTTGAGATGGAGCCATGCCGCGACGGGGGTGAGAGGAAGGCCTGTCGAAAGCCAGGCTAGACCTGCGATCGCCGCTGGTACCTTGCCGCCTTGGGAAAGCAGCAAGGTCAATGCTCCCAGCGCGGAGACGAGGCATATGAGGGCGGCTGCGCGCGCTTGCCCAATGCCGAGATCGAGAGCGCCTAGAAAGGCGAGGATGACGGCCCCGGTGATCAGCGCGCCGGTGGCGGCGATGACGATCCATTCGGGCGCCGAAAAGAAGTTCGGCTCCGGGGCCGGCACGGGCTTTCCGGTGGGCCTGCTGGCAAATGCCAGGATCGAGGAGGGGTGGATGAGGAGTTCGAGCCAGACGATGTGTACCGGCAAATAGAGGAGCGGATAGCCCAAGAAGGGCACCGCCGCCGCCGAGAGGACGAGCGGGATGTGGATCATGAGCAGGAAGGCGAAACTGCGCTTCAAATTGGCGAAAAGCTGACGCCCTTCCGCGATCGCGTCGACGATGGTGCCGAGATTGTCGTCGAGGAGGACGATGTCGGCGATTTCGCGGGCGCTGCGTGTGCCTTTAAGGCCCATGGCGATGCCGACATCCGCCTCGCGCAAAGCGGGGACGTCGTTCACGCCGTCGCCGGTAACGGCTATGACAGCGCCGGGCTGTCTTAGAGCCGCGACGACCTCCTTTTTCTGAGATGGGGAGACGCGGGCGAAGACGTCGGCGGGCATCGGCGCGCCATCGGCCAAGCCGGCCTCCAGCTGTTCGCCGGTAATAATGGCCGGATCGCTGGCAATGCCGGCTTGCCGTGCGATAGCCGCCGCGGTTTCGGGATGGTCGCCGGTGACCATCACGACCTTCACGCCATATTGCCCGGCGCGCGCGAGGGCATCCCGCGCGGTCGGTTTCAGCGGATCGGCAAAGCCGAGGAGGCCGATCAATTTATAGCCGCCGCGCGGCTCTTCCGCAGGGGGGCTTGGGGATGTCTCCTGCATCGCGCAGCCGATAACTTTCTCGGCGCGTCGGCTCGCCTTGCCGATCTCCCCGAGCCAGTGTTGCCGTTCGTCCGGAGCGAGATCGCACGCGGCGATCACCTCTTCGGCGGCCCCCTTGATGACCAGCAGCCCGCACCCCTCGCCGCCGGTCCAGAACGCAGCTTCGTGACGCCGCCCCTCCGTGAAAGGATAAAGGCGCTTTAACGACCAGGATGGATCGAGCGGCGGCGCCCGCGCCGCGATCGCCGCATCGAGCGGGTCGTGAGCACCGCTTTGGGCGGCCATCGAGGCGGCACGGAGCAGATCGTTCTCGTCCGTCCCGCGCGCCGGCAGGAGCGAGGAGAGGCTGAGGCGGCCTTCGGTAATGGTGCCGGTCTTGTCCGTGCAGATGATCGACACCCGGCCGATATTCTCCACCGCCATTGCGTGCCGGACGAGGGCGCGGCGGCGGGCGAGGTGGACGACGCCGGCCGCGAGGAAGAAGGTGAGAACAACCGGAAACTCTTCCGGAATGGCCGCGACCGCAAGGGTGGCCGCGCTGATCAGGGCATCGAGAAGGCCGAAGCCTTGCCACAGGCGGACGGCCGCTAGCAGGAAGCAAAGCGCGAGCGCCCCGGCGAGCAGGATGCGGACGAGACCGAGCACCGCCTTTTGCAGCCGCGTCTGTCCCGTGGGACCGGCCATCGCCGTCTGGACGATCTGGCCGTAAAGGGTGTCCTGGCCCGTAAAGACGACGATCATGAAGGCCTTGCCGGTGAGAAGGCGGGTTCCGGCAGAAACCCAATTTTCCTCGGCGATGCCCAGGCTGTCCTCGATTGCTGCCAAACCCGTCTTCCCGACCGGATTGGCCTCACCGGTCAGGACGGATTCGTCGACTTCCACCCCTTTGCCCGAAAGGACCAGGCCGTCGGCGGGGAAAGAGGCGCCAGCCTCGACGATCGCGATGTCACCGGGCACCAATTCTTCGGCCGCGATCGTTATCCTTTGCCCGCGCCGCACGACCAGCGCGGAGGCGGCGAGCACGCTGCCCAGCGCTTCGATCGACACTTCCGCGCGGCGATGGAGAAAGAAGTCCATCCCGACGAGCGGAATGATGGCAAGCGCGAGGATCGCCGCATCGCGATAATCACCGACCAGCATGAAG
Source organism: Sphingosinicella flava (assembly GCF_016025255.1). NCBI lineage: Bacteria > Pseudomonadati > Pseudomonadota > Alphaproteobacteria > Sphingomonadales > Sphingomicrobiaceae > Allosphingosinicella > Allosphingosinicella flava. Next base: position 2,292,993 of record NZ_CP065592.1, read on the forward strand.
AGGAGACCGGTGAGCAGCAGGAACCAGATCATCGGATCCCGCGCCGTGTCGCGCGCCAGTGCCGCGCCGGAATGGGGCGGGCGTTCCGCGATGCGATTGGGCCCGAATATCGTTCGCCGCGCCGATGCCTCGTCGTCGCTCAAGCCCAGCCCGGCATCGGTTCGCAAGAGGGGCAGCCGATCGGCGGGAATGGGCCGCCGCACGTCATTCCCTCACGATGAAGACGGAACAATCGGCATGCCGGACGACGCCCGCCGCGTGGGCGCCAATCAGATAATCCTTCATCTCCGGCCGATGGGCGGACATGACGATGAGGTCCGCGCCCAGCTCCCGCGCGTCGCCGATGATGCTTCTCCAGATATTCCCGCTGCCGACGCGCGTGGAAATTTCCGGCGGCTCCCTGATCTCGGAGGCAAGGTTGGCGAGGCGGGCTTCGGCGACGGAAAGGAGTTCGCGATAGCCGATTGCCGACCATTCCGCTTTCGCCGCCGCATGGGCGTTGCTGATCACCGTATAAAGTGTGAGGCGGGCGCGGAAGTGCCGGGCGAGCGAGAGCGCGACGGGCAAAGCCGCTCGCCAACTGCTCGGCTCGTCGAGGTCGAGCGGGAGAAGGATGTGCGAGAACATGCCTTCTCCCCGCCCCGTCACGCGAGAATCGTCTGGCAATGGCGGCCGGAGGGACGAGCGATGCTGCTCAGTGCCTCGCCGACTTCCTCCTCATCGTCGCCCTCGCGCGCCGCGTCGCTGATCGACACGATGCCGATCAGCCCGCCGTCCTTGGCGGTGACCGGCATCCGGCGAACCTGTTCCTGGCCCATGCGATCGAGAACATCGTCGAGATCGTCGTCTTCGCGGCAGGTTTCGACATCCTCGGACATGACGCGGAGCACCGGGGCACCGTGATGCAGGCCGCCGCCGACGCCGCGTATGGCGATGTCGCGGTCGGTGATCATGCCGACCAGCATTCCATCGTCAACGACGGGCAAGGCCCCCACATCCATTTCGCCCATCATCTTGGCGGCATCGGCGATGGTGTGGGTGGGGCTGATCGTTTCGACCGAAGGGGTCATGATATTCCTGACCTTCATGGCATTTCTCCTTGGAATGGGGCGACTCTGCTTCCGGACGGAGATGATCGGCAAAGCGCGGGGCCGGACAAATCCGGGATGTTACGGATTGGGGACCGCTCCCGCCTCTCTTAGCCTCGATCGGTCCTGAACCGATCGGAAGGCGGATGGCGGCGGTCTATAGGGTTGAAGGTCTCACCAAGACCTATGGCAGCGGCGCCGGAACGGTTCATGCCCTGCGCGGCGTGGACCTCGACGTCGAGGAAGGCTCGATGGCGGTTCTCCTCGGCCCCTCCGGCTCGGGCAAGTCGACCCTGCTCAATATCCTTGGCGGTCTGGACACCGCGACGGCCGGGCAGGTGCTGTTCTACGGCCTCGATCTCACCGCCTGCGACGAGGATCAGCTGACCGAATACCGGCGCAAAAGTGTCGGCTTCGTCTTCCAATTTTACAATCTCATCGCTTCCTTGACCGCGCGGGAGAATGTGGCGCTGATCACGGAGATTGCGGAAAACCCGCTCGATCCCGCCGAGGCGTTGCGCATCGTCGGCCTTGAAGCGCGGGTCGACCATTTCCCGTCCCAGCTTTCAGGCGGGGAGCAGCAGCGTGTCGCCATCGCCCGCGCCATCGCCAAGCAACCCAAGGTGCTTTTGTGCGACGAGCCGACCGGCGCGCTCGACAGCGCCACGGGCACGCGCGTCCTGTCCGCGATCGAGGCGGTGAACGAGAAGCTCGGCACCACCAGCCTCGTCATCACCCACAATGCCGTCATCGCCGACATGGCGGACGAGGTGATCCTGTTCGGCGACGGGCGGATCGCCGGGCGGCGCGAAAATGCGGCGCGCAAGGCCGCGTCGGAGCTGCGCTGGTGATCGGCTTCCGCTCCGTCCTCACGACGAAATTGCTGCGCGACCTCTGGCGCTTGCGTGCCCAATCCTTCGCCATCGCGCTCGTCATCGCGGCGGGCGTGGGCATGGTGGTGATGTCGTTCGGGATGATCCGCTCGCTGGAGGCGAGCCGCGATGCTTATTACGAGCGCTACCGCTTCGCCGATCTATTCGCGCCCGTGAAGCGCGCGCCCGAGACGGTGATGAACGACATCCGGCGGATCGAAGGCGTCGCGGTCGCGGAAAGCCGGGTGAGCGCAGGCGCCGTGCTCGACATCCCGGGCATCATGGAGCCGGTTGCCGCACGTGTCCTGTCCCTGCCGCCGGGGCAACAGCCCGCTCTCAATCGGCTGGTACTGCGAAGCGGGCGGTTGCCCGAGCCCGGCCAGCCCGACGAGGCCGTGACGAACGAAGCCTTTGCCAATGCCGCGCGCCTCGCGCCCGGCGACACGGTGAAGGCGCTTCTCTATGGCAAGCAGGTGGAGCTGCGCCTTGTCGGGATCGTGCTGTCGCCCGAATATGTCTATGCCGTGCCGCCCGGCCAGATTTTTCCGGACAATCGCCGCTTCGGCGCGCTCTGGATGAACCGGGAGCCGCTCGCCGCCACGCTCGACCTGACCGATGCCTTCAACGAAGCGGTGATCAGGCTGGAGCCGCGAGCGAGCGAGGCCGAGGTGACCCGCCGTCTCGACCTGCTCCTCGAACCCTATGGCGCGCCGGGCGCTTATGGCCGCGACCTTCAAATATCGAACCGCTTCGTCACCAACGAGATCGGCCAGCTCCGCACCACCGTCGAGATCCTGCCGCCCATCTTCCTCGGCGTCGCGGCCTTCCTTCTCAACATCGTGCTCGCCCGCCTCGTCGATACGGAGCGTGAGGTGATCGGGCTGATGAAGGCGTTCGGCTATCGCAGCCGCGACGTGATGGCGCATTATATGACGCTCGCCTTGCTGCTTTCGGCGGGCGGGCTGGTGCTCGGCGTCATCCTCGGCACCTGGCTCGGGCGCGAGCTCGCCACGCTCTACCAGCGCTTCTTCACCTTCCCCTTGCTGGAATTTCGCGCGGGCACCGACGTTTACCTGATCGCGGCGGGCGTGACGCTCGCCGCCGTCCTCGCGGGGGCCATTGCCGCCGTCCGCCGCGCCGCCAGGCTCGCGCCCGCCGAAGCGATGCGCCCGCCGGTCCCGCCCGATTTTTCCGGCCGCCTCGTCGCACTCGCAAGCCGCATCGGGCCGGACGAGCCGACCCGCATGATCCTGCGCGGCCTGCTCCGGCGCCCCCTGCGCTCAATGCTCACCATCGCCGGGCTGTCCCTGGCGCTCGGCCTCTACATCGCGTCGGCGAGCGCGACGGACAATGTCGAGCGGATGATCGCCCTCATCTTCGGCAAGTCCCAGCGCGCCAATATCATCGTCTCCTTCGTCGAGGCGCGGGACGCGCGCGCGCTTCATGACCTCGCCCACTTTCCCGGCGTCCTGCGCGTCGAACCGTTCCGCGCAGTGGGTGCGCGGCTTGTCGCGGGGCATGTCGTCGAGCGGGAAGGCCTCAGCAGTGCCGACGCGGAGTCCGACCTTCGCCGCGTGATCGACATCGAGGGCCGCCTGGTGGCGCTGCCGCCCGCCGGAGTGGTCCTCTCGAAACGGATCGCCGAGCAATTGGGCGTGAAGCCCGGCGATACTTTCCGTGCGGAAGTGACGGAGGGCGACCGGCCGGTGCTGCCTCTTCAGGTCGCGCGAGTGATCGACAGCCCGATCGGCTCATCGGCCACCGTCGATCGCACCTTGCTCAACCGTCTGCTGCGCGAAGGGGACACGATATCGGGCGCCTATCTACTGGTCGACAGCAGCCGTCTCCCGGCGCTTTACGCCGCGCTCAAGGGCACGCCGCTCGTCGCCAACGTCACCAGCTTCTCGGCCACGGTGCAAAGCCTGCGCGACACGATCGCGCAGAATATGGGCATCGTCACCCTGTTCAACACGGGCTTTGCCTGTCTGATCGTGGTCGGCGTCGTCTATAACAGCGCGCGCATCAGCCTTGCCGAGCGGGCACGCGATCTCGCCTCGCTTCGCGTGCTCGGTTTCCGCCGCGCCGAAACTGCTTTCGTGCTCTTGGGGGAGCTTGCGATCCTGGTGCTGACCGCCATCCCCTTCGGCATCCTGTTCGGCATCGGCCTCTCGCTCTACGTCACCCATCGCTACAGCACGTCGGGGGACGGCCATGCCGATCTCTACACCATCCCCTTCGGCATGAACGTCAGCACCGTCGCGGACGGGGTGCTGATCGTCGGAGCGGCAGCCGTCGTCACTGCGCTGCTTATCAGAATGCGGGTCGACCGGCTCGATCTCATCCGCGCGCTCAAGACGCGGGAGTGAAGGGATGGCGGGCAAGATCCTCACCGGCCCCCGCATCGTCACCGCTCTGGTGGCGCTCGCCGTCGCGATCGCGCTCTTCTTTGCCCTGCGTACGCCTGCAATCGAGGTCGAGGCGGGAGAGGTTTCGCGCGGACCGCTCGTCGTCACGGTCGGCGACCTTGGCGAGACGCGGGTGCGCGATCTCTATGTCGTCTCGGCGCCCGTGTCGGGCGAGATGGAGCGCGTGCCGCTGAAGCCGGGCGCACCGCTCGTGCCGGGCCGGACGGTGCTTGCCCGCATCGTCCCCGCCGATCCCGCGCCGCTAGATGCCCGCAGCCTCGCCGAAGCGCGGGCGAACGTGCGCGCCGCGGAAGCCCAGCTCGCTGCCGCCCGCGCCCGCGTCTCCACCGCGCGCGCCAATGCGGTGGCGACGGACCGGACATTCGCGCGGATCGCCGATCTTGCCGGGCGCGGCTTCGCCTCCCGCGCCCAGCTCGACGAAGCCCGCGCCGCCCGCGATTCCGGCCGCGCGGCCGTTTCGGAAAGCGTGAATATGGCCGAGGCCGCCGTCGAAGCCCTGGCCGCAGCCAATGCCGCGTTGATCGTGCCGGGAAGCGGCGGCGCGGGCCGGGGCGCGGTCGCAGTCACCTCGCCCGTTCCTGGCTATGTGCTCACCGTTCCCCAGGAAAGCGCGCGCGTTGTCCTCGCCGGGACTCCAATCGTGGAAGTCGGCGATCCCGAGCGCTTGGAGATCGTCAGCGACCTCCTCTCCTCCGATGCCGTTCAGGTGCGGCCCGGCGCGCCGGTGGAGATCGACGCCTGGGGCGGAGATCGTCCGCTGAGAGGCAGGGTGCGGCTTGTCGAGCCGTTCGGCTTCACCAAATTTTCCGCCCTCGGCGTCGAGGAGCAGAGGGTGAATGTGATCATCGACTTCGCCGAGCCGCGCGCCACCTTCGAACGCCTCGGCCATGGCTATCGCGCCGACGTCCGGATCGCGACCTGGGCGGCGCGCGACGTGCTGCGCGTCCCCATCAGCGCCCTGTTCCGCTCCGGGCCGGACTGGGCCCTGTTCGTGATTCAGGATGGAAGCGCCCGTCTTCGCAAGGTGAAGATCGGCCATATCAACGACACGTTCGGAGAAGTGGAAGCCGGCCTGAAAGCGGGCGACCGGGTGATCCTCCATCCCGGCGACAAGGTCGCCGACGGCGTGGAGGTCAAAGGTTCGAACTAAGGGCGTGCTCCGGCGAAGGCCGGAGCCCAGCGGCGATGATCTCAGAAGCTGGACCCCGGCCTTCGCCGGGGAACGGCCTAGCCTCCTCCCGCATCCGGGCCAGCGCCTCCACCGTCTTCACGAAGCTGTCGGGGTTGAGGGAGAGTGAATCGATCCCTTGCTCGATCAGGAAACGGGCGAAGTCGGGATGATTGCTCGGCCCCTGTCCGCAGATGCCGATCTTGATCCTCTCCTGATGCGCGCCCGCAATCGCCTCTGCGATCATCCGTTTCACCGCCTCGTCCCGCTCGTCAAAGGCCTTGGCAAGCTCGGCGGAATCGCGGTCGACGCCGAGCACCAATTGCGCGAGGTCGTTGGAGCCGATCGAAAATCCGTCGAAACGCCGCGCGAATTCGCGGGCCATGACGACGTTCGACGGGATTTCGCACATCATGTAGACCTGTAGGCCATCCTTACCCCGGCGCAGACCGTTTTCCGCCATCACCGCGAGCACCTTGTCCGCTTCTCCCACCGTCCGGCAAAAGGGGATCATCACGAGGATGTTTGAAAAGCCCAGCTCCTCGCGCGCGGCTTTCATCGCCCGGCATTCCAGCACAAAGCCGTCCTTGTAGCGCGGATCATAATAACGGGAGGCGCCCCGGAAGCCGAGCATCGGATTGGCCTCGCCCGGTTCGAATGTCTTGCCGCCGATGAGGCTGGCATATTCGTTCGACTTGAAGTCGCTCAAACGGACAATGGCGGGGTAAGGGTGGAAGGGCGCGGCAAGCTTTGCGATCCCTTCCGCCAGGGTCTGAACGAAGTAATCGGCGGGGCTCTCGTAATTTTGGGACAGAGCGCGGGTCGCCACGGCGTCATCAGGGGAGAGGCGTTCGGGATGAGCGGCGGCCATCGGGTGGAGCTTGATGAGCCCGCCGATGATGAACTCCATCCGCGCCAGGCCCACCCCCTTTGCCGGGAGCCGCCACCAACGGAAGGCGGCGGAAGGGTTGGCCATGTTGACCATGATATCGACGCCGGGATCGGGGAGCTGTGCGGTCTCGATCACCTGCCGGTCGAAGGCGAGCCGCCCGTCATAGACGAGGCCTTCCTCCCCTTGCGCGCAATTGATCGTGATCGGCTGCCCGTCGCGGACATGGGCGGTGGCGTCGCCGGTGCCGACTACTGCGGGCAAGCCAAGCTCGCGGCTGACGATGGCGGCGTGGCTCGTCGGCCCGCCATGATCGGTGACGATCCCGGCGGCGCGTTTCATCAGCGGCACCCAGTCGGGATTGGTCGCGATCGCGACGAGGATCTGGCCGTCCCGAAAGCGCCCGGCCTCCTCTATCCCGTTCAGAAGGCAGGCCTCGCCTGCCGCCATCCCGCTGCCGACCGCGGCCCCGGTCGCGATCAGCTTGCCCTTCTCCTTAAGCGTATAGACCTCGAAGCAGGAGACCGAGGCGGCGCCGTGCACCGTTTCCGGCCGCGCTTGCAGGATGAACAACTCTCCGGTCTCGCCGTCCTTCCCCCATTCGATGTCCATGGCCCGGCCATAATGGCGCTCGATCGCGGCGCCCCAGCGGGCGAGGGTTAGAATATCATCGTCGCCGAGAACGAAAGCTTCCCGCTCCGCTGCGCTCGTCTCGACGGTGCGGGTCCGCTCGGCCTGGGTGTCGCCATAGACCATCTTGATCGCCTTGGCGCCCCGCGTCCTTTCGAGCAGCGGCACGATGCCGGGCCGGTCGAAGAAGGCCTTGAACAGCATATAGCTGTCCGGATCCACCGCGCCTTGGACCACCGTTTCGCCAAGGCCCCAGGCCGCGCTGATCACCACGACGCCGGGAAAGCCGGTTTCCGGATCAATGGTGAACATGACGCCCGATGCGCCGAGGTCGGTCCGCACCATCGGCTGCACACCCACGGACAATGCGATGTCGAGAGGGTCGAACCCCTTGATCTCGCGATAGGTGATCGCGCGATCGGTGAAGAGCGAGGCGTAGCAACGGCGGCAGGCGTCGATCAGCGCTTCCTCGCCCCGCACGTTGAGGAAGGTTTCCTGCTGCCCGGCAAAGCTCGCGCCCGGCAGGTCCTCGGCCGTGGCGCTGCTCCGCACGGCGACGGCGATGTCCTCCTTTCCCGCTTCCCGCGACAGGGTGCGATAATGGTCGCGCAGGGCCGCTTCCATGTCGGCGGATAAGGTGGCCGCGAGGATGCGTTCGCGCACGGACTTCCCTGCCTCCCGAAGCGACGTGGCCCCGGCACGATAGCGGCCGAGCGCCTCCGCGATGAATGGGGCAAGATCGTTGTTGGCGAGGAAGGCTCGATAGGCGGACGCGGTGGTCGCGAAACCGCCCGGGACTCTTATGCACTGTCCGGACAGCCCCCGGATCATCTCGCCGAGCGAGGCATTCTTGCCGCCGACCTGCGGAACGTCCGCGATGCTCACATCCTTCAGCCACCGCACATGGTCCATGAGGCGCGTCCTTTTCGAAGGAGGCGCAGTGTCCGCGCTTGGGCGGGAGCTGTCAGTGCGGAATGTTACCTAGGCGCGCATGCTGCCCGTATCGATGAAGCGCTGGTGCCAGGACAGCGCCTCGGTCAGGATCGAGGGCGATTGCTGGCCATAGGAATGCTCGCGCGCCCGGTGGAAATAGTCGTGGAGCATCGGGCGGTAATCGGGGTGGGCGCAATTTTCGACGATCGTCTCCGCCCGTTGCTTAGGCGAAAGACCGCGAAGGTCCGCCAAGCCCTGCTCGGTGACGAGCACCTGCACGTCCTGCGTGATGTGATCGACATGGCTCGCCTGGGGCACGATCGCCGAAATGGCGTCATTCTTCGCGGTCGAGGGCGCCATGAAGATGGAGACGTAAGCATTCCGCGCGAAATCGCCGGAACCACCGATGCCGTTCTGGATACGCGACCCCATGATGTGCGTCGAATTCACATTGCCGTAGATATCCGCCTCTATCATTCCGTTCATCGCGATGCAGCCGAGGCGGCGAATGAGCTCGGGATGATTGCTGATCTCCTGCGGGCGAAGGATCATCTTGTCGCGGAACAGAGGCATTTCCGCGTTAAGTGTCGCCGCCGCTTCCGGGCTTAGGGAAAGGGCCGTAGCGGACGCCATGCGGAGTTTGCCCGCCGCAAGCAGGTCGAGCATCCCGTCCTGGATCACTTCGGTATAGGCGGTCATCGTGTCGAACGGGGCATCGAGCAGGCCGATTAGCACGGCATTGGCGATATTGCCGACGCCCGACTGGATCGGCAGCAGCGATCGCGGAAGCCGCCCCTTCGCCACTTCATGCCGGAAGAATTCGAGCAGGTGGCCCGCAATGGCGCGGGCATGGTCGTCCGGTGCCTTGAACGGAAGGTTGCGGTCCGGCGCGTCCGTCTCCACGATGGCGGCTATCTTGTTCGGGTCGCAGCGGAAAGCGGGCTCGCCGATCCGGTCGTCCGGGCGGATAAGCGGGATGGGTATGCGGTTGGGCGGCAGCGCCGTACCATAATAGATGTCATGCATCCCCTCTAGCGCTTCGTTTTGCCAGCTGTTCACTTCCAGGATCACTTGGGACGCGCGGTCGAGCCAGGTCTTGTTGTTGCCGACCGAGGAAGAGGGGATAAGCGACCCGTCCGTGCGGATGCCGGATATCTCGACCACCGCCGTGTCGAGCGGCCCCAAAAAGCCCTGCCAGGCCATCGGCGCGACCTGCGAGAGGTGCATGTCGAAATATTCCATCTCGCCGCGGTTGATCATCTCCCGCGCAATCGGATCGCTATTATAGGGCAAGCGGAATTCGATGCCGCCCGCCTTGGCGAGCGCGCCGTCGAGCTCGGGCCCGGTGGATGCGCCCGTCCACACCCGCACCTGGAACGGCCGCCCTTTGGCATGTTCGGCCTCGATCCGGGCGGCGAGCGCCAGCGGCACCGCCTTTGGATAGCCCGAACCGGTGAAGCCGCTCATCCCCACCGTACTGCCCGATTTGATCAGCGACGCTGCCTCCTCGGCCGTCCTCACCTTCGCGCGGAGTGCCTCGCAGCCGATCCGGTTCGTGCCGCCCAATCCTCATCTCCCTCGATCTGCAAAGCTCAGAATAAGCGCAACCTGTTCGCTCCCGGATCCGGTTCATTACTTATTCCGGCAAAGGGGAGAGGGCGCGACGATGGGGGCGTCCGGCACAAGGGAATCGTCCATGGCCTCCGATCTTCAGCAATGTCACGGGCAGGAAGAGCTCACACGGCTGACCGCGCGTAGCGGCTTCTCGTTCGATGTGCGCCCCGTTCGCTCCGGCGACGAGGCCGCGCTCGGCCAATTCTTCACCCATGTCGCGCACGAAGATCTCCGTTTTCGCTTCCTCACTGCGCTCAACAAGGTCGGGCCGGAATTCCTCGAGATGATGGTTGAGGTGGACCATGATCGCACCGAGAATTTTCTCGCCCTCGATCCCGCCAGCGGCACGATCATCGCCACGGCCATGGTCGCGGCCGATGAGAAGAGAGAATGCGCCGAAGTCGCTCTGTCGATCCGCGCCGACTATAAAAAGAAGGGCATTAGCTGGACCTTGCTCGAACATGCCGCCCGCTGGGCGAAGGCGCGCGGCTTTAAGTGCCTGAAATCGATCGAGAGCCGGGAAAACCATCAGGCGATCGAGCTGGAACGGGAGATGGGATTTTGCGCCGAGGAATATCCGGGCGATTCCACCCTCATCCTGCTCCGCGCCGAGCTTAATCCATAAGATGAGCACCATGCGGGCGATGGAGTTACAGGCGATCGGCGGACCCCTTCGCCATGTCGAGCGGGAAGTGCCGCGACCTGGGCCAGGCGAACTTCTCATCGAGATATCGGCCTGCGGCGTTTGCCGCACCGACCTCCACATCATTGATGGGGACATAAGGGACCATCTGCCGGTCGTTCCAGGACATGAGATTGTCGGCCGGATCGTTGAAAAGGGGCCGGACACGCCGGGCGTGTCGATCGGAGACCGCGTCGGCGTGCCCTGGCTCGGCCGCACATGCGGGCAGTGTCGTTATTGCCGTGCGGGCCAGGAAAATCTCTGCGACGATCCCCTCTTCACCGGCTTCAACCGGAACGGAGGGTTTGCCAGCCATTGCATCGCAAATACCGCTTTCTGCTTTTCGATACCCGGCCAGTTTTCCGATGCCGAAGCGACGCCCCTGCTTTGCGCCGGCCTGATCGGCTACCGCTCCCTACGCCTGGCAGGGAACCCCCGTCGCCTTGGCCTCTACGGCTTCGGTGCCGCCGCGCACATCCTGACGCAGGTGGCGCTCTGGCAAGGGCGGGAAGTCTATGCATTCACCCGGCCCGGCGACACGGATGGCCAGACCTTCGCGCGTGCGCTCGGCTGCGTCTGGGCGGGCGGATCGGACCAGGCGGCGCCGCAGGAACTGGATGCCGCCATCATCTTCGCGCCGGTGGGGGCGCTCGTGCCCCTCGCACTTCGCGCCGTCCACAAGGGCGGCAGGCTCGTCTGCGGCGGCATCCACATGAGCGATATTCCGGCTTTTCCTTATGCCGACCTTTGGGGCGAGCGCGCGCTTCTGTCCGTCGCCAACCTCACTCGAGCCGATGGCGAAGAGTTTTTGCGGATCGCGGCAGAAATTCCGGTGGAGACGCGCACTCATGATTTCCCGCTCGAACAGGCGAATGAGGCCGTTGCGGCGGTGAGGGCAGGCGCGCTCCAGGGTGCCGCCGTCCTCATTCCCCCCTCTTAAGGGACATTCCGTATCCAGGAATGGAGGCCTGCGCGATAGCTTGATGGCTGCCCGTTTCGAGGAGGTGGCGAGAATGGCAGGAGACGATGGCCAGTGATACCGGCAGCCTAAGTCCGAAGCGCCGGGCGGACACCGAGCAGGAGGGTAGCCGTGCCCTGCACCGCATCGTCGTCGCCATCGATCTTGGCGAACATTCCGGCAAAGCGTTGGCGAGGGGGTGCCGGATTGCGGCACAAAGAGGCGCGAGTCTTCGGATCATCCACGCCGCGCCGGGGCCGCTCGATCTTTCCGAGCAGGCCGCGCTTCGCGTCGATATCCGCAAGCAGGTGCATCAGATCGCGGAGCGCCTTTCCGATCCCGAAATCGATTTTTCCCTCCATATCCCCGAAGGCCGTCCGGAGGAGGCGATCGCCCAGGAAGCCGAGCGGATTGGGGCAGACCTCGTCATCGTCGGCGGGCATGGCGAACCGCGCTTTCGCGACGCGATTTTCGGCATTACCGCCAGCCATGTTCTCCAGCGCTTGGCCGTCCCGCTTCTAGTCGCGCAGGGAGAAAATGCGGGCGATTATAAGAGGGTGATGGCCGCGTCGGACGACGCTGCCTTCGCGGCCGACCTCGTTCGCGTCGCAAGCCAGATCGCGCCTGGCGCAGACATGCACGTCGTTCAGGCGGTGAACCCTCGCGGCCTGGCTCTGTTTGAGAGCGATGCGGCGATCGCAAAGCGGCGCCACGGCAGGGAGCACGCGTTGCAGCAAACCCTTGCCGCGGCGCTCGCGTCCGAGCCTGTAGCAGAGCATCTCTTTACCAGCGTCGAGGAAGGCGACCCGATGGCCGTCATCGAGCATTGCTCCGATCGCCTGCGGCCGGACCTCATCGCCATGGGAACCCATGGCTGCATGGGCATGGAGCGGCTGATCCAGGACAGCTTCGCCGAATATATGCTCCTTTGGGCCAGCTTCGACGTGCTAATAGTGCCAGTGGGCTTACCCTCCGATCATCCAACCGGGACGAGGAGTGAGGCGGCCTAATGGGCGAGCAGCAGTGGCACCTCACACTCGCACAGCAGATCGGCCGTGACGCCGCCCAGAAGAAATTCGCGCAGGCGTGAATGGCCGAACGCGCCCATGACGATCAGGCCCGCGCCGATTTCCGCCGCGGCGCTCCGCAAGGCAGCGGCAATGTCTCCCCGATCCGCCTGGCGTTCGACGATGCAAACATGCACGTCGTGGCGCGACAAATAGCGGGCGGCGAGATCGCGCGGATAAAGACGCTCTTTCTCCTCCACTTCCACCAGATGCACGTCCGAGGCCCTCTGGAGCAAAGGAAGGGCGCCGCGAAGGGCGGCAGCGCCTTCGGGTGAACCGTTCCAGGCGATGATCACCGGCTTTCCGGCGTCGAAGCCCAGCTGCGCCCCCGGAATGGCGAGAACGGGCGCCCTCGCGCTCATCGCGACGGCGGCGGCGATGGGGCGCGGCTCATCCTGAAACAGCGCACGGTCAGCCCGGGTGATCACGACCACGTCCGAAAGCATCGAATAGCGGATGAGCGCGGTCGACAGGAGTTCGTCGCGATGAACCCAGTCCCAGCTCACCCCTTCGCCGTGAAGGCGGTCTTCGATGCGATGCTGGAGCGCCAGCCGGATGTCTCGGATCTTCGTCGAGAATTCCTCCGGCATCGCCGCGGCGACCAGCGGGTCGGTAATGAGATAGTCTTCGAAAGGCGTCGCATGGAGGCAGGTGATGTGCCCGCCAAAGGCCCGGGTGAGATCGAGCGCCGCCTGGAAGCGGCTTTCAAAGCCGGTGTCGTCATAGACGTGCAGCAGGATCGATCTCATTTTCTCCTCCGGCAGGCATGATGGGATCAGGCCCCAGCGGCCGATCCTCCCCCAGCCCAGCCGCGAAGGCGATGCGTAACGCTTCCGATAGGCTGGCGACTTTCAGCTTGGTCATGACGTTCGCACGATGGATTTCGACGGTGCGCGGACTGATACTGAGATCGTAGCCGATCGTCTTGTTGGGCAGTCCCCGTGCTAGACCTTCCAGCACGTCGCGCTCGCGCGGCGTCAAGGCGTGCAGCATGATTTCGGCTTCCGACGCGCGCGCCTTCGCCTTGTCAGACCTCTCGAGGCGGTCGAAGCCATGCTCCACCGCCTGTAGGAGTGTCGCGCGTTCGAACGGCTTTTCGATGAAGTCGCTGGCGCCGAGCTTCATGGCCTGAACGGCGACCGAGACATCGCCATGGCCGGTCATCACGATCACCGGGAAAAGCGTTCCGCGATCCCGAAGAGCGTGCTGAACCTCTATACCGTCCACGCCGGGCATGCGAACGTCGAGCAGGATACAGCCGGGAGGCAGATCGCGCACCCTCAGGAATTCGGGGCCCGAGGCATAAGTCTTCACGACATAACCCGATGTCTTCAGCATGAAGCTCGCGGAGCGGCGGATTGCCTCGTCATCATCGACGAGATGCACGACGCGGTCAGCCATCTTTCACTCCCGCATTGACCAGGGTGAAGTTGAAGGCGGTGCCGCCAAGCCGAGACGGCTCTGCCCAAATCCGCCCCTCATGGCCACGGACGATCGTCTGGCAGATGGAGAGGCCGAGTCCCATGCCCGTTGCCTTGGTGCTGATGAAGGGATGGAACAGCTTAGCCGCAATGTCGCCGTCGAGACCCGGACCGCTGTCGGAAACCGAAACGCGCACGAAGCCGTGAGCATCTTGCGCGGATCTAATCTTCAGGATTTTCGTCCGGCTCCCCTCCATCGCCTCCATGGCATTGCGCATCAGGTTGAACAGAACTTGCTGGATCTGGATGCGGTCGACGAGGACCGCGTCCGCATCCTGGTCAAGGCTGATCTCCACTTCCACGCCGCGCTCACGCGCGCTGACGAGGGCCATGGCACTTGCCTCGTTGATGAGGCGGCTGAGGCTTTCGACGCGCCGTTCCGGCTGCCCTCCTGAAATGAAGTCGCGCAGCCGCCGCACGATCTGTCCGGCGCGGATCGACTGCTGAGCGCAGTCCGCCAACGCCTCCTGCACGATGGCCAGAGTGGCCGGGTCAGGGGATTTCAGAAGCTCGCGGGCCGTCTCCGTATAATTTGCGATGGCGGTGAGGGGCTGGTTGAGTTCGTGCGCGATCGAGGTTGCGAGGGTTCCCATCGTCGTGACCCGCGACACATGGGCCAGTTCGGATTGCAGCCGGTGGAGCTGCCGTTCCGTTTCCTGGCGTTCCGACAGGTCGTGGATGAAGCCGGTAAAGACCCGGTCCTCGCCAAGCCGCGCCTCGCCGATATGGAGATCGATGGGAAACGTCGTTCCATCGCGGCGCCGCGCGGTGGTGACGCGGCCGATGCCGATGATCTTGGGCTGTCCCGTTTCATAATAGCGGCGGAGATAGCCGTCGTGCCGCTCCCGATCGGGCGACGGCATGAGCCTGCTGACATTTTCGCCGAGAAGCTCGGCTTCCCTGTAGCCGAACATCTTTTCCGCCGCCGCGCTGAAGGAAATGATGAGCCCGCGTTCGTCGATGACCACCATCGCGTCAGGCACCGCGTCGAGGATCGATCGCAGATGCTCCTCGCGCGCGAAGGGCTGGGGCGCCTCCACGCGCTTGCCCTTCGCCACGATCTCGCGCTTCGCATGCATTTCGCACCCATTTTGCACGGGAGGGCCCGGGAGCCCTGCATAAGGGATACTCCTGATTCAACGATCTGTCGCCTTGGTACATTCACCCAAAATGAGAGGTGGCCATGGCGCACATCCTGCTGATCGATGCACATCCCGACAAAAAGGAAGGACATCTCGTCCACGCGCTGGCGGATGCCTACGAGGAGGGTGCGTCAGAGGATAACGACGTGCGCCGCATCAACGTTTCCGACCTTCGTTTCCCAATCCTCCACTCGCCGGAGGACTGGCTGCACCGGAAGCCGCCCGTTGCGATCAGGGAGGCGCAGCAAGACATTCTCTGGGCCGATCACCTGGCCTTCTTCTATCCCCTGTG
This sequence comes from Sphingosinicella flava, assembly GCF_016025255.1. Taxonomy (NCBI): domain Bacteria; kingdom Pseudomonadati; phylum Pseudomonadota; class Alphaproteobacteria; order Sphingomonadales; family Sphingomicrobiaceae; genus Allosphingosinicella; species Allosphingosinicella flava. The sequence continues at coordinate 2,308,235 of NZ_CP065592.1, forward strand.
GCTCGGCGACATGCCTGCGCTCCTCAAGGGCTTTCTCGAGCAGGTGGCGCGGCCTGGCTTCGCAATCGACATGTCCAAAGGATTTCCCAGGAAGCTCCTCACGGGGCGCTCCGCCCGGATCGTCGTCACCATGGGCATGCCGGCCTTGTTCTACCGGCTCGTCTATCGTGCCCACAGCCTGAAGAGCCTGAAGCGGAACATCCTGAACTTTGCAGGGATTACGCCCGTCCGTGCGACCGTGGTCGGCGGCGTTGATAGCGAGACCGCGCGTCATCGCGCGCTTGCGGAGATGGCGGTGCTCGGACGGCGCGGCAGATAGAGGTAAGACCATCCCACGGCATCCGTAACATCCCGGATATTCGCTCCACCCGCCTTCCATCATCCTCGGGTGATCGCAGTCAAGGAGCGCTTCGATGAAAAACGTTCTCGTTCTCATCCATGACGATGCCGGACAGGAAGCCCGGCTCCAGGCGGCGCTCGACCTGACGAGGGCACTCGGCGGCCACCTGACCTGCCTCGATGTCGTTCAATTGCCCATGCTGGTCGGCGACTTTTTCAGCGCCGAAGGCTATGCCGTCATGCTGGAGGACAATGAAGCGCGGGAGGCCGGCAACAGGGACCGGATCATGCAGCATCTCTCCGGCGAGGACGTCGCCTGGGACATGTGCAAGAGCACAGGCGAGATCGGCGATTGCATCGAGGCCTCCGCCGGTCTTTCCGACATCGTGGTCGCGAACACCCGCCTAGAGGACGTCACGTCCCCTCAAATGGCAAGCATCGTCTCCTCTCTCGTGCTCCGTCTTCATAAGCCGGTACTGGCCATCCCCCAGGATTGGCGGCGGCTCGATCTTGCCGGCAACGTCCTTATCGCCTGGGACGGATCCGTCCCGGCAATGGCCGCCTTGACCGGATCGATCCCGCTCCTGAAGCTTGCCGGTTCCGTTCACCTCGTCCAGGTCGGCGAACCCGCCTGCGCCGCCACGATCGAGGAAGCGGCGGTCTATCTCTCCCGCCACGACATCGAGCCGGAGGTGAAGGAGATAAAAGGGGAGGACGTGCGGCCGGACGACATCGTCGCCGAGCAGGCCCGCAGGCTCAATGCGGCCTATCTTGTCATGGGCGCTTATGGTCATTCCCATGTTCGGGAGGCTATTTTCGGCGGCGTCACGCACCGGATGCTGGACCGGGCGGAGATCCCGCTTCTCCTCGCGCATTGACAGCGCCGACGGGATGAAAGTCCGACGAGCAGCTTAGTCAGATATCAGCGTGATAAGGACATTTACGGGCATCGGGTCGCCTCCCCGGAGGCTAATTTCATCGCATGGTGCACCGTTCGGCAGATGCGGAAATGTTGACGACCGGCAGCTGCTGTCCGGAGGCCAGATTCAGAACCTCATCGGGCAGCTGGATCCGCCTTAAGGACTTTCGAGGACAGAAGCTCATCCTCTTCTTCTGCCCGGCCGACGAAGCGGAATGCGTCTCCGAAATTGAGGATTTCGCGCTCCTTGCTCGGTCGTTCAGCCGGTGCGGAGCCTGGATAATGGGCGTGCTGCCAAACCGAGTGGGGGCGAGGCGGCTCATGCAGGGGAGCGACATCAAGCTCGTCGAAGATGCCGAAAGGTCGGCGTCCACATGTTTCTCGGTCTGGCTGAATGGCGGCGCTCCGGCGCGCGGTACGGCGCCTGCCACCTTCTTCTACGATCGCGACGGACGGCTCTGCCACATCTGGCGCAACGCGCCGCTCTCCGGTCATGCCTCAAAGGTGCTGGAAGCTGCGGAGAGCTTCAAATGAGGTGGTCCTGCTAAATGGCGAACCGGTCCCGCAACGTGGAGGCCAATACCTCCTCGCGACCGAGCCCGTTCTTCATCTTCGCCACGGGCATAGAAAACAGCTGCCCGACCATCGATGGCGGGCGGACGCGCTTCGATCAGATGGAGGCGAGCCGCCACTATGACCTATGGTCCCTCGACTTCGATCTCGTGCAAAGCCTCGGCATCCACTTCCTGCGTTACGGCCCTGTGCTTCACCGGACGTGGCTCGGCCCAAATCGTTACGACTGGTCCTTTACGGATGCCACCTTCGCCAGCCTTTTCGCGCGCGACCTGATCCCGGTTGCCGATCTTTGCCATTTCGGCGTTCCCGATTGGATTGGCAATTTCCAAAACCCCGATTTTCCAACTCTATTCCCGTCCTACGCGCAGGCTTTCGCCGCCCGCTATCCCTGGGTGCAATTCTATACGCCCGTAAACGAGATGTTCGTCTGCGCTCTGTTCAGCGCAAGATACGGCTGGTGGAACGAGCAAATGCGTTCGGATAGGGCTTTCGTGACGGCGCTCAAGCACATCGTCTCGGCCAACGTTCTGGCGAGCAAGGCCATCTTGGAAGTCCGGCCCGACGCCATCTTCATCCAGTCGGAATCGACCGAGTATTTCCATGCCTTGTTTCCCGACGCGGCGCCTGCCGCGGAGAAGTTCAATGCTCGGCGTTTTCTTCCGCTTGACCTTAATTACGGCCACGAAGTGGATGCCGCGACCTACCAATTCCTTCTTGATAACGGCATGAGCCAAGAGGAGTATCGCGCCTTCCGCACCGCGGGCATTCGCCATCATTGCATCCTCGGCAACGATTATTATCCGAGCAACGAGCATTTCGTGACGCCCGATGAAGAGGTGCATGACGCGGGCGAGATATTCGGGTTCGATGAGATCGCCCGGCAATATTACGACCGGTACAAGATCCCGCTGATGCACACCGAGACCAATGTGGACGAGGGGTGCTCCGGGGACGAAGCGGTGAAATGGCTGCACAAGCAATGGGCCAACGTCCTTCGGGTTCGCGACAATGGCATCCCGATCGTCGGCTTCACCTGGTATTCGCTGATCGATCAGGTCGATTGGGATAGTCTGCTCCGCACCAAGGCCGGGACGGTCAACCGGCGGGGCCTGTTCGATATGGACCGGAATATCCGGCCGGTCGGACGCGCCTATAAGAAGCTGATCGCACGGTGGGAGGAAGTGCTGCCCGCGCAGAGCGCCTGCCTGACCGTGCCCTTCGTTCTTCCCAGCGAATATGACGAACCCATGGAACGGCGCCGCCGCGACTGGATCCGGAAGCAGCACGACCGCTGGTTCAGGGCTTGATCGCGACCTTGAGCACCCCATCGCGCTGGTGGCCGAAAAGATCGTAGGCCGCTTCGATTTCGTCGAGCGTGAAATGGTGGGTGACAAGGGCGGAGGTGTCCACACGGCGGCCCTTCACGATGGCGAGGAGGCGCCGCATCCGTTCCTTCCCGCCGGGACAAAGCGTCGTGATGATTTTATTGTCGCCAAGCCCTGCGGCAAAGGCATCGAGCGGAATTTTGAGGTCGCTCGAATAGACTCCAAGCGATGACAAGGTGCCGCCCGGCCGTAGGACGCGGAGCGCGCCTTCGAACGTTTCCTGCCGTCCAAGTGCCTCGATCGACACGTCGACACCGCGGCCATCGGTCAGCTCCATGATCATCTCGACCGGATCGTCCTTGCTGAAGTCGATGACGTGATCCGCGCCCATCTTGTGAGAGATTGCCGCGCGCTCGGGCACCGCCTCCACGGCAAAGATCCGCGACGCGCCCATCAGCCGCGCGCCGGCCGTCGCGCACAGCCCGATCGGACCCTGGGCGAAGATCGCCACCGTATCGCCGATGCGAATCCCGCCGGATTCAGCGCCGCCAAAGCCGGTCGACAGAATGTCCGGACACATCAACACCTGCTCGTCAGTCAGCTCGTCCGGCACGACAGCGAGGTTGGCCATGGCGTCGGGCACGCGCAGATATTCCGCCTGCGCGCCGTCAATCGTGTTCCCGAACCGCCAGCCGCCCATATGCTTCCAGCCATGGGGCGTTCCCGCGCCGCATTGCGCGCCGCAGCCGTAGAGCGAGGCGTTTGAATAGCCCGAAGGCGTAATTGCGCCGGTGATGACCCGCTGACCTTCCTGAAAACCCTTCACCTCCGATCCGAGCTTTTCGATGATCCCGACCGGTTCGTGACCGATGGTGAGGCCGCTCTGGACAGGATATTCGCCCTTCAAAATATGGATATCCGTGCCGCAGATCGTCGTGGTCGTGATGCGGAGAAGCGCGTCGAGCGGTCCCACATCGGGCACGGGTTTCTCGCCGAGGATGATCTGTCCGGGCTCGATAAAGATTGCCGCCTTCATCTTGTCCATCGCACGCCTCCATTCCTTGCCGCGCATGATCGGCCCTGAGCCGCGGAGGCGTAATACGCAGTATTCCGGATCAGGCTCTTTGGTTGCCGTGCACGTGCTTGCGGCGGAGCAGGCGGCGGGACAGCAGCAATCCTGGGATCAGTGGCAGCCAGAGCGTGAAGCCACGCAGCAGCAATGTGCCCGCCGCCGCCAGGGCCAGATTGACGTCCAGGAAATGCAGCATGGTGATCGAAACCGCCTCAAAGGATCCAAGGCCGAGCGGGATGGGGCCGAGGGTGACGGCGATCGAGGCCATGACAAGGGCGATCAAGGCAGTAGCGAAGGAGGCGCTTCCACCGAGCGCGAACAGGCATACCTGAAGCGTCGCGGCGTCGGCGAGGAAGATGAGGAGGTTGAACCCCGCCGAGCGCAAGATCAGCCGCCGGTCGTTCAGCAAATCGGTATGCGCTTCTCCGACATAGCCGTAAAGCTGCCGCACCGGCCCGATCCTGGCGAGAAAAGGGGGCAAGGGCCGGCGGCCGCGCCGCCCGAGCCAAAAGGCGATGCCGCCGATCAGGAAGGCGACCGCGAGGAACACCGATACCGAAATCGCCAGCAGGACGCTCGCCTCCGCATGAAGCCAGAGGAGGACGAGTATGGCGACGGCCATCACCGCATAAGCGATATAATAGCCGACGATCGAAACCAGCAAAACGGATAAGGCGGCGGCGCGAGGGAGCCCGCGCCGGATGAGCTGGTTCACGAGCAGGACGTTGCCGCTCATCCCCGCCGTCGGCACGGCCTGATCGGCGAACAGCTTTGAAATGCTCAATGGGACGAGCGACCGCAGGGGCAGGGGGTGCCCCGCCTTTTTTAGGGCCGCCGACCATGTTCCGGCCACGGATATGTAGGTGGAAAGCTGCAATCCCAGCGCGACGATCAGCCAGAGCGGCTCGGCGCGCCTGACTGCGGCCGTGAACTGCCGCAATTCACCGAAGTTCAGCACGATCGCGACAAGCGCGGCGAACACCAAAAGGCCGACGAAAAGGGCCGCGAGCGGCAATCGCTGCCTAACTGTTTCGTCTCCGCTCACCCTGCCGGAATGGGCTGATGCCGCGCCCATCTCCATCCGCAATATCCCCTATCAGCCGATAGAGGTCTTTCAGGTACAGCCAATTGGCGCTGGAGGCGCGGCGATGAACCATGAGGGCAGAGGCACGCCTCCCCGGGCGGAAGGAAAAACGGGCGATCACGATGGCTGGTGGGCGCAATCTCTCCCCGCACTGCTGACCGGTCTTTCAGCCACAGCCGATGGGCTCGACGAGAAGGCCGCGGCGCAACGGCTGAAGACTGTCGGACCCAACAGCTTCCGCGACACCCCGGAACGCAGTGCTGCTCTGCTGCTGCTCCGGCAATTTGGAAATCCCCTGGTCCTCATCCTCCTGTTCGGCGCCGCCGTGTCGATGGCGCTCAAGGATTGGATGGATGCTTCCATCATCGTGGCGATTGTCGCGGGGAGCGCGTTGCTCGGCTTCTATCAGGAATTTCGGGCATCCCGAGCGGTCGCGGCGCTGCAGGACCGGCTGAAGCTGACAGTGCAGGTTCTCCGTAGCGGGCGGGAAATGACCGTGCCGGACGATGGGATCGTGCCCGGCGACGTCGTCCTCCTTTCGGCCGGAAACCTCGTCCCGGCGGACGGCCGCATCCTCCAATCCCGGGATTTCCTGGTGAGCGAGGCCGCGCTGACCGGCGAGAGCTTTCCGGTCGAAAAGTCGCCGGGCCTGGCGCCGCCCGACGCTCCCGTCGCCGCCCGCACCAACAGCGTGTTCATGGGGACGTCGGTCCGAAGCGGCACCGCCCGCATCCTCATCACCCAGACCGGGGGACGCACCGCCTACGGGCGCATCGCGGCGCGGCTGCGGAAGCGCGAGCCCGAAACCGATTTCGAACGCGGCGTCCGTTCTTTCGGCGGCCTATTGCTGAAGGTCATGACCGTCATCGTGATCGCCGTACTGACGATGAACCAGATGATCGGACGTCCCTTCAATGAGTCCCTGTTATTCGCCGTCGCACTAGCCGTCGGACTCTCGCCTGAGCTCCTGCCTGCCATCGTCAGCGTGACGCTGGCCGCGGGCGCGCGCGATCTGTCGCGCGGCGGCGTCATTGTCCGCAAGCTCGCGGCGATCGAAAATCTTGGAAGCATGGAAGTGCTTTGCACCGACAAGACGGGAACGCTAACCGCGGGCGTCGTCCGCCTCCACGACGCGATCGATGTCGACGGTGCCTCCTCGGACGCTGTGCGCCTTGCCGCCTATCAGAATGCCGCGCTTGAAACCGGCATCAAAAACCCGCTCGATGCCGCTCTGCTGGACGATGCGAAGGCATCCGGACGGACCATTTCCTCCGCCGCGAAGATCGATGAAATACCCTATGACTTTTCCCGCCGCCGCCTGACGATCGTCGTCGTCCATCCCTCCCTGGCGGGGCAGGCGCGGATGATCACCAAGGGCGCCTTCGCGGATGTTCTGGCGACATGCGCGACGCTCAACCGCAGCGGCGCCGTTCATCCGCTCACGGACACGGAGCGGACAGGCATAGAGGCGCGGTTTCGAACGTTAGGCGAGAGCGGCTTTCGCGTTCTCGCGGTCGCCGAACGGACGCTCGAGGCCCGCGCCCATTATGCCACGGCGGACGAGCGGGACATGACCCTCATCGGTCTTCTCCTCTTCGCCGATCCGCCGAAAGACGACGTGCGGCAAACGCTCGCGGCGCTTCTCGACCTCGGCGTCCGGGTCAAGATCATCAGCGGCGACAATCGCTATCTCACCCGCCACCTCGCCGAGGAGGTCGGCATTCCCATCGGCCGGATCCTGACGGGCGGCGAGATCCGGGCCATGCCGTCAGAGGCCTTGGCGCGCGCTGCGGCCGAAGCGAACCTGTTCGTCGAAATCGATCCCCAGCAGAAGGAAGGCATCGTGCGCGCGCTTCAACATGGCGGCCATTCGGTCGGCTTCCTGGGCGATGGCATCAACGACGCACCTGCCCTCAAGGCCGCGGACGTCGGCATATCCGTCGATCAGGCGGTGGACGTCGCCCGCGAGACGGCGGACGTCGTCCTGCTGCGCCCCGACCTTGAGATCCTGCGGCGCGGTGTCTTGGATGGGCGGAAGACCTTCGCCAACACGCTCAAATATATCAGCATCACGACCAGCGCCAATTTCGGCAACATGGTAAGCATGGCGATCGCAACTCCTGTTCTGCCCTTCCTCCCGCTGCTGCCCAAACAGATTCTGCTTAACAATTTTCTGTCTGACCTACCTTCGGCGGCCATTTCCACGGACAATGTTGACGCAGAACGCCTGTCATCGCCGCAGCGGTGGGACGTGAGGGAAATACAGAAGTTCATGATTGTGTTCGGCCTGGTCAGTTCGGCCTTCGATCTGCTGACATTTGCGGTCCTGCTTCTCCTTTATCGCGCAGGAGAAAGCGAATTTCAGACCGCCTGGTTCGTTGTCTCGCTAATGACGGAGCTCGTCGTCGTGCTTGTCCTGCGTACTCGGCATTTGGCGTGGCGCAGCCGCCCAAGTCCGCTCCTCCTTTGGACCACGATAGCCATGCTGATCCTCACACTTGTCGGGCCTTATCTTGGGAGCGTCAGCTCGATATTTGGATTGATGCCACTTTCCATAGCTCTGCTGGCTATCTGCCTGCTGGTTGTTATCCTCTATGTTACGGCTACAGAGGTCGCCAAATTCATATTCTATGACTGATAATCGAATGTACCTATCATAGGGGCGTCGATAAAATTGGAGGAACATCAGGTCGGTCTATTTTCCGAACCTCCTCAGCAAGCCTGTGTCTGGTTAATGGACCACCAGAGGGCCTGCCCCTCTTCCGAGGTATTTTAAATCGAGCTCTTGGTAGAGCGCCTGCATCAGCGTCTCAGCTAATAAGAGATAGTGTCACCATTCTCAGCGCTTCGGAGAACATCTCATCAGTCATGGGTCACCTTGGGCGATGACCCACGCGAAGGTGTTAATCGTCACTTTCGAGTAGTGTGAGAAATCGACCATTCTTCGGTTCACTGTCTCTGGCGGATACTACCTAGGTAAGTGTCCAAATGAGGAAGGCAATTCCCTGCTCGAACGCTTAGGGAACGCCCTCCAAAGTAGCGAAATACGGGAGGCCAGGGTGACCAAGGAAACCCGCAAGCCCGCATGAAGCACACGCAATTCCCTGTAGAATCCCTGATGAGCAGGGAAACACGGCGGAGACTGGTTCGCACCTGACTGCGTGGCGCACCATTTTTTCAGTGCCAGCCCGGCGATGCGTTCTACAGGACCGTCCCCGCTGCCGGGCCGGTCCTGGCCGGACGATAATAGCGGACATAATCCACTTCCATGCGAGCCGGAAAAGCGACGTCGGCGATGCCCTCGCGGCCGCCCCAGCTGCCGCCGACCGCGAGGTTCAGGATCAGATAATAAGGCTTGTCGAACGGCCATTCCCGCGCCGCGCTCTTTGACAGGCGAAAGGTGATGCGGTCGTCCACGCCCATCTGGATACGGTCGGGCGTCCAGAGCAATTGGTAGCGGCGGAAGCGCCGGCAGGCATCGGGCACCATCGACTGGGCGCTGCGCTGGGTGCCGCGAAGGTGGTTCATCGTCGCGGTATGGAGCGTGTGGTGCACGCGGCCGGGATCGAAGCCGACATGTTCGGCGATGTCGATCTCGCCATCGTCCGGCCATCCTTTGTCTTGCTCCACCGGCAGCAGCCAGATGGCGGGCCAGGTGCCGACCGTGCACGGCAACTTCGCCCGCACTTCGAAATAGCCATATTGAAAGTGCCTGCGTCCGCGCGTGGTGAGGCGCGCGGACGAATAAGGCTGGCCGTTCCAATCGTCGTAATCTTGCGGCGCGAGATCCTCCCGATGCGCCTCGATGATCAGACGGCTCTTGTCGATCCGGGCATTTTTCCGCCGGTCGCGCGCATAATATTGCCGCTCGTCATTGTGCCAGCCCGTCCGGTTGAATTCGGTATCATAAGTCCAAATTCGGGGATCGGGCGCGTCGCGGCCGTGAAATTCGTCCGACCATTCGAGCGTATAGAGCGCTTCCCGATGCATAGACCCCGCCAAAGTCGTGCAGCCGCCCAGGCTTGCGGCGGCGACCGGCAGGACGGCCGCCAAAAAAGAGCGGCGTGGCGTCAGAACAGCCGGCTCAGGCCGATCGCGGCATAAGGCTTCACCTTACGGCCTTCCTGATCGCGAATGCCGCCCGACAGCTGGACGTTCCAGGCATCGGAGAAGTCGCGGGCATAGAACAGGCCGATATTGCGGCTGTCATAGCTCGGATCGCCCTGAAAACCGCCCTCGATTCCCAAAAAGGCCCTGCCTGCGGAGTCGATCCTGTGGCCGGCGCGGAGCTGGGTATAGTAAGTCTCGTCGAAAAGCCCGGCATTGCCGTACCAGCCAAGGCTCCACCCACCGGTGCGATAATTGCCTTCCGCGCCGATCACCGCATCGACCCGCGTGCCCGAGCGTTCATTGGCGGGATCGCGGGGAGACAGCGACGTGTCGGTCAGGCGCGGCCCGGCCGAAAAATTCGCCCAGCCCCACGGCGCCGAAGTCTGATAGACCAAGGCCGCTTCGGCACCGACATAATCGGCTTCGACCGTCGCGACGCCCTGCTGGTATTTATACCGCCCGGCATTGGCCGATCCCCGCAAGGCGAAGCCCTGACCCAGTCGCGCCCCGGGCAGGGAGACAAGGCCGCCGGCATAGGCGGATACGCCGTCCCCCGCCGAACCGCCGAAGAACAGCACCCCATCCCGGTTTTCCTGCGCGGCCAGCGGCGCAGCGCTGAGAAGAAGAGCGAGCGGCAGGATGATGGACGAATGCTTCAACGGAACCTCCTCGACTTGAACGGCCTTTGTATGATGGATCAATTGCCAAATCACAAACAGGGTGCCGATATGATTTTCCGATGCTAGCAGGAAAAGGCATGGACCAGCCCGCCGCGCCCGTACGCATCGATCGCGCCCTCTCCGTGCTTGTCGTCGACGACGATGAGCTGGTGCGCGGATTCGTCGCCATCATCCTCGAAGGACTGGGTTGCATCGTCGAGGATGCGGCGGATGGAGAGGCGGCGCTCGCCCTGCTGCGCAGCCGCCATTTCGACGTGCTCATCACCGATTGGCAGATGCCCGGGCTCGACGGCCTCGATCTCGTCAGCCGCGTCCGCGCCGAAACGGCGGAAAGCTATCTGCACATCATCATGATGACGGCGCGGGGCGATGAACAGACGGTGCGCGACGCCCTTCGCGTGGGGGTGGACGATTTCCTGCAAAAACCGGTCGATCAGCTTCAGCTCGAACTCGGCATCGCGTCCGCGCGGCGGGTGGTCGACCTTCAGCGCCGCCTCATGCGCCGGAACCGGCACCTCGCCGCCGCCAATGCCCGGACGCGCGAGGCCTATCGGCGCATCAAGTCCGATCTTGCCGCTGCTGCCGACCTGCAACGCAAGTTGCTGCCTGAGCCGTGCCTCGACGGTCCCTTCCGCTATGCATGGCATGTCGACGCGTCCCTCGAAATCGGCGGCGACACGTTGAGCGTGCTGCCGGTGTCCGGGGACAGGCTGCTCTTTTTTCATCTGGACGTGTCGGGTCACGGCATTCCCGCCGCCTTGGGCTCCTTTTCTGTCCATGAGCGGATCCTGCGCCTCGCCTTCTTCGAACCGGAACGATTGCCGGAGGCGGCGGTGCTGCTTAATCACGAATTGCTCGCACTGGGGGGCGAAAGTTACCTCACGATGGTGCTGGGCGTCGCCGATGCGAGGACGGGCGAGGTCTGGTTTATTCGCGCCGGCCATCCGCATCCCTTGCTTATCCGGCAAGACGGAGAGGCGTGCTGGTTCACCGATGGCGGGCTGCCCATTGGCCTGCTCCCCGATATCACGCATCCAGTGACGCGCGTTCATCTCGAGCCTGGCGACCGCATCCTCTTTTATTCGGACGGGCTGACCGATAGCGCGGGCAATGACGGTGAGGTATTCGGTGAGGAGGGGCTCGAAGAATTGGCACGCGCCTCTACCGGCTTACCTTTGTCAGCCTTTCTGACCCGGCTCGATGCAACACTGACTGCCCAGCGCGGCAATACCCCGCCCGAAGACGATATTTCGATATTAGTTCTCGAGCGAGCGGCCGAAACGGAGGTTTAAGGAGACGACCATGACCCTCTTCACCCAGGAATCGGGCTTTGTCAGGATCGATGTCGAGGGCGAACGCCTTGATGCGGCTGTGGCACCTACGCTCAAGGCGGAACTGGAAAAGAATCTGCCGCCCCGTCCGGAAAAGGTGCTGGTCGACATCAGCGGCGTCCGCTTCCTCGACAGCACCGGCCTTGGCGTCCTCGTCTCGCTTCTCAAGATGATGGACAGCGGCGGCATGCTCGCCATTGCGGGGGCCCAACCGGTCGTCCAGCGGTTGTTCAAGCTGACCGGCATGGACAGGGTGTTCCGGCTGTTCGATACCGATGTGGAGGCGATGGCGGCACTGGCGGGCGATGCAAGCGCGGCAAACTGAGCGCATCCTGCCCGCCGATCTTGGCGCGGTGGCGGCGCTGGCCGACGATGTCCGCGCGGCGTGCCGCGCCGCCGGCGTAGACGAAGCCATCGCGATCGACCTTGAGATCGCCGTGGTGGAGGCGGCCAACAACATCGTCGTTCATGGTTACGGCCCGGGCGCGCCGGGACATTATTCAGCGCGGATCGCGGCGTCAGCCGACGCGATTACGATCACGCTCGTCGATAGAGGCGCGCCGATCCCCGCTGGCGCCTTCGATGCTGGGGAGGTGGCGATCGACAGCGAGAGCGGCCGCGGCCTGGCGATCATCCGCGCCTGTGTCGACGATCTGTCATACAGTTCGTCGGCGGGCGAAAACCGGCTGACGCTTACGCGCCGCTTCTAGCGGCCTGCCGCTTTAGCGTGACGCCGCGCCAGGGTCTCGAGGATGACGCTGGCGGCTTCGGGACTGAGCTCGGCCGGCGCGGGCGCGTCCGCCCAGGTCGCACCGAGCCCTTCCGCCATGCCCCGCTGACGCTTGGCGAGGTCGGGATCCTTTTGAAGGACGCGCCAGGCGTAAGCGGCGGCTTCCCGGTCAGCGGCGCTCAGCGGCCTTGCGGCGACCCATTGATAATCGCTCGCTTCGTCGCCCGGCAAGTCGGCCAGCTCCAGCGGGACGATGATCGCGGTCGCCGCCAATAGGCCGAGGACGAAGATGATGTGGCTGCGCGCCCGCGCGAGGTTGCGGCTGAAACTCATCGAGACTCTCCTTCCTTGCCCGGCTTCCAGAAGGCCGCGCGGACCATGATCGACATGGCGAGAATATTATTGAGGCCCCAAAAGCCGTTGGCGATGAGGCCGCCGACGCTATAGTCAGCGCTGCCATCGGCCAGACGGATGCCGGCATAGACAAGGCCCGCGAAGGTGAGCGTCATAACCGCCACTTGGGGCCAGACGAGATGCAGGAAATTGCCCTCCTGCCGCTCCTTGGGGGTCACCGGAAACTTGATCTGGCGCTTGCGGATCACCGCCCACAATGCCTGCAGCGAGAGCGGGAAGGAGGCGAGATAGGTGACCTTCCCGCGATAGCCCGACATACCCCATGTCCCCAGCATGATCGCCAATTCGTTGGCGATCAGGAACGGCAGCGCATGGACGAAGAAATCGGTCGTGTATGTCGCGACCGGCGCTATTCCGCTGAATAGATAGACGATTGGCGCGGCGAGGAAGATGAAATTCCAGACCGCGCCGAGATAGGACCAGAAGGTCGACAGATACATGAGCCGCTGCCGAACCGTCAGGCCGCGCCGGAATAGCGGATTATCGTGGAACAGGATGTCCAGGCTGCCGCCCGCATATTTGAAGCGCTGGATCGTCCAGGTGAGCAGATCCTGCGGGGATAGCATCTTCGACTGGATTTCGGGACTCAGCACGGATTTCCACCCCCGCTCGCGATCCTGGTGAAGGACGATGGAGGTGTAGATGTCTTCCGACACATGGAATTTGTACGGCATTAGCTCCTGCGCCTGCGCGGCTTGCCACAAGGCAAGCGCCTCGGCCTGTGGGTCTTGCCGGCGAGGCCGCAGCCGCTGGAAGAGCGAGCGCTTTTCCTCCGACGCATGGGCGATCGCCTGCCCATAAGCGCGCAACGCGACGAACATCACCGCCTCGCGCCTGTGAAGGGACGCGGCGCCGCAACAGAAGGCCGCATTGGCGCGGTTGCGCCGCCGCTGGATGATGTCGAAGAAGAGGCCGGGATCGTTGACGAACGGATCCTCGCCGATCCGCAGCTCGCCAATCGCGCCTTCGACGACCCGGCCGATGAAGCGGCCGGGCCTGCCAAGCCGGCGGCCGAGCTTTTGCGTCAGCGTTTCGCCTTCCGGAAGGTCGTAAAACCATTGCGGCGTTTGGACGAAGCCCACTTTCGGGTCGCGGAAGAAGCCCAGCGTCTTTTCCAATATGGTCGGAAAAGGCCGCGTGTCCGCGTCGCAGATCAGGATGAAGTCGCCCGCCGTCTGCTCCATGGCGTTGCGCAGGTTGCCCGCCTTGAAGCCGATATTGTTGTCCCGGCTGATATAATTGGCGCCTTCCTCTTCGGCGACTTCCCGCATCCGCGCCCGCCGTCCGTCGTCGAGGACATGGACCTTCATGTCGATCGGATGGGGATATTCGATCCGCATCGCGTCGCGGATGCTCAATCGGACGAGCTCCTCATCCTCATTATAGGTGGCGATGAAGATATCGACCGACACCGGCCGCTCCGGCTCCGGCGCGTCGGGATCGCAATCGCCGATCGTGGCCGGTGCGGGCCGCTTGGGATAATCGCGCACCGCCCAAATATTGTAGACGAAAAGGATCATGCCGAAATAAGCGCATGTCTCCGCGATCACCAGCGGAAGCGCGAACCAGAGCGCATCGAAGTTCAGCGATTGCGTCCAGCGCCACCAGATATACCAGCCGCCCAGCGCCAGCGCGACCGTCGCGCAGAATTGCCAAAGGGATTCGATGACGACGTTGTGAGGGAGGGGCGCTGGCGGACGGCGATCCTCGAAAGCCTCGAAGTAGAAACCGGTCTGCAAATTCAATCCCTACACCCCAAGCATTGACGAATGCCGCGCCTAGTCTGCCACATTTGGCGGCAAAGCCAAACTCCGCTTTCCCGTTTTATCGTTGTGGGGCAATATGGAAGAGGTCATTCACTCCATTCCGGTCTTTTCAATTGAGGCGCTTATTCCGCGCCTTCGGCATCTATCGCATCCTGGAAATAAGGCGCGACTTCACCCTTCAGCTTGATCGTGACCGGCTGGCCGTGGCGGTCGACGGCTTTGCCGGCGGCTACCTTGATCCAGCCTTCGCTGACGCAATATTCCTCGACGTTGGTCTTTTCGACGCCGTTGAAGCGGATGCCGACGCCGCGTTGCAGCAGGTCGATGTTGAAATGAGGGCTGCGCGGGTTAAGCGACAGACGGTCGGGCGGGGTATCAGGCATGATGGAACCTTTTCGCTATGATCGGGGATAGCCGCTAGCGCCCTTTCGCCATGCGCTCAATCGGAGACGATGTTTTTTGTCCGGTGCGCATTGCACGGATCCCATGCCGGTTCCGGCCCGAAGCGGGCGGCGAGGAAGTCGATCAGGGCGCGGACGCGGGCGGTCGCGGCGCGGCCGGGCGGCATGACGAGGTGGAGGCCGATGTCGGGCAGCGGGTAATCGGGCAGTATGATCTCGAGCTTGCCCGCATTGATCGCGGACTCGGCGTTGAAGGTCGGCAGGATGCAGATGCCGAGGCCCGCGCACGCCGCTTCACGCAACACGTCGCCATTGTCGGCGCGCAGCCGGGGCGTGCCGCGCACATATTCGGTGCGGCCATCGATGACGAACCGCCATTGCTCGCCGCTGCCGATATTGGCGTAGAAAAGGAGATCATGTTCGGCCAAATCCGCCGGACGCTCCGGCCGGCCGCGTCGCGCCAGATAGGCGGGACTGGCAAGCACCGCCGAGCGGACGGTCGTGATCCGCCGCGCGATGAGCGATGAATCGGCGAGGTTCCCGATGCGGACGGCAAGGTCGAAGCCGCCCGCGACCAGATCCACCTTCTTGTCCTCCAGCGACACGTCCAGATCGACTTTCGGATGCGCGGCGGCGAAATCGGCGAGCGCGCCCGCCAGATAGTCGATGCCGAAGGAGATCGGGGCGGTAAGGCGGATCGACCCGGCGACCTGCGTCACGGCGTCGGCCACCACTTCTTCGGCCGCTTCCAACTCCGCCAGAATGTTGGCGGCACGGGCGAAATAGGCGCTCCCAATCTCCGTCGGCTGCGCGCCCTGCGCGCTGCGGGTGAGAAGGCGGGCGCCAAGCTGCTCCTCCAGCCGTGCCACGCGGCGGCTGAGGATGGATTTCGACATGCCCATCCGTTCGGCGGCGCGGGCGAAGGCGCCGGTTTCGACGACGCGGACGAAGGCGAGGACGTCAACAAGATCGACATTGGGGCGTTTCATGTCGCGCAACACCATGATGCTGTTTCGGCGTCTACAAGCAACACCGATAGACCCTTATCTCACCCTTCGACAAGTTATTCGAGGAGACCAGGCCGTGGCCAACGTTTTGATCATCAACAGCAGCGCCCAGGGCGATGCGTCCGTTTCCAGCCGCCTGACCCGCGAGTTCGCGGAACGGGTGCGCGCCGCCCGCCCCGATGCGGCAATCGCCGTGCGCGACGTCGGCCGGGATCCCGTGCCGCATCTCGTCGCCGAAACCGTGGCCGGGATCCGCGGCCAGCCCGTGACCGATGCGGAGCGTGCCGCGCGGACATTGTCCGATACTTTGGTCGACGAATTGCGCGCCGCCGACATCCTGGTGATCGGCGCGCCGATGTACAATTTCGGCATCCCGTCGACGCTCAAGACCTGGTTCGACCATGTGCTGCGCGCGCGTGTCACCTTCCGCTACACGGAAAACGGGCCGGAGGGATTGATGACCGGCAAGAAGGTGATCGTCATCGAAAGCCGGGCTGGTATTTACAGCGAAGGCGAAGCGGCGGCGATGGATGCGCAGGAACCGCATCTGCGCGGCATGCTCGGTTTCATGGGGCTGACGGACGTGGCATTCGTCCGGGTCGAGGGCCTTGCCTTCGGACCTGAAGCCGCGGACGCTGCGATCAAGGCCGCGAACGAGGCGCTGGCGAGTTTGGTCGAACAGGAAGTGGCACTCGCCGCCTGACGCGGAATTTGGGGAGATAAGAGATGATCGACATTCGACCTTTCGCTTCGCTCGGCCACGCCGATCACGGCTGGCTCAATGCGCGGCATCATTTTTCCTTCGCCAATTATCACGATCCCGCGCGCATGGGCTGGGGCGCAATCCGGGTGTGGAACGACGACGAGATCGCCGCGCGCTCGGGCTTTCCGCCCCATCCGCATCGGGACATGGAGATCATCACCTATGTCCGCACCGGCGCGATCACCCATCAGGATTCGATGGGCAACAAAGGCCGCACCGGCGCGGGCGACGTGCAAGTGATGTCGGCGGGCACCGGCGTCCAGCACGCCGAATATAATCTGGAGGACGAAACGACGACGCTTTTCCAGATCTGGGTGCAGACCGACAGGCCGGGCGCGCAACCGGGCTGGGGCGCGAAGCGGTTTCCCAAGGGCGACCGCCACGGCGCCTTCGTGACGCTCGCCAGCGGCTTTGCAGAGGATGAGGATGCCTTGAAGATCAACGCCGCCGCCCGCGTCATGGGCGCGACGTTGAAGGCGGGTGAGGCGGCCGAGCTGGACCTCGATCCGGCCCGGCATACCTATCTCGTCCCGGTCGAGGGCGCGGTCACGGTGAACGGCGTTCGCGCCGAACCCCGCGACGGCGTCGCGATCACCGGCGAGGAAAAGGTCGCGATCGTCGCGCTGGACGATACCGAAATCGTCCTCGTCGACGCGCGCTAGGTATCAGGAGGTCAGCGCTCGTCCCAGGCGCTGACCTTCGCCTCGATCGCGTCCGCTATCGGCGCGACGTCGGGAAGGGCGAGGCAGCGGGCGGTGTCGTGGGTCATCGCCTCCACGCCCTGCCGATCCTTGAGGATGTTGTTCGCGGCATAAGTGGCGAGCGTATAGTCCCCGGCATATTTGCTGAAGAACCACTTGCCGCCGTCCTTGGCTTCCTTGTCGATCTGTCCGGCATCGTAGAGCTTGTAGACGACTGCTTTGACGGCCGCCCGTTCCGCCGCATCTTCGTCATGCCGCGGCGCATCGCCGTCGCCGCTCGACCAGAATTCGTCCCGGCGCGATGGCGGCGCGAACCAGACATCTTCCGCCGCGCCATTGGTATAGGCGGCATAGATCATTGCCGAGCAGAACATGTTCCGGAACGCGACCGGATTGGCGAGATAGCCGGTCTTGCGGTCCGGCCAGGAACGGAAGCCTTCCGGCTTTTCCAATGAAGCGGCCGGGGCCACCGATGTTGGAACGCCTTTGCCCGTGACGAACGGCGCCATGGACGGCAGGCCGGCGCATTGCAACACGGGCTCCGCCATCAAATCGGCGGCAAGCCCTTCCTTCACCAGCGGCGTCACGGCGTCGACGGCGACGCGAAAGCTATATTTATAGCTGTCCTTTTCCGCCTGGCTCTTGATGCCCATGCGCTTGAGGCCGGCTTCGAACGTGTCCCACGACGCCTTGCGATGGGCCTCCCGCTCCCCAGCCTGAGCCGAATCAAGCTTCGCCTGCGCAAGGTTCAGAATGACGTTCGAAGCCTCTGGAAGGGGGGCGCCGGGATTGGGCATCATGCCGAAACGCTCGGTCCCCGCGACGTAGGCGATGCTGGCGCAGGTGAGGTAACGATATGCCTCCGGCTTATAGAGGTAGGCGTGAAGCGGCCGAGGCATCCGGCCCATCTGGATCCGGGCCGAAGCCGGCCTTTCCATCCCGGGAACGGGCTTGGCCAAGCGCGCCTCGAGACGCGCCTTGAGCGGCGCGACCTCGGGAAGACCAAAGCAATCGGCGCGATTGGAGGCCATGGACTGCAGCGCAGCGCCACCCCGGATCAACGCATCCGCGCTCATCCGCCCCCAGCGGAAATCGTCATGAAAATCTTCGACATCGTACCCCGGCTTCTTGCCGTAATCGGACAGGGACTGGGCGGGCTCCTTCGCTCGTTCGTAAAGCGCCTTACCGGCGCGGGCATAAGCATTGCGTTCGTCGATCTCCGCCGCTGAAAGGCGCGGCGTGGCGCCCATCAATTGGGTCAATTCCTGAGGGCGAATATCTTTCGTGTTCATGGCCTGGCTCACCAGCCCCTGGGCCCCGAAATAGAGATCCGCCGCAGCCTCGAGGAAAATGCCGCACCGCATCAGCCGCCCCGCGGCGGGGTCGTCGTGATAGGGGCCATAGGGGATCCAAGTTTCCGGATCGGTTTCGACATCGCCGACATGAAGAAATTCGTTTTCCGACGCTGCCACCGGGCTTTGCCATGCCAAGCCCGACGATTGAGCAATGATCGCCAAAGCAGCGACCGGCCGCATGAAATTCATATGATTTCCCCGCCCAATATAGCGGACGGGAGCTTATAGCTTCGGAAGGGCTAAGGCAAAGTCTATCGAAACAATATGTTGCTTCGAATGTCAGCGTGCGTTGCGGACAGCCCACATCAGAACCCGGCCGAACAGGGGCCACCCGCCCTTGCGGTCTAGTGGACGAAAGCCTTGAGCGGCAGGATGAGTCTGGGGTGCGATGCTAGCCATGATCCCGTCTCCTTCCCCGCTTCATTGCCAAGGCAATATTGCGGTTCGGTGACGACAAGATGTTCAGCCGCGATCCTTGCGGCGGCGGGCGATCGCTTGCTGCTTGCGCTGCTGGTGGCGCGCGTAAAGTTCATAGGCGGCAAAAGGCACCGCCACGGCCACGGCAGCCAAACCGAAAAGAGCGAATTCCATCATGAGCCGAGTCTCTAGAAAGCCTTGCACGCAGACTCAACAACTTCGCGCAAAAATGGCTATATCGGGTTAACGTGACGGTGGTGCCAGCTGAAGATCGCCGCCGCGCCGCGATGCGGGCGCCAGGCTTCGGATAGGGCGCGCACTTCCTTTTCCGTCGGTTTCCCGTCCAGCCCCAGAATGCGGCCGACCTCGATCTGCACGGCAAGATCGCCCGCGGGCCAGATGTCGGAGCGGCCCTCGGCGAACAGCAGATAGATTTCGGCCGACCAGCGCCCGATGCCCTTCACCTTCACGAGCAGCGCGATCGCCTCCTCATCATCCTCGGGAAGGTTGTGAAGATCGAGGCGGCCCGACAGCACCTCCTCCGCCAGGCTGTGAGCGTAAAGCGCCTTCATCCGCGACAGGCCCGCGCCGCGCAGCACATCCTCGTTCGCCGCCGCGACGCGCGCCGGATCGTCCGCGCCGCCGACCGCGGCATCGAGTTTCGCCCAGATCGATGCCGCCGCCTTGATGCTGACCTGCTGGCCGACGATCGCGCGGAGCAAGGTGACATAACCCGGCGCGCTGATCCGGGGTTCGGGATAGCCAACCCGCGCGAGGGCCGTGCCGAAGGCAGGCTCGATCCCCGCCAGAATGTCGAGCGATGTCTTCAATGCCTCCGCTGAAATTCCCACGCGCATGCCCTCGCTTGATTTGCCCAGCCCCGACTAGCATATGCCGCGCGCGGGCGCGCTCCCGTTTCTTGCCGCGAAAGGATCGTCATGCCCAAATTCACCGTCGTGCTCCGCAACGGCACCGAACGGACCGTCGAGGGGAAAGCGGGCTATAATGTCATGGAGGCGATCCGCGAGGCCGGCATCGACGAGCTTTTGGCCCTGTGCGGCGGCTGCTGCTCCTGCGCGACATGCCACGTCCAGGTCGACGAAGCCTGGCTGGACCGGCTGCCGCCGGCCAGCGGCGACGAGGACGATCTGCTGGACAGTTCCTCGCATCGGGACGGATCGAGCCGTCTCTCCTGCCAGATCCTGCTGACCCCTGAGCTGGACGGCATGCGCGTCACGATCGCGCCGGAAGATTGAGCGCTTCTTAAGGAAGCAGCAGCGCTTCCGGCTGGTTCGTCTCCAGCGGTCCGACCTCCCATTTGAGGATCCGGGCATTGCCTTCGCGGACGGGTCCGTCGCGCGTATTGTTGGTCAGGATTTCAGCGTCGGTGCGAATCGTGAAAGTGCCGGTCGGCCGCATGAACGGCTTGGCCCGGCTGTCCGCCGTCGCCGCAGCGCCCAGGAAACTGCCGTCGAACATATTCTTCTTGTCGGCATGGAGAAAAGCAGGCGCGGCGATATGGATCGCGCCATTGTCGCGGCGCGTCACCTGAACGAACGGGATGATGACCGAAACCGAATCGAAAACGGGGAAGACGAACTCCCGGTCGAGCCGGCCGCGTGTTTCATATTCGACTTCGAACAGGCCATCGCTCTTGTAAGCCACCTTCTTCCAGCCGTCATGCCCTTCCAGGCGCTTGGCGAAGGCCTGCATGGTGGCAGGATCCTTCGGATTGATACCGCCCAGCGCTTCGATCATCTCTTTGGTCTGTTGCGCCTTCCGAGCCTTATTCTCCTCGAATTCCGAGCGGCGCTCGGCAATTTCCTCTTCCGTGCATTTGCGCTCATCGAGCGTTTCGTCGGTCAAGCAGGTCTGCGATTCCGGATCGAACGTTTCTTGCGCTTCCTCCTCCGCGCTGGCGTTCATCGCCGCAGCGGCATTCAAAAGGAAAATCTCGCCCGCATAGCGATAGCTGAACGTGCCGTCCTTCATCACGGTCATGCCGGCATCGAACCGGCCGGGGCTAAAGAGGCATCCGGTTGCGAAAAGAGCGAGGCAACCCGCCGCAGCGATTTTGAACAGCTTCATGACACCCCCCGGCTTAGATATCAGCTTTTATGCGCCGCCACCGCATAAAGGGCAATGGCGGCGGCATTGGACACGTTGAGGCTTTCGATCCGGTCGCTGATCGGCAGCTTGGCGAGCGCGTCGCAATGGCTTTCGGTATTCTGCCGCATGCCTTCGCCTTCGGCGCCAAGGACGAGCGCGATCCGCTTCGGCCCCAGCGCGTCGGCGAGGAAGGTTTCGGTATGGCCGGTGAGGCCCACGCGCCAGAAACCGGCCTCCGCAATTTCATCTAATGCGCGGGCGAGATTGACGACCCGCACCCACGGCACGGTCTCGAGCGCGCCGCTCGCCGCCTTGGCGAGCGCGCCGGATTCGGGCGGGGCGTGGCGGTCCTGCGTGACGATGCCGAGCGCGTTGAACGCCGCCGCCGAGCGCAGGATGGCGCCGACATTGTGGGGGTCTGTCACTTGGTCGAGGACGAGCAGGGGGCGGTCGTCCTCCGCCTGGTCGAGCAAGTCGCCGAGCCAGAGATCGGGGAGCTTCTCCACCTCCGCGACGATGCCCTGATGCGGCGCGTCCTTCGGCACCAAGCGGCCGAGGTCGGGCGCTTCGGCGAAGCTCACCGGCGTCGCGGGATCGAAATCGTAATCGCCCGCCGCTTCGCGGGTGACCCAGATGCGCGCGATCCGGCGTTCCGGATTGGCGAGGGCGGCTGAGACGGCATGGCGGCCCCAGAAACGGGGGCGGTTCTGCGGATTGGTCGCTTGGCGGGCTTTGCGGCGCATCGGCCGTCCATGGCCCCGGCGGCGCGGCAAGGCAAGCAGGATGCGAAAAGCAGGATTATCGCGCCTGCCGCGTTGACAGGGCGGCGCCCATTCGCCATGTGGCGCCTTCCTATCATGGGCACCATTGGACAGGTGGCCGAGTGGTTAAAGGCAGCAGACTGTAAATCTGCCCGCGTGAGCGTACGCTGGTTCGAATCCAGCCCTGTCCACCATCCGCATCGGATGATATGAGGCCTAAAGCGCAGGGCGAGCGGGTATAGCTCAATGGTAGAGCACTAGCCTTCCAAGCTTGTGATACGGGTTCGATCCCCGTTACCCGCTCCAGCGCTTCTTCCTCCCTTCTCAGTTCAGTTTAGGAAACCTTCCCGCGCCGCGACTGTTGGGACGCCGTTACGATCGAGGACGGTGGATGACGGTTGAAAGTGGCGTGCGCGTGTTGTTGGCCGCGATGCTGACATTTTGTTTCTGGTGCAGTCCCGCCAAGTCGGAGCCGCTGCCGGATAGTCTCTCCACCAATTTTATCGCCAGTCCACCGGGCCGGGAACAGGGTGACGCGCCCGCCCCCTCCAATCCCGCTCCGGCGCCATTGTCTCAGCCGATTTACGGCCCCCCGAGCGTGAACCCCTTGGAGGCACCGGCTGACGGAAAAAGCTATGCCAGCTTCGGCAGCCGCGTCGGGGCGGTGAAGTGGGAACTTGGCGGCATGGTCGCCTTGCTGACCGCGACCAACCTGCCCGTCACGCTGGGCGATCCCCAATCTTTCCGATTCAAGAGCGAGGGTCTTTTCGGCAAGGACACGTCGAACATCGGCGTGGACAAGCTCGCCCACGCCTGGAACGCGCATCTCTTTTCCGAAATCCTCTACCGGCGGATGGCGCGCAAGACCGGCGGCGGGCCGGCCAGCGCCCGGACGGCCGCGCTGCTGGGTCTCGGCCTGCAAACCTATGGCGAAATTTACGACGCCTTTCACAAGAACAGCGGCTTTTCGTGGGAGGACATGGCCTTCAACGCCGCCGGGGCGGGCTTCACGGCGCTTCAGCATTCGGTGCCCGGCCTCGACGAAAAGGTCGATTTCCGCCTGCTCATCGTACCCAATGACGACATCATCACCTTTCGCGGCCGCAAGCATTTCGAACAGCAATGGTTTCTGCTGGCCTTCAAGGCGTCCGGGTTCGAGCGATTTCGGGACTCGCCCCTGCGCTTTCTGGAATTTCACGTGGGCTATCATGCCGAGGATTTCGACGATGACGATCGCGCCGCGGGACTCGTTCCGAAACGGAAGCCGTTCGTCGGCATCGGCCTGAATATTTCGGAGCTGCTCCTGAAGAACCGCAGCGGCGGGGTCGCGAGCGTTGGACGCCATGGACTGGAATATCTCCAGATCCCCTATACCGCGCTCCATGTCGATTGAGGCGAAAGCCCCTTAGCTCTTCGGACGGAGC
This sequence comes from Sphingosinicella flava, assembly GCF_016025255.1. Taxonomy (NCBI): domain Bacteria; kingdom Pseudomonadati; phylum Pseudomonadota; class Alphaproteobacteria; order Sphingomonadales; family Sphingomicrobiaceae; genus Allosphingosinicella; species Allosphingosinicella flava. Next base: position 2,331,519 of record NZ_CP065592.1, read on the forward strand.
CAGCTCATCAATTCGTGAAAGCGCAGCACTTCGTTGAAGGCGATGCCGCCGAGGCCATCGTGGTACCAGCGGATGACGCCGGGCAGGGGGCGGAATTTCTCAAGTGTCACGATGACGTCGTCGCCCGCCACCAGCGCGCCGTCTACCTCGACCCGGACGCCGCCTTGCGAAATGTCCTGCACCGTCGCGGTGACGACCCGTGCGCCGATGCGCAAGGTGGCGAGACGGTCGACCTCGACACGCGGCATGCGCGGCTGCCAGCCATCTTCCTGGATCTGGTTCGACAGCAATTCCTCGACATCGATCGGCCGGTCGAACTGCACGCCCGCATTGGAATCGGTGACCCACATGATCGTGCCGTCGATCGTCTGCGCTGATTTCAGCTCCACCGTGACGCGCTGACCGACATGGAATTCGGAATAGATGTGGACGATAAGGCCGCCCGCCGACACGTTGCGGATCAGGCAAAGCTCGCGCCGCCCGTTGACGATCAGGGTGCCGACGCGAAGGATGCGGATGCGCGGCGACTGCCGACGCGGATCCTGTTCCGGCATTTCCGTGGAGAAGGAGAAAATCGTCTCCTCCTCATTCGCCTTGTTCAGCATGCATCAGCCCTTCGCAGCTGGGATCGTGTCCCAGTCCGGTTCACCTACGACATATCGTTTTAAAAAAAGCCTAACTACCGGTCATTTGCATGTTTTATATCAAAAGCTCATTTCGTCATAGATGTGCGAAACGTCGCGGTTCCAGGCGGTTTCGTAGTGATCGAGAAGGATGTCGGCCGGGCTCTGGCCGCGCGCGATTACATCGCGCAGGGGATCGAGGAAGCCCGATTCATTGTCGCCTGACGCATTGAGGCGGGAGCGGGCGTTGAGCCCTTCGGTCGCGATGTCGAGGATGCGGGCGCCAAGATCGCGCAGCGTTCCGCCGCCCGGAACGGCTGTTTTGAGACCTAGCTTCGGCACCTCGTCGCGCAGCCTTTGCCGTTCGCCAAGCGACCAATATTTCACTTCGTCCCAGGCCGCGTCGAGCGCCGCGCCGTCATAGAGGAGACCTACCCAGAAAGCGGGCAGCGCGCAGATGCGGCTCCAGCGCCCGCCATCGGCCCCGCGCATTTCCAGGAAGCTCTTCAGCCGCACTTCGGGGAAGGCTGTCGACAGATGATCGTTCCAGTCGGACAGGCGCGGCTTTTCGCCCGGCAGCACGGAGAGTTCGCCCTTCAGGAAATCGCGGAAGGAAAGGCCGGCCGCGTCGATATACTGGCCGTCGCGGAACACGAAGTACATCGGCACGTCGAGCGCGTAATCGGCGTAACGTTCGTAGCCGAACCCGTCCTCGAACACGAAAGGCAGCATGCCGGTGCGTGCCGGGTCGGTGTCCGACCAGATATGGCTGCGGAAGGAGAGGAAGCCGTTGGGCTTGCCCTCGGTGAACGGCGAATTGGCGAACAGCGCGGTCGCGAGGGGCTGGAGCGCGAGGCCGACGCGAAACTTCTTCGCCATGTCGGCTTCGGTCTCGTAATCCAGATTGACCTGGATGGTGCAGGTCCGGAGCATCATGTCGAGGCCAAGGCTGCCGACGCGCGGCATGTGGCGCAGCATAATGCCGTAACGGCCCTTTGGCATGATGGGCAGTTCGGCGCGCGTCTTGTCCGGCCACATGCCGAGACCAAGGAAGCCGAGGCCGAGCGTGTCGCCGGCTTCCTTCACCTGGCGCAGGTGCCGCGCGGCTTCCGCGCAGGTCTGGTGGAGATTTTCCAGCGGCGCGCCCGACAGCTCGAATTGCCCCGCGGGCTCCAGGCTGATCGTGCCGTCGCTGCCGGAAAGGGCGATGACGTTGCCGCCCTCCACCACCGGTTGCCAGCCATAAGCGGTGAGCGCCATCAAAAGGTCGCGGATGCCGCCCGGCTCGTCATAAGACGGCGCGCGGTGATCGGCGCGGCGATAGACGAACTTCTCATGCTCGGTCCCGATCCGCCACCGCTCCGGGGGTTTCTCGCCCTTGATGAAGGGCGCGAGCAGGTCGTCGCGCGTCTCGATAATGGGGTCGTTTCCGGCGGAAGCGGTGCGCGTCGTCATGCTGGCTCCTGTAGCCTTAGCCGCACGCTCCCGCCAGCCGATTTCGGAACATAAGCCCCTCCCCTTGATGGGGAGGGGTGGGGGTGGGGTGATGCTGGGGAAGCACGCCGCTCTACGTCGCAGATCACCCCCACCCAACCAGCGCCGGGTGAATAGCGCCCCGTGCTATTCAGGTCATGCCGGGGGCATGACCGGCCCGGTACTCCCATCAAGGGGGGGCTTAAGAGCGCGGACTCTGTGTCCAATCCCCCGCCGCGCCCATCCACAGGCTGACCGCCGCGACGGCCGCGGTGTCGGCGCGCAGAATGCGGGGGCCGAGGGAAACCGGCCTGGCCTCCGGCAACGCGCGAATGGCCGCGCGTTCGGCGTCGGTGAAACCGCCTTCCGGGCCGATCAGGATCGCGGCGGGGCCAGGCGTGGCGGCGGGGGCAAAGGGCTCACCGCCCATCTCGTCGGCGAAATAGAGGGTGCGGCCGGCGGGCCAATCCTTGAGCAGAGCGTCTAGCTTGCGCGCCTCGGCGAGTTCCGGAAGAGCGGTGCGTTCGCATTGCTCGGCGGCCTCGATCATGTGGGCAAGCAGCCGCTCGCCATTGAGCCGGTCGACGATCGTGCGTTGGGTGATGACGGGGACGAGGCGCGCGACGCCAAGCTCGGTCGCCTTTTCCGCGATCCAGTCGATCCGCCCTTTCTTGATCGGCGCGAAGGCGAGCCACAGGTCGGGCACAGCCTCGCGCTCGCGAAGCTGCTGGACGATGCGGAGCGTGACGCGCTTCTTTCCCGCTTCGACGATTTCGGCCAGCCATTCGCCGCTGCGGTCGTCGAACAGCTTGATCTGCGCGCCCGGTCCCAAACGCAGCACGGCACCGAGATAATTGGCCTGCTGGCTCTCGAGCGTCACCGATGCGCCTTCTCCAAGCGGCTGGTCGACATAAAGACGTGGAAGGCTGGATGGCGGCCAGGCGGGCGTTGCGGGCATGAGAGGCATTTAATGGGTAGGGGTGCCAGAGCAAAGCCCCTCCTTTGATGGGTTGGGTAGGGGTGATGTTCGGCATGGGGCTGTGAATGTCCCCAGCATCACCCCCACCCAACCCTCCCCCATCAAGGGGGAGGGCTTTTCTGCGGACTCCCTCCCGCTTAGAAAGGCAGTGATGACCGATCCCGATATCGTTCCCGACAGCGAAAGGCGCGGTCTGCTTGGCGTCCTGCCCCGGGCATGGCGGCCTTATGCCTCCTTGATGCGTGCCGACCGGCCGATCGGGGTGTGGCTTCTCTTCTGGCCCGGCGCCTGGGCGATCGCGCTGGCCGGGTTTGGGGGCCAGGGGTTGCGGCTTATCCTGCTTTTCGCTCTTGGCGCATTCGCGATGCGGAGCGCGGGCTGCGTCTATAACGATATCGTCGACCGCGACCTCGACGCGCGGGTCGAGCGGACGCGGCTCCGGCCCTTGGCGAGCGGACGCGTCTCGTTGAAGGGCGCCTGGATTCTGCTCGTGGTCTTGAGCCTGTGCGGACTGCTCGTTCTCCTCCAGCTCCGGCCGCCCGCCCAACTTGTCGCCCTTGTCAGCCTTGCGCTCGTCGCCGCCTACCCGTTCATGAAGCGCATCACCTGGTGGCCGCAGGCCTGGCTCGGTCTCGTCTTCTCCTGGGCGGCTCTGGTCGGCTGGCCGGCGGTGACGGGGGAAGTCGGCGCTTCGGCGCTGCTCCTCTATGCCGGTGCCGTTTTCTGGGTGATCGGATACGACACCATCTATGCCCTGCAAGACCGGGAGGACGATGCCCTGGTCGGAGTCAAATCCTCCGCTTTGGCCCTGGGCGGGAAAGCGCGGGCCGGCATCGCGGTCTTTTATCTTCTCGCCATGCTTTTCTGGATCGCCGCCCTTTGGACGATCCGGCCGCACTGGCTGGGCAGCCTCGCCTTGCTGCCCGTGGCCCTGCATCTCGCCTGGCAGGTTTTGACCCTGCAGACCGGCGACGGCGCCGACGCGCTCGCCAAATTCCGGTCCAACCGCTTCGCCGGTTTCCTGATGTTCCTCGCCTGCCTGGTGGTTGGAACCTCCGCCTGACGGCTTTTCCTTCTGGCCGGATCGGCGTAAGCGCCTCTCCATGTTGAACGTGAAGGAAGCCGAGGCGCGCGCCGCCGCGTTGGTCGAAGCCGCGACGAAGGCGGGCGCCGACGCCGCCGACGTGCTTTATGTCGGCGACGCATCGACCGGCGTGCAGGTGCGCCTCGGCGTGCTCGAGGATATCGAGCGCTCTGAAGGCGAGACGATCGGTCTTCGTTTCTTCATCGGCCGGAAATCCGCGACCATCTCTTCCTCCGACCTGTCCGGTGAAGCGCTGGCGGCGCTCGTAGAGCGTGCCGCCGCGATGGCGAAGGAAGCGCCCGAAGACCCTTATGCGGGCCTTGCGCCCGAAAGCATGCTGCTGACCGGTCCGGGCGTTGATGTCGACGGCGACGACGGCTGCGATCCGGCACCCTCCGATTTGCGTGACCGCGCCCTGGCGCTCGAGGATGCGGCGCGCGCGGTGCCAGGCGTGACCAACAGCGAGGGGGCGGGGGTGAGCGCGGGTCGTTCGGTTATCGCGCTGGCGACCAGCCATGGCTTCTGCCGGGGCTATTCGACCAGCGGGTATAGCGCCTCTGCCAGCGTGATTGCCGGCGAAGGCGCGGCCATGCAGCGCGATTATGACAGCCACAATGTCCGTCATTATGCCGATCTCGAACCGCCGGAAACGATCGGGCGGCGGGCCGGGGAACGCGCGGTGCGCCGCCTCGATCCCGGCAAGCTCGCGAGCGGTGTCATGCCGGTGGTCTTCGATCCGCGCGTCGGCGGCGGTCTCGTCGGCCACCTGATCGGCGCGATCAAGGGGTCCGCCATCGCACGGCAGACCAGCTTCCTTGTCGGCCGCGAAGGGGAAGCGATCTTCCCCGATGCCATCACCATCGTCGACGATCCGCACCGGCCGCGCGGCCTGCGTTCCAAGCCGTTCGACGGCGAAGGCCTGCGGACCGCGCCGCGCAAGCTGATCGAGAGCGGACGGCTGACCGGCTGGCTGATGGACAGCGCGTCGGCCCGCCAGCTGGGTCAGAGCCCGACGGGCCACGCCACGCGCGGCGCGGGGGGCGCCCCAGGCGTGTCGGCGACCAATGTCGCCTTGCTGCCCGGCGCATTGAGCCCCGACGCGCTGATCGCCGATATCCGCCTCGGCCTCTACATCACCGAATTGATCGGCCACGGCGTGAACGAAGTCACCGGGGATTACAGCCGGGGCGCGTCGGGCTTCATCATCGAAAATGGCGAGATCGCCGGGGCGGTGCAGGAAATCACCGTCGCGGGCAATTTGATCGACATGTACCGGACATTGGCGGCCGCCGACGACCTCGAATATCGCCGCGGCGTCAACGTGCCGACCTTGCGCGTCGAGGGGATGACCGTCGCCGGCGCCTAGCTTGCGAAGGAACCGAGCCTTGGAACTCCGAGGCGGGGAATTTCGATCTTGGGGCAACGGTTCATCACGACCTTGAGGCCCGCCGCTTCCGCCCGGGCGGCGGCTTCCTCGTTAACGACGCCGATCTGCATCCAAACCGCCTTGGCGCCTGCCGCGATGGCTTCGTCCACGGCTTCCCCGGCGGCGGCCGGCCGGCGAAAGATGTCGACCAGGTCAATAGGCTCCCCGATCTGCGACAATTCCCGCCAGACATATTCGCCATGGACATGCTCGCCGGTAATCTGCGGATTGACCGGGATGACGCGATAGCCGCGATCCTGGAGGAAGCGCATCACGCCGTAGCTCGGCCGGTCCGGCCGGTCGGAGGCGCCGATCATCGCGATGGTGCGGGTGTTGGCGAGCAGTTCGGCAATGTCTTCGTCGCGGGTCAGCGGCATGGCGGCACTCCTTATACGCGGACGAACGGTCAGGCGGCGCTCTGGTTCATCCGCTCGATCAAACGTGCCGCGATGGCATGAAAGGCGCGTCCTTCCTCGCCATCGCTTGCAGCGGGCGGCCTTCCGGCGTCCGAAGCCTCGCGGATGGCGAGGGTCAGCGGCACGCGGCCGAGAAATGGAATCTCCATTGACCGCGCCGCCGCCTCCGCGCCGCCCGATCCGAATGGATCGGACATTTCACCGCAATGGGGGCAGGCATAGCCCGCCATATTCTCGACGAGGCCGAGGATCGGCACGCCCATTTTGTTGAACAGGTCGATCGCCCTTCTGGCGTCGATCAGGGCCAGATCCTGCGGCGTCGAGACGATCACCGCGCCCGCCGGCTTCCAATTCTGCATCAGCGACAGCTGCACGTCGCCAGTGCCGGGGGGCAAGTCGACGACCAGGATTTCGGTATCGCCCCAATCGCCGTCGAGCAGCTGGCCGAGCGCCTTGGTCGCCATCGCGCCGCGCCAGGCGAGTGCCGCGTCCTTGTCGACCAGCTGGCCGATGGACAGCAGGCGGATGCCCTGCGCTTCGACCGGAATGATCGTCTTCTCCACCGCTTCGGGACGCTCGTCGCTGCCAAGGAGGCGGGGCTGGGATGGGCCGTATATGTCGGCGTCGACCAGCCCCACCTTCCTGCCGGTCCGGGCGAGCGCGATGGCGAGATTGGCCGAAACGGTCGACTTGCCGACCCCGCCCTTGCCGCTGCCCACCGCGATGATCGTGCGATGAACCTTGTCGGCGGTGACTGCGATACGAACCGCATCAATGCCCGGCAGGCCTTCCACCCCGGTACGGACTTGCGATTCCAGCTTGATCCTGTCGCTGATCGACAGGCCGGTCGCATCGAGGACGAGGCTCAGCACGCCGCCTGCGATGCGCGGTGCCGCGACCCGGTCGCGGACATTTTCCGGAATGTTTTGAAGGGCGGCGGCGAGGGCGGCATCGGTCATGCGCTCCCGATAGGCCTCTTCGAGGGCGATGCCACTGTTTTTCCGCGAAACGCTACCTATAAAGGCTTCATGAGCAGAATTTTCGGGTGGGGCGCACGCCTCGGCGCCATGATGAGTGAGAATAAGGGCGGTCCCTGGGGCGGCTCGGGCGGATCCGGCGGCGATGGACCGCGCAATCCCTGGGGCGGCCCGCGCAAGCCGCGGCCGCCTTCAGGAGGCAGTGACGGTTCGGGCAACGTCACCTCCCTCGACGATTTCCTGAGGAAGAGCCGGGAGCGGCTTGGCGGCCGTCTGCCGCAACAGGGCGGCAAGCCTTATTGGGTTTATGGCATCGCCGCTTTCATCGTCCTCTGGCTGATCTTCACCTCCATGCACCGGATCGGGCCGCAAGAGCGCGGCGTCATCACGCGCTTCGGTTCCTATGCGGGCACGATGGGCCCGGGCATCGGCCTGTCGCTTCCCGCCCCGATCGACCGCGTGCAGAAGGTCGATGTCGAGGAGATTCGCACCGTCGACATCGGGTCGACCGATCCCAATCGCGAAAATCTGATCCTGACCGGCGATCAGAATATCATCGACCTGGCTTATTCGGTGCGCTGGAACATTCGCGATCCGCAACTCTACCTCTTTCAGCTCGCCGATCCCGACGAAACGATCCGCGAGGTCGCCGAAAGCGCGATGCGCGCGGTGGTCGCGGGCGTGTCGCTGAACGACGCCATCGGCGCGGGCCGGGGCGAGATCGAACAGCGCGTGCAGCAGACCATGCAGAGGCTGCTCGACGATTATGGCGCGGGCGTCCGCGTTCAGGGCATCGCGATCAAGCAGTCCGATCCTCCTGCCGCGGTCAACGATGCGTTCAAGGACGTGTCGGCCGCGCAGCAGGAAGCGCAGAGCTATATCAACGACGCCCGTGCCTACGCGCTTCAGCTTACCGCCAAGGCGCAGGGCGAGGCGGCGGCGTTCAACGAAGTCTATTCGCAATATCGCCTGGCGCCGGAAGTCACCCGCCGCCGCATGTATTACGAAACGATGGAACGAGTGCTGTCCCGCGTCGACAAGACGGTCGTGGAAGCGCCGGGCGTGACGCCCTATCTGCCGCTGCCCCAGGCGCAGCGATCGGTCCGGCAGGGAGACGCGCAATGATCGAGCGTATGACCCGCAACCCGATCGCCCTGGCGGTGATCGCCGTGATCGCGCTCGTCCTGATCGGCAGCACCTTTTCGATCGTGCCCGAAACCCAGCAGGCGGTGATCGTCCGCTTTGGTGAGCCCAAGCGCATCATCAACCGCTACGATCCGGGCGAAGCCTTTGGATCCAGCGGCGCGGGGATTATCGCGCGCTGGCCGTTCATGGACGAAATCCATTGGATCGATAAGCGCATCCTGTCGGTCGAGATGGACCAGCAGCAGGTGCTGTCCACCGATCAGCTCCGCCTGCAGGTCGACGCCTTCGCGCGCTACCGCATCGTCGACCCGCTCCGCATGTATATTTCCGCGCGGACGGAGGACCGGGTGAGCGACCAGCTTCGCCCCATCCTCGGCTCGGCGCTGCGCAACGAGCTTGGCCGCCGCCCTTTCGCGGCGCTTCTATCGCCCGAACGCGGCGAGGTGATGGACAATATCCAGCGCGCGCTCAACCGCGTCGCCCGCCAATATGGCGCGGAAATCGTCGACGTGCGGATCAAGCGCGCCGATTTGCCCGAAGGCACGCCGCTCCAATCCGCCTTCCAGCGGATGCAGACGGCGCGTCAGCAGGAAGCACGGTCGATCCGGGCGCAAGGGTCCAAACAGGCGCAGATCATTCGGGCCGAGGCGGACGCGGCGGCGGCGAAAACCTATGCCGACGCCTTCAACCAGGATCCCGATTTCTACGATTTCTACCGGGCGATGCAGTCTTACGAGACGACGTTCATTAACAATGGATCGGGAGAGGAAATGGGCCGTTCCTCCATCATCCTGTCGCCCGAAAATCAATATTTGAAGGAATTTCAGGGCCGCAGATGATGATTACGGCTGTCATTCAATCGCGGTTCATTTTCGAAGCATAGCGTTGGAACAGACTGGAGGCCGGGGGGCATCCGCCGGCTGAAATTGAGGAGACGATTATCGTGCGTTACGTATATGGCGCTACCGCTGCCCTGCTTTTGGGTGGGGCCGCTGCGACGCTCACCATCAATCCGATCAGCGCCCAGACCGCGCAGAACGAGCCGGGAACAATCGCCTCATCGGCGCCCCGTCCGGGCGCGCCGATGAGCTTTGCCGACCTGGCCGACCGCCTCGCGCCCGCCGTGGTCAATATCTCCACCCGCCAGAGCATCGAGGTGCGGCGCCAGCAAGGCCTGCCCCCGGGCTTCGAGGAATTTTTCCGCCAGTTCGGCGGCCAAGTTCCGGACGGCGGCGGCAACGACACGGTAACGCAGCGCGGCGGATCCCTGGGCTCCGGCTTCCTCATTTCGGACGACGGTTATATCGTCACCAACAATCACGTGGTGTCGCCTGCTCGCTCCAATGCGACGGTCGACCAGATCACGGTCACCCTCTCCGACCGTCGCGAATATGAAGCCGAATTGGTCGGCCGCGACGCAGCATCCGACCTTGCATTGCTCAAGATCAAGGCGAACGGGCTCCCGTTCGTTCGCTTCGGGGATTCGACGCGCACGCGGGTCGGCGACTGGGTGGTCGCGATCGGCAACCCGTTCGGGCTTGGCGGAACCGTCACGGCGGGCATCGTTTCCGCGGTGCACCGCAATCTCGAATCCGGCCTCTACGACCGCTACATCCAAACCGACGCGTCCATCAACACCGGCAATAGCGGCGGCCCGATGTTCGACCTCAATGGCAATGTGGTCGGCATCAACACCGCCCTCATCTCCCCGACCGGCGGCAATGTCGGCATCGGTTTCGCCATTCCGGCGGAACAGGCGCGGCCGGTGATCGAAGCCCTGCGCCGCGGCCAGCGGGTGAGGCGCGGCTATCTCGGCATCGGCTTCCAGCCGCTCGACGAAAGCATTGCGGCCTCGCTCGACTTGCCCCGGAATCGCGGCGAGCTCATTCGCAGCGTCAGCCCGGGCGGCCCCGCCGCGCGTGCCGGCATTCAGCAGGGCGACGTGATCATCACCGTCAATGGCCGCGCGGTTACGCCGGACGAATCGCTCGCTTATCTGATCGCCAATCAGAATGTCGGTTCGACGGTCCCCTTCGAGCTGATCCGCAACGGCCAGCGCCGCACGGTGAACGTCACCATCGCCGAGCGTCCGACCGACGAAGAACTTGCCCGCCTCAATGGCACCGAGGAAGAGCAGGAGCTGACCGAGCCGCCCGCATCGCAGCAATCGGACAGCCAGAAGGCGGCGCGCGAGGGCTTGGGCCTCACCGTTCAGACCCTGACGCCGCAGATCGCCCGCAATCTCCGCCTCAACGACGTCAATCTGCAAGGCGTCGTCATCGCGTCGGTCAATCCGTCGAGCGACGCGGCGGCCAAGGGCATCCGGACCGGCGACATCATCCTGTCGATCAACCAGCGCCAGACCCGGACGCCGGAAGAAGCGGCGGCAGCCGTCGAGGCTGCACGCCGGGGAGGCCGGAATACGGTCCTGCTGCTCGTCCGCCGGGCGAATAGCCAGCCCCTCTATGTGGGCGTGGAACTCGCCGGCCGTTAAGGGGCCTCAAGATCATAAGGAAAAAGGGCCGGGAGCAATCCCGGCCCTTTTTTTTATCAGCCTGCTCGTGCGGCAAGCCAGCGGCTGATGTCGGGCAGGCGGCTTTCGAGCACCTTCAGCCGGTCGCGGATCGACACGATCGCCTGATCGGCCGGCCGGCGCGATTCCGGGGTCAGATAGCGTGAGGCGAAATCCTCGATCTTGGCGATCATCGCGGGGTCTGCCGATCCCCCGCCAAGCTGCGCGATGAAGCGGCTGCGCGAGGAAACGTCGACCAGCGATTCCACTTTCTCCCGGTTGCGCACGGCGAAGTCGAAGGCGAGGTCGGGATGGCCCGCTGCCACAGCCGCGATGATCTGGCTGCTATCGGTGGCATCGGGCTCGCCGGACAAAGCGAGATCGAGCGCGCGCCGTGCCAGCGCCTCGTCTTTCGCCGATCCAAGGAGGCGGTAAAGCTGCGACCGGACCAGCTTGTTCTGCTCGCCCTTGGCTTGGGCACGCAATGCCTCCCAGCCTTTGGCGTCGAGATTGGCCGCGACCACGCCCAATATGGCGGAACGGAGCGGACCGCTTAAGGGACCGGCGGCATAGCGGCGGTTCGCCTCCGCCACCACGGCCGGATCGCCGACGGAACCGAGGATCGAGATCAGGCTGGAGCGCAGCACCGCCTCGGTCTCGCGTTCGTTGGGGCGGGGTTCCCAGCCCAACCGATTCAGCACCGACGACAGACGCGCGCTCGCGTAGCGCGCGACTTGCGCCTGTCGCGCGGCATCGCCTTCATACATGCCGTAAATCTGGCTGAGAATATTGCCTACGCTCGACCAAACGCGCGGATTCGCATTGTCCGGCACGGCGGCGATGAGGTCGAGCGCTTCGGACGCGGGTTGGTAGCCGGCGAGGCCGAGGCTCCATGTGTCGGCAAGAAGGCCGAGCTGATCGATGGGTTCCAACCCGCCATAACGAGCGGTCAGCTGGTCGAGCATCGCGGGCGTGTAGAGCGTCCGGTAATAGCCTGCCTGGCCGCTATTCACGAGCAGCGGGCCGCAGCCCGGGACGGTAAAGGCCGCCGATCCGCCTTCGACGAGCTGCCGCGCTTCCCTGCCGCCAAGCGTCGCTGCGATGACGGGGACGCGCCAGCGCAGTGGCTGCTTGTCCATGCGGTCGCGGGTGAATTCGCCTTGGGACAACCGCACTTGCGTCGCGCCGCCCTCGCACGTGGCGCTTTCGACGCGGATCAGCGGGACACCCGGTTGCAGGGTGAAATCGTGGGCGATGGCGGTAATGGGCTTGCCCGCCGCTTTTTCGACCTTGCCCCACAGATTGTCGGACACCGTATTCCCATATTTATAGGTGGAGATGTAATCGCGCACCCCCGCCCTCCAGGCGTCGGCGCCGACATAGTCTTCCAGCATGGTGATCACCGCTTCTCCTTTTTCGTAGGAGATGGCGTCGAAGGCCTGGCTCGCTTGCTCCACGGTGTTGATGTCCTGCACGACCGGATGGGTGGTGGCGACGGAATCGAGCCGCATCGCCCCCTCGCGCCCGCCCACCCGGGCAAGCAGCACTTCCCATTGCGGATTGAGCGCGTCGGTCGACTTGGTCGCCATCCAGGATGCGAAGCCCTCGTTCAGCCACAGATCGCCCCACCAGGCCATGGTGACGAGATTGCCGAACCATTGGTGGGCGATTTCGTGGGCCGCGACTTCGAAGATGCGCTGGCGGTCGGCGTCGGTGGTGATGGCGGGGTCGACGAGCAGGGTATTTTCAAAAGTGAAGATCGCGCCCCAATTCTCCATCGCGCTGAAAAACTGGCTGCTGCCCGGCCCGGCGACGTTGTCGAGTTTCGGCAACGGATAAGGGACGCCGAAATAATCGTTGTAATAAGGGACGATGCGCGCCGATCCCGCCAGCGCCTCGCGTCCCTTTTCCCCATCGCCTTTCTTGGTGACGACGCCGATTTCGGTGCCGCCCGCCTGGGTGGTGATGCGATCGAATTCGCCCATACCGAGGAAGAGGAGATAGCTCGACATGGACGGCGTGGTTTCGAACGTCACCCGCGCCAGCCCGTCCGGCAAATCCTCGCGCTTCGCGACCGGCATGTTGCTGACGGCGGTCTGGTTGGCGGGGACGGTCACCGTCAGGTCGTAGGGCGCGCGATAGATGGGCTCGTCCCAGCCCGGGAAGAAACGCCGCGCGTCGGGTGCTTCGAATTGGGTATAGAGCGCCCGCTTGGTCCCGCCGGCCGACGGATAATCGAGTGCGAAGAGGCCAGCCGCCTGGGTATTGATCCGGCCCGTATAAAGCATGTCGAGCGTGTAGCGCCCCGGCGCCAGCGGTTCCGTGAAGGTAAAGGTCGCGGTTTGCGCCGTCTCATTCGTCGCGACGTTGGCCGGGCTGCGCAGTCCACCGGGTCCGCTCAGCGAGACCGTGCCGAATTGCAGATCGGCGGCATTCAGCGTGATCGCGTCGGTTGCTTGCAGCACCTCGATATCGACCGACGTTTTACCCGAAAAGCGCAGATTCTGCGCGTCCGGCGTCGCCTCGATCCGGTAATGAAGCGGCTTTGCGGTGCGCGGCAACTGGGTCGGCACCTGGGGCAGATGGGCATTGGCCGCCGGTCCGCTCGCGGTCGTCGCATGGGTGCAGGCGCCGAGCGTCAGCGACGCGAGCGTCAGGGCGAGAAGAGAAGTGGCTGGGCGGGCGCGCATGGGGAGTCTCCGGCGAAATTCGTTGCGGGCCGGACTGTGCCTTGGCGGCGGCAGAAGTCAAATGATGATGGTCATTCGCCTTTTGGGAGAAAATGTGCGGCGATGTCGCGTGCGATCCTTGCCGGGCGGCGGGTCGCGGCGTCGATGCAGCACCAGCTCGACCGCACTTCGGCCAGCACGTCCTCGCCGCGCTTGATCAGCGTTTGGTAGACGGCGCGCGCGCCCTCCACCTTTTCCAGCATGACGGCGGCGAACACATCGTCGTCCAGGAAGGCGGGCTTGCGATAGGTGATTTCATGCTTCAGCGCGACCCACAAATGCCGCGCCACCGCCTCTGCCGGGGCGAGCTTGCGCCAATGGGCGATGACCGCCTCCTGCACCCAGGTGAGGTAGGTGGCGTTGTTGACATGACCCATGAAGTCGATGTCGGCGGGCGCGATGCCGATCGGATGGCGGAAGGTTTGACTCATCTTGCTCACAATGATGTCAGTAATGTCGCTTTACGACAAGCCCATGTCAGCCAAGCACTTCTTTTGCGAGCTCGTCCGCCCTCCAATCGCGTCGACCGCCTTTTTCCGCCGCGCGAACCAGCGCCACGATCCGGCGGTTGACCGGCGCCGTCCGTCCTAGCCGTTCGGCCAGGGCTACCACTTCGCCGTTCAAATGATCGATCTCGGTCGGCCGTCCGGCGGCGAAATCGTCGGCCATCGAGGTCCGCGCATTCGCGTCCACCTTGTGCGCGCGGAGCAGGAGCGCATTGAACAGCCAGTCGGGCGCGGCCAGGGCATGCGGCAGGAGGGAAGAGGGAAGCGCGCCCACCTTGGCAGGTTTGATGCCGGCTTCCTTCAACAGGCCGAGCGCTTCGCGCTGCGCGGCCGCGACGACGCGCCGATAGCCGCGCTCCCGCAGCTGGGCGAGCAACGGCTTGCCGGAAAGGGCATTCACCGCATTGTTGAGATTGATGACGAGCTTGCCCCACAAGATTGCGGGCATGTCGCCGGAAAGGGCCAGAGCGGCAGGGCTGTCGCCAGCCATCCTCTTCAGGCCTGCGCTTATCTCGCCTTCCTCGACGATGACCTGGCCCGCCGTCCCCTTATGCCAGCGTCCGCCGCCAAGATGGGCGACATTGTAGGGCACCATGCCGGCCAGCACCGTCCGGCCCGGCAGCAGGCGCCGCAGCAGATCGGCATTGCCGACCCCGTTCTGCAGGCTGACGACCGCCGCTTCCTTTTTCGCATGCCGGGCAATTTCGGTTGCCGCCGCTTCGGTGCCGTTGCTCTTGACGGTCAAGAGGATGACATCGGCATGGGCCAATGCGGCGGGATCGGCCGTGAAGCGTGCCTGTTCCGGCGGCATCGATGCGGACCATCCCGCATAATCGCTCAGCCGCAGGCCGTGGGCGCGCACCTCGTCCATGACACGCCGGCGCCCGACGAAGGTCACGTCGCAGCCTCGCGCCGTCCAGACGCCGCCGACGAAGCAGCCGATCGATCCGGCGCCGAGGACGGCTATGCGCAAAAAATCAGCCCCGCCCGCGATAGGACGGGACGCCGGGGTCCGGAACCCATAGTCCATTGGGCGGCTCGCCGCTCTGCCAGAAAACGTCGATGGGGATGCCGCCGCGCGGATACCAATAGCCGCCGATGCGCAGCCACAAAGGCTTCATTTCGTCGACCAGGCGCTGGGCGATGCCGACCGTGCAATCCTCGTGAAAGGCGGCATGATTGCGGAAAGCGCCGAGAAACAGCTTCAGCGATTTCGATTCCACGATCGTCTCGCGCGGTGCGTAATCGATCATGATATGCGCGAAATCGGGCTGGCCGGTCACCGGGCAGAGGGACGTGAATTCGGGCGCGGTGAACCGCACGAGATAGGGGGTGCCGGGCCGGGGATTGGGCACATAATCGAGAATTGCTTCTTCCGGCGAAGCCGGAAGCGCGCTCGTCTGGCCGAGATGCTTCATCGTCATGGCCGCGATTTAGGGGGCGCGGCGCAGGAGGAAAAGCCTTTTCCGCCGATATGCCGCGCTTAAAGCGGCGTCGCCGGGGTGTCGCTGGCGGCCTGGACTTCCGCGCCGTCTTCGCTCAATCCCGCCCAGCTTTTCGCCATGCAGCGGGCAAGCTCCTGCATCGCCTTTTCGCTGCCCGCGACGCTGAGCGTGCCGACGGTCGCGCCGTTCGCGACGATCTCCATGCTGCTGGCCTTCACCATTTCCTGGATGAAGCCGTTGCCGTCTTCACGGCTCGGCGCGACGGTGAAAGCGAGGCCCGGCCCGTCGGCGTCGATATTCTCGCGGGCCGAAGCCTGGATCTGCCAGGGGCCGAAATCGTCGAATTCGACGGCGACCGGATAGGCCGCGCCGTCCTCCAGCGATTGCCAGGCCGGATTTTGCACGAGGAAGATGAAGGCGCCGTCGGTCGGCGCGGCCATGATCGACAAGACCGTCTGGCTGCCGCTGTCGGACGACGTCACCATGCAGGCATCGCCCTGGGACGAGGCGTTCCACAATTCGGCTCCGCTGGTGGTTTGGGATGTCGCTGCAGCCGGCAAGGCGGCGGTGGCAAGCAGGGCAAGGAAGGGCCTGAACATGATGACCTCACTCTCTTTCGCCCGCTCAGCCCACTTGCCTATTTCAACCAAGAGGCCGATCCTTTGTTGCAGACGGAACGGGGCGGGAATGAAATAATTCCGCTGGCGCCGCGCCGCATCTTTTGGAGGGTGCGGGAATCGACATGCAAACCAAGGAGGATGCATGCTTCTTCTGCTCCTGGCCTATCTTGGCGGTGTCCTCACCATCATCAGCCCCTGCATCTTGCCGGTCCTGCCATTCGTCTTCGCGCGGTCCGATCTGCCCTTTCTGAAAAGCGGCCTTCCCTTGCTGATCGGCATGGCGCTCACCTTCGCGGTCGTGGGAACATTGGCGGCGGTCGGCGGCGGCTGGGCGGTGGAGGCCAACCGTTACGGGCGCTGGGCGGCGATCGCGCTTCTCGCCTTCTTCGGGCTGACCCTGCTTTTTCCTGCTCTTGCCGACCGGCTCACCCGCCCGCTCGTCGCCTTGGGCTCCCGCCTGTCGCAGTCGGTGGACGACGCGCGGCAGGGCGGCGGCACAGCCGCGCCTTCCCTCTTGCTCGGCGTAGCGACAGGTCTGCTCTGGGCCCCTTGCGCGGGGCCGATCCTCGGCCTCATCCTCACCGGCGCCGCCCTTCAGGGCGCCAGCGTCGAGACGAGCCTGCTCCTTCTTGCCTATGCGGCCGGGTCCGCGACTTCGCTGGCGCTCGCGCTTCTTCTCGGCGGCCGCCTGTTCGCGGCGATGAAACGCTCGCTCGGGGTCAGCGAATGGGTGCGCCGCGCCCTTGGCCTGCTCGTCCTGATCGGTGTCGCCGCCATTGCCCTGGGCCTCGATACGCGCCTGCTCGCCCGCCTTTCGCAATCGCAGACGAGCTCCATCGAAGGCGGATTGTCGCGCCTGCTCGGCGTCGACATGGACGAGTCCCAAAGCTCCGAAGTCGCATCGGGCGCGCCGTTGCCGGTCGAAGGGCGCATGCCGCCGCTCGATGGCATCACCACCTGGCTCAACTCCCCGCCGCTGACCCGCGAAGGGTTGCGCGGGAAGGTCGTGCTGATCGATTTCTGGACCTATTCCTGCATCAACTGCATCCGCTCCATCCCCTATGTCCGCGCCTGGGCGGAACGCTATGGGCCGGAAGGGCTGGTGGTGATCGGCGTCCACGCGCCGGAATTCGCGTTCGAGAAGGATGTGGACAATGTCCGCAAGGCCATGGCGGACCTCGGCATCCGCTATCCGGTGGCGATCGACAATGATTATGCAGTGTGGCGCGCCTTCGGCAATCGCTATTGGCCCGCCCATTATTTCATCGATGCGCAGGGACGCGTCCGCTACCACCATTTCGGCGAAGGCGATTACGCGCAATCCGAAGGGGTGATCCGGACCTTGCTGCGCGAGGCGGGGCGGACGCCGGGCAACATGCCGCCGGTCGATGTGCGCGCGACGGGCGCCCAGGCGGCGGCGGGCGGCGGATCGCGATCGCCCGAAACCTATGTCGGCTATGCGCGGGCCGAGGAGTTCAAGTCGCCCGGCGGCTTCGCGCTCAACCGTATCCGCACCTATGCTTATCCCGACGAGCTCGGCCTCAACCAATGGGCCTTGTCCGGCCAGTGGCGGGTCGGCCCGCAAAGCGGGCTGCTGACCGGCCCGTCCGGGGGCATCCGCTATCACTTCTTCGCCCGCGACTTGCATCTCGTCCTGGGCGCGAGCGGCAAGCCGGTGCGGTTCCGCGTGCTGATCGACGGCAAGCCGCCGGGCGACGCGGCGGGGGTCGACGTGGATGCGAACGGCTACGGCACGGTTCGAGAACAGAGGCTTTACCAGCTCGTCCGTCATCCCGGACGCGGGCGGCAGACCCAGTTCGAAATTCTCTTCGAGGAACCCGGCGTGGAGGCTTTCGCCTTTACCTTCGGCTGACAGGTATGCCATCATCTCCGCACAGGGGAGGGATTGCGCGTGAAATCTGTCAACGTTGCCACATCCATAATGTTGGCCTGGTGCCTTGCCGTTTCACCGGCGGCCTCGCAGGAATCGTCCGCGAACAAAGCCAAGGAAGAAACCGCGCCGGTCAAGGCGCCGACCGTGTCGGTGACGAAGCATATTGGCACCTTCGGCGGCCAGCGGATCGCCTACACGGCGACGGCCGGCGAAACCTATCTTAAGGATAAGGACGGCACGCCGAAGGCCGCCATCTTTTCGACCGCTTACGTCAAGGATGGACACGACCCCGACCGGCCCGTCACCTTCTTGTTCAACGGCGGTCCCGGCTCAGGATCGGTCTGGCTGCACATGGGCGCGTTCGGGCCGAAGCGGGTAGCCATACCTTCAGATGCGCGAGACGATGGTGGGCCGCCTTACCCGATCGTCGACAATCCGGACGCGCTCCTCGACGTGACCGACATTGTTTTCATCGATCCGGTCGGCACGGGTTTCAGCCATGCGCTCGGCAAGACCGATCCCAAGGATTATTGGGGTGTGACCGCCGATGCGAAATCCGTCGCCGAATTCATTCGCATCTGGCTCACCCAAAATCGCCGCTGGAACGCGCCCAAATATCTTGGCGGCGAAAGCTATGGCACCACGCGTTCGGCCGCGGTGGCGAACGAGCTCGAAGGCGCGTTCAACGATATTTCGCTGAACGGCATCATTCTCATTTCCACCATTCTCGATTTCGGCGCGCAGGCGAATGTGGAGGGCAATGAAATGCCCTATATCCTGTTCCTGCCGTCCATGGCCGCCGCCGCGCATTTCCATGGCAAGGTTCCCGATGCCCCGCCGCTCGAAACCTTTGTGGACGAAGCGCGGCGCTTCGCGGCCGGCGAATATGCCACCGCCTTGCTTAAAGGACAGGCCTTGAAGGGCGACGAGCGCGCGGACATCCGCCGCCGGCTTGCGCGTTACACCGGCCTGTCCGAACAATATCTGGAAAATGCCGACCTGCGCGTGACGGACAGCCGTTTTTACAAGGAGCTGCTTCGCGACCGGAACCTTACGATCGGCCGGCTGGATGCCCGTTATACTGGACGGGATTTCGACAATGCGGGTGAGACGCCGGACAACGACCCGAGCTTCTACGGCATCGACGGCGGCTATGCGGCCGCCATCAACAGCTGGGTGCGCGACGGTCTGAAGTTCGACACCGAACGCCAATATGTGACGATCGGCAGCGTCGGCGATTGGGACTGGAATATCGGTGGAGGGGATAGCCGTTATTATCGCAGCGTCGCCCCTTATATCGCCCGGGCAATGCGGGAAAATAGCGATTTGCGGGTGTTCGTGGGTCAGGGCTATTACGATTTCGCCACGCCTTTCTTTGGCGCCGAATATGCGCTTGGCCGGACTGGCTTTCCCGTCGAACGGATTGAGTATCGCTATTATGGGTCGGGGCACATGATGTATGTTCGTGACGAAGATCGGGCAGCACTCAGCCGCGATGTGAGGAACTTCATTCGCGCCCGTTAGTCGAGAGTGACCAGGAGGCGGACATGGACTCGCTCGTTTCGACCCAATGGCTGGCTTCGAACCTCGGCGCGCCCGACCTCAGGATCGTCGACGCGACATGGTTCCTGCCCGGTGGCGACCGCGATGCGCGGGCCGAATATGAGGCCGGGCATATTCCAGGCGCGGTCTTCCTCGACATTGGCGAGCTGACGCGCAACGACGCGCCGGTGGTCGGCAAGCTGCCGCCGGACCATAAGTTCGCGAGCCGCATGAAGGCGCTGGGCCTCGGCGATGGCGACCGCATCGTCGTCTACGACAATTCGCCCCTCCACACGGCGGCGCGGGGATGGTTTCTCCTCAAATCCTATGGCGCGGGCGAGGTCGCGATCCTGGATGGCGGGCTGGAAAAATGGCGGGCGGAAGGGCAGCCGGAGGAAAAAGGGGCGCCCCAGATACGCTCCGCTCATTTCACGGCGGCCCTCGATACGGCGCGCGTGGCGGACAAGGATTATGTGTCCGGCCTCGTCCACTCGTCGGAGCATGAGATTGTCGACGCGCGTGGCGCGGGACGCTTTTCGGGCGAGGAGCCGGAGCCCCGGCCCGACATGGCGGCGGGCCATATTCCGGGCTCGTGCAACCTCCCTTATGCCAGTCTCTACGCGGCGGACGGCACCTTCAGGACGGGCGAGGAGCTGCGCGCCGCCTTCGACGCCGCCGGGATCGACCTCGCCAAGCCGATGATCGCGACCTGCGGGTCGGGCGTCACCGCCTGCTCGCTGCTGTTCGCCGCCCATCTCATCGGCAAGGACGATGCCCGGCTATACGATGGCAGCTGGG
The DNA here is from genome assembly GCF_016025255.1 of Sphingosinicella flava. Taxonomy (NCBI): domain Bacteria; kingdom Pseudomonadati; phylum Pseudomonadota; class Alphaproteobacteria; order Sphingomonadales; family Sphingomicrobiaceae; genus Allosphingosinicella; species Allosphingosinicella flava. Next base: position 2,351,689 of record NZ_CP065592.1, read on the forward strand.
CCGAATGGGGTAGCGACCCCGCAACCCCCAAGGCGACGGGCCGCGCGTGAGCGAGGAAGAGAGCCCCGATATCCGGCCAGACACTCAACTCGTGTCCGGCGGGCGGCGCAAGGAATGGACGGCGGGCCTCGTCAATCCGCCGGTCCATCATGCCTCCACCATCCTGTTCGACAGCGTCGCGGACATGCGCGCGAGCATCGGGCAGCCGCATCGCCTGCATTATGGGCGGCAGGGGACGCCGACGACCTGGGCGCTCGAAGAGGCGCTGACCGCGCTGGAGCCGGGAGCCGCCGGGACCAGATTATTTCCTTCCGGCCTCGCCGCCATCGCGACGGCCCTGATGGCGGTGGTCAAGCCCGGGGACCGGCTGCTGGTGCCCGATACCGTCTATGCCCCGACCCGCGCCTTTTGCGACGATGTGCTCGCGGGCTTGAGCGTCGAGACGATTTATTACGATCCGTGCGGCGATATAGACGCATTGCTCGACCCCTCCGTGCGTGCCATCTTTCTCGAAAGCCCGGGATCGCTCACCATGGAATTGCAGGACGTGCCGGGCATCTGCGCCCGGGCGAAGGCGCTGGGGGTCGTCACCCTGCTCGACAACACCTGGGCGACGCCTTTGCTTTTCCCTGCGATCGGGCGCGGCGTCGACTTCGCTATTCTCGCCTGCACCAAGTATATTTGCGGCCATTCCGACGCCATGATGGGATCGGTGACGGCGGCGCCTGCGGCCTGGAACGCATTGCAGCGCGCGACGCGCGCCTTCGGCCAGTGCGCGGCGCCGGACGATGCCTATCTCACCCTGCGCGGCTTGCGGACACTGGGGGTGCGGCTGCGCCGGCATGAAGAAAGCGGACTGAAGGTCGCGCACTGGCTCGCCGACCGGCCCGAAGTGGCGCGGGTGCTGCACCCGGCCCTTCCGGATACGCCCGGCCATGCCTTGTGGGCGCGCGACTTCAAGGGTGCGTCCGGCCTTTTCTCGATTGTGCTTAAGACCAGCGACGATGCGGCGCGCGCGCGCTTCATCGACGGCCTTCGTCATTTCGGCATCGGCTTTTCCTGGGGCGGTTATGAAAGCCTTGCGCTCCCCGTGGATCTCGACCGCATCCGCACGGCGACGCGGCGGGCGGACGAGGGCCTGATCGTGCGGCTGCATATCGGCCTTGAGGATCCGGACGATCTCATCGCCGATCTCGCCCGGGGCCTCGCGCGGATCGCGCCGTAACGGATTGCGACTCCACGCCAAGTGGGGCAGGGGAAGAGCAGCTTTTTCTCGCGAAGGATTTGTCATGCGTCTCCTCCTGCCGGCCCTCTTGTTCGCCGCCGCAACGCCCGCCGCCGCCCAGGTTCCGGGAACCGGCGTGTCGGTCGACGCCGATGTGACTGTGATGTCCGATTATCGCTTCCGCGGCGTGTCGCGTTCGGGCGAGGATCCGGCGCTGCAGGGGTCGGTCACCGTGTCGAGCGGCGCTTTCTACGCGGGCGTGCAGGGCACGACGTTGAACGATGTCGCGGATTATGGCGATGTCCAGCTCGACCTCTATGGCGGCTATTCGACGCAGGTGGGACCGGGCCTGTCGGTGGACGCCGGGATCCAATATTATCTCTTTCCGGGCGGCGATGGCGACACCGATTATGCGGAGCCCTATGCCTCGCTCTCCTATCAACTGGGGCCTATCGAGGCGACGGCGGGCGCCAAATATGCCTGGGCGCAGGACGCGATCGGCGATGAGGACATGCTCTACCTGTTCGGCGGGCTGGAAGCGGGAATTCCGGCGACGGGTGTCACCGTTTCCGCTCAGGCCGGGCGGCAGGATTGGGGCGCTTTCGGCAGCTATTGGAACTGGTCGGTCGGCGCGCGGAAGAGTTTCGGCCCCATCAATGCGGGCATCCGCTATGTCGACACCGATTTGCCCGATCTGCCGGGGCAGGATGCCGGCCTAGTGCTGTCACTAGGTGTGGGTTTTTGACCTCGCGCTCCTGCGAAAGCAGGAGCCAAGCAACATCACTCTGAAAGACTGGGCAGGAGCGCAACAGCGCATCCGCAACCTTATTGCGGCGTGGAAACCGTGGCTTCCTGGCCGGGGCCTTCCGGGGCGGCGATGATGGTCTGGGTAACGGCGCCCTTGTCGACGACCGGCGTGTTGGGATCGCTGGCGGTCGTGCGCGCGCCGACCGTCGACGCGTCGCCATTGGCCTGATTGATCACCTGCTGCTCGGCCGCGCTGCGCGGGGCCGGGCCGCCAAACAGAACATCGATCGCCTGGGCCCGGCTGTCGACGCCCTGCGCGGCCGCTTCGCCCGGACGTGGCGGGGTCAGCGCGAAATCGGGCGGGATGACGAGCGGCTGGTTGCGCGTCACCGCGAATTCGTCCGGCGCGTTGCGGTTCGAAAGTCCGTTCGTCGTGCCGCAGCCCGCGATCAAGGTTGCCGCCGTCAGGGCAAGAGCGAATTTCACGATACGCATTTTTATCAAATTTCCTTCCGAGTGGCCTTCGGCTCGCGAGTCAAAAGCGCGCGGACGACCAATAACAGAACGCCGATGCTAATGGCAGCATCGGCGACATTGAATACCAAAAAGGGATGAACGTCACCAAAATGCAGATCGGCGAAGTCCACGACATAGCCGAAACGCGTGCGATCGACGATATTCCCGAGCGCGCCACCGAGCACCATCGACAGGGCGATGGCGTCGAGCTTGTTCTTCTCCCGCCACAACCAGACAAGGACGCCCGTGGCAATCGCGGCAGTCATGGCGACGAGAAGCCAGCGGCCCGTCTCGGTGCTGGCGGTCAGGAAGCCCATGGAAACGCCGCGATTTTCCGTCCAGCGCAGGTCGAAGATCGGCAGCACTTCGATGAGGCCGCGCTGCTGAAGCTGCAGCGGGCCGATCATCAGCCATTTCGTCGCCTGGTCGGCGATGAAGATGAGGGCGGCGATGATCAGGCCAAGCCTTTTGTAGGTCATATCTTTTCCGTTCGTGCCGAGCGAAGTCGAGGCGCGCTCGTGCTGACGCCCCTCGACTTCGCTCGGGACGAACGATGTGTCGTGCGTATCAACCATGGAGAACCTCGTCGCAGCGGGCGCAAAGCGCACCTTCTTCCTTCACTTCCGGCAAATGACGCCAACAGCGGCCGCATTTTTCATTGTCCGTGCGAGCTACTTCCACCGAAATTCCCAAAATATTTTGGGAAAGGGTGTCGCTGGTTTCGGCCACCTCGCTAGACAATGCCTCCGGTTCCAGGGCCACTTGAGAGACGATAAAATATTCGGCCAGTTCGTCTTCTGAATAAGAGGCAATATCGTGGGGTCGGCTGTGGTGAACCGTCACACTGGCTTCCAAGCTCGAGCGTATGATCTTTTCGCGACGGAAAGGCTCAATGGTCTCGGTTACGAGACGACGATATTCTCTCAGGCGTTCCCACTTCTGAGCCAGCCCATCATCGCGCCACGCGGCATCGACTTCCGGCCAAGTTTCCAGATGGATGGACTCCTCCTCGGGATAGCGGCTCGCCCACACTTCCTCGGCCGTGAAGCAAAGGATTGGCGCGGACCAGCGCACCAGCGCGTGGAAGACGATGTCGAGAACGGTGCGATAGGCGCGGCGCTTCGCCGAGGTCGGCGCATCGCAGTAGAGGCTGTCCTTGCGGATATCGAAGAAGAAAGCCGACAGGTCGTCATTTGCGAAATTGGTGATCGCGCGCGTGTAGCGATTGAATTCGAAGGTCTCAGCCGCCGATTTCAGCTCCGCGTCGAGAAGCGCGAGGCGGTGGAGCACCCAACGTTCCAGCTCAGGCATGTCCCGCGCCGCAACGCGCTCTGCCCCGGTGAAATCGCCGAGCGCGCCGAGCAGATAGCGGAAGGTGTTGCGGAGCTTGCGGTAGGCGTCGGACGTGCCCGCGAGCACTTCCTTGCCGATGCGCACATCCTCGAAATAATCGGTCGAGGCGACCCACATCCGCAATATGTCCGCACCGCTTTCGTCGATTATCTTCAGCGGATCGACGACATTGCCGATCGACTTGGACATCTTGCGGCCATTCTGGTCGAGCGCGAAGCCGTGGGTCAGCACCGCCTCATATGGCGCCCGGCCGCGCGTGCCGCAGCTTTCGAGAAGCGAGGATTGGAACCAGCCGCGATGCTGGTCCGAACCCTCGACATACAGGTCCGCGCGGGTGCCCTCGCCATAGCGGGCCTCGACCACATAAGCGTGGGTGGAGCCGCTGTCGAACCAGACGTCGAGAATGTCGGTGACGATGTCGTAATCGGCGAGATTGTGGTCGGGCCCGAGCAATTCCTCATGCCGCGCCATGAACCAGGCATCGGCGCCATTCTTCTTGAAGGCCTCGACGATCCGCCGGTTGACGGCGGGATCGCGGAGATAGTCGCCGGTCTTGCGATTCACATAAAGCGCGATCGGCACGCCCCAGGCGCGCTGGCGGGAGATGACCCAGTCGGGCCGTCCAGCGACCATCGCGCCTATGCGGTTCTGCGCCTTGGCCGGAACCCAGCGGGTCTCTTCGATGGCGGCGATGGCCGTTTCGCGGAGGGTCATGGAAGCACTGTTGTGGCATTGCCCACGCTTCTCGACTTCGCTCGAAGCGAACGGTTGTGGATTGCCCTCAATTCCGTCCTTGTCACGCGAGCCCTCAACCCCGTTCGTGTCGAGCGAAGTCGAGACACGCTGACCCCCGCTCTGATCCATCGGAATGAACCATTGCGGGGTGCAGCGGAAGATGACCTTCGCCTTGGAGCGCCAGCTGTGAGGATAGCTATGCTGGAAATCGTCCGACGCGGCGAGCAAGGCACCCGCTTCGCGCAGGTCGCGGCAGATCGGGCCCTCTTCCATCTTGGACGCATTGCCCGACGCATTGAACTTCGGATTGATGACGCTGCCCTGGCCGCCGAGCCACGCCCAATCCTCGCGATAGCGCCCGTCGTCGGTGACGGCGAAAACCGGATCGATCCCATGCGCCTTGCAGAGCAGGAAATCGTCCTCGCCATGGTCCGGTGCCATGTGGACAAGGCCGGTACCCGCATCGGTGGTGACGAAATCGCCGGGGAGGAGGGGGCGCGGGCTGGCATAGAAGCCGCCCAGGTGATGCATCGGGTGCATCGCCATTCCATCTTTCAAGCGGGATCCAGGAATCCACCCAGCTAGGTTCTCAAATGCGTTGAAGCCTAAGTCGGACGGGATTTTTCCATCCAAGAAATGGTCATTGCCCAATTTCAGCGCGAAAGCTCGCGCTGCTGGGGAGATGTGAATTCCGGTACGCTGTGAGAACGATTCCAGCAGCGCATCCGCCACGAGAAAACGATTTGTCCCATCGAATACGATAAAATAGAGGATGTTGGGTCCATACGCCAAAGCTTGATTGACCGGAATCGTCCACGGTGTCGTGGTCCAGATAGCTGCGTATGTCCCGATTATTTCGGGCGCATTCGGCGCCTCAACAATCTCAAATCCAACATCGATCTGGGTCGAGGTGATGTCCTCATATTCCACTTCGGCTTCGGCCAGAGCGGTCTTCTCCACGGGCGACCACATCACAGGCTTGGCGCCGCGGTAGAGCTGGCCGCTTTCGGCGAATTTCAGAAGCTCAGCCACGATTGCGGCCTCGGCCTCGTAATTCATGGTGAGATAGGGGTCGTCCCACTCGCCCATGATGCCGAGGCGCTGGAATTGCGCCTTCTGCACATCCACCCATTTGTCGGCATAGGCCCGGCATTCGGCGCGGAATTGGGCGGTCGGCACCTGATCCTTATCGAGCTTCTGTTTGCGATAGGCTTCCTCGACCTTCCACTCGATGGGGAGGCCGTGGCAGTCCCAACCCGGAACGTAAGGCGCGTCATAGCCCATCAGGGTGCGGGATCGGACGATGATGTCCTTCAGCACCTTGTTCATCGCATGGCCCATATGGATGTCGCCATTGGCGTAAGGCGGGCCGTCGTGGAGGATGAAGCGGGTCTTGCCCGCGCGCGCCGCGCGGAGCTTGTCGTACAGCCCCTGCTCGGACCAGCGCGCGAGAATGGCCGGCTCCTTCTGCGCGAGGCCGGCCTTCATCGGGAAATCCGTCTGCGGCAGGAAGACGGTATTCTTATAGTCAGGTTTTTCGGACATGTCGGTGGCGGGCTTAGCGGGTGGTTTGCAATTTGCAAACCACCCGTCATGCTGGACTTGACCCAGCATCTATGAACACGGGGCTTTTCCGGCTAGCCCCCCGTGTTCGTGGACCCCGGATCAGTCCGGGGTGACGAATAGAGGGAAAGGCGGCGCCTCGCCTCGATACAATCGGCGTCCATCTGGCGGATAAGAGCGTCCATATCGTGGAATTTCGCTTCCGGGCGCAGGTAGGAGATAAGCTCCACCTCCACCCTCTGTCCGTACAGGTTGCCGGAAAAGTCGAAGAAATAGGGTTCGAGCAATTCCTTGGGCGGGTCGAACATCGGGCGGATGCCGAGGCTCGCGGCCCCATCCAGCGACCGTCCGTTCGGCAATCGCCCGCGAACGGCATAGATGCCGAAGGCGGGACGGAGATATTTGCCGAGGCTCATATTGGCGGTCGGATAGCCGATCGCCCGCCCTCTTTTGTCGCCATGTTCGACAATGGCCTCGATCGCGAAGGGCCGGGTGAGGAGACGCGCCGCCGTCTCGCAATCGCCGACCTGCAACGCTTCGCGGATACGGCTGGACGACACCGCCAAGCCGTCGTTCAGCACCGGCGCGACCGTGTCGACGGAAAAGCCATGCTCTTCGCCCATGGCGCGGAGCACGCCGGTATCGCCGCCGCGCCCTTTGCCGAACGTGAAGTCTTCCCCCGTCACCACGCCCGCCGCGCCGATGCGGGCGAGCAGCCGGTCGGTGACGAAATCCTCCGCGGTGACGCTCGCCAATTCCCCGTCGAAATGGAAAACGAGCATTGCGTCCGCGCCGGCTTCCGCGAACAGCCGCTGGCGCTGATCCAGCGTGGTGAGCCGGAAGGGCGGCGTGTCGGGGCGAAAATGGCGGACGGGATGCGGATCGAAGGTCGCGACCAGCGCCGGACGCCCTTCGGCACGCGCGCGCTCCACGGCACGGCCGACCACCGCCTGATGGCCCAGATGAAATCCATCGAAATTGCCGAGCGCGACGATGCCCCCGTGCAGATGTTCCGGCACCTTCGCGCCGCCGTCCAGCCGCTCCATCAGCGCGCTATACGGGAGGCGGCAGGGATGAACAACGGGCGCGTATCATTGGGAAGAGCCAGTGCGGACGACTTCCGCCCGCCAAACCGGGATAAAATCCCCCGAGCCGCGGCATTCATCCATTTTGGCCGCGGACGCCAGCTGGAAGGCTTGCCCATCCCAGGCCCAGATTTGACGTATGCCGCAATCGCCAATCCCTCTTCCCTTGTAATAACTTGATAGAAGGTTGGATGCTTTCGACCATTCCGCCCCCGCGATGACCGGCGCGGCTTTCGATGCCGTGCCATCCGCGCCAAGATCTCGCGCAATGGGCGCGGGCGCGGCGTCGCTGCCGTCCGCCTTGCGGGCGATGAGCGCAAGCGAACCCGCATTGTAGGCGGCGAGCCAGCACGGCGCGAGGATGAGGCTCGTGCGGTCGTCCAGCCGGTGGCTTTCCGCGCCTTCCATCCTCCCGGCCAGATCGCATTGCGCCTGTTTCTGCCACTTCACGATCTGCGCCTTGTTGAGCCGCGCGGGCGGGGCCGGGCGCGTCGGCGCGACGGCGGCGATTTCCGGCAGGGCGGGCAGAGGGGCCTGCTCGGCGCTTCCCGTTTCCGTCAGGGCGGTGGCGGTTCCGATCCGGCCCTGCTGCTCGTCCATGTAGCGCAAGGCCGCCGCGCTGCCCTTCAGGGACACGCGCGCGGCGACGCGCCCGTCTTCCAGGCGATATTCCATCAGGCTCCCCTTCAGGATCGCGGGCAGATTGGGGTCGTAGGGGCCATAATCGTGGGCGATCTCGCGCAGCTTGATGGTCTTGCCGTCCGGGCAGGCCGACGCCAGGTCGAGGGGCTGCTTCACCCCGTCAATGTAGATGTCGTAATGGGTGCAAGTCTCCGGCAGGTCATTTTCGCGATAGTTGACGGTCGGAAGGTCGGACAGGCCTGCCCCCCGGTCGATCGCGATCGTCCAATCGCTGCTTCCATTTTCGTCAAGCAGCGCCACCGCGCGGCAGGCGCGGCCATTGTCGCATCCGGCCATCCAGTCGCCGAAGGTCTTCACCTCGCCCGGCTGCGGGGTCATGCCGAGGGCGAGAAGGGCCAATATCATGATGTCGCTCTTTCCAGATGCACGAAACTGAAAGGGGGATGGCCGTTTTCCGCCGGATGCCGCGCGCGCGCCGTTTCGCGCCATCTTTGCGGATTCGGGGGATCAAGAAAAGTGTCGCCATCGGCGTCGCAGTGCAGTTCGGTCAATTCCCAGGCGGTCGCCAGCGGTTCGAACAGGCGAATGATCTCGGCGCCGCCGATCACCGATACGCGTTCGCCCCCCGCCAAGGCCAAAGCCTCTTCCACGCCGCGAGCGACTTCCGCTCCCGCCGCCCGCCAAAGCGGATCGCGGGTGACGACGATATGGCGGCGCCCCGGCAGCAGGCCGGGCAGGCTTTCGAACGTCTTGCGGCCCATGATCATCGGCGCGCCTTGCGTCACCGCCTTGAAATGCTTGAGGTCGGCGGGGAGGTGCCAGGGGAGCTTGCCGTCCTTCCCGATTACGCCGTTTTCGGCGCGGGCGACGACGATGGCGATACGGGGCATGCGCGTTGACATCCCTACCCCGTCATTCCAGCGAGAGCTGGAATCTCACTTCTTCTTTCCCGCCACTTTGAAGGCAAAGAGATTCCAGCTTTCGCTGGAATGACGAATGGCGCGCGGGTCAAACCGCCACCTCGGCCTTGATATGCGGGTGGGGATCGTAGCCGCTAATCTCGAAATCCTCATAGGCATAGCGGTCGATGCCGTCTGGCTTGCGCTTGATCGTCAGGGTCGGCAGCGGGCGCGGGTCGCGGGTCAGTTGCAGGCGCGCTTGGTCGAGATGGTTCGAATAAAGGTGGCAATCGCCCCCGGTCCACACGAACGTCCCCGGCTCCAGCCCGCATTGCTGGGCGAGCATGTGGGTGAGGAGGGCATAGCTCGCGATGTTGAATGGCACGCCCAGAAACACGTCGGCGCTGCGCTGGTAAAGCTGCAGGTTGAGCTTGCCGTTCGCGACTTGCGTCTGGAACAGGCAATGGCACGGGGCCAACGCCATGCGGTCGATCTCGGCTGGATTCCAGGCCGATACGATCTGGCGGCGCGAGGCCGGGTTGGTATTGATCTGGTCGATCAGCGCGGCGATCTGATCGATGCGGACGCCGTCCGGCCCTTCCCAATCGCGCCATTGCTTGCCGTAGACGGGGCCGAGATCGCCGTTCGCGTCGGCCCATTCATCCCAGATGCTGACCTTGTTATCCTTGAGGTAACGGACATTGGTGTCGCCGTTCAGAAACCAGAGCAATTCGATGATGATCGAGCGCAGGTGGAGTTTCTTCGTCGTGACGAGCGGAAAGCCCTTCGACAGGTCGAACCGCATCTGATGGCCGAAGACGGACAGGGTGCCGGTGCCGGTGCGGTCCTGCTGCGCCACCCCTTCGTCGAGAATGCGGGCGATAAGGTCGAGATAGGCTTGCATGGTCCGCTTATGGCGGCTCGCGCGCGGCAATCCAAGCGGCTTCGCTTCGATCCGAAATGGATCGGCTTGTGGACCTTTTTGGTGTCGAAACATGGCAAGAAGACGCCATGGTGGATGTCGCCGATGCCGACTTGAAAATCCTCACCGCGCGCGATGCGGCGGACCTGTTCGCGCCGATCCTCGCCAATTGCGCCTCGGAAAAACTCATCGTCGCGCATCTCGACGGGGAGGGGCGCGTGCTTGGCTTCAGCGAAACGGCGGGGATGGAGGACCGGGTCGATCTTCCCATCCGCGACATCGTCCGGGACGCACTGAGCGTGGAAGCCCACGCCATCATCCTTGCCCACAATCATCCGAGCGGCGATCCGCGGCCGAGCGCGCGCGACAAGGATTCGACGCGCCGGCTTGCCGAGGTGGCGAGTGCTATCGGCGTGGCCCTGCGCGATCACCTGATCTTCGCGGATGGCGGATGCCGCAGCCTCCGGGCGATGGGGCTGATCTAGACCTGGCAGACCTGGATCTGCGCCGGTTCCGGCCGGGCGCCCGACGCCACGAATTGCGCGAAATAGGATTCGCTGTCGCCGAGCCGCTCGAAGCTCGACAGTTCGAACCCCACCGATGCGAATTCGCAGATGAGCAGCTTGGGCGGCGTGCCGTGCCGGTTGGTCGGCCGGTCGGCATCGACCACGACGACGCTGCCGCCCTTCTTCAGGCTGGGGCGGAGGTGCCAGAGAAATTCGCTCGGCCGCTCGATCTCGTGATACATGTGTACCATGAAGATGCGGTCGAACGAGGCTTGCGGCAGTTTGGGATCGTTGGGCTCGCCCAATTTCACCGCGACATTGTCGAGCCGCTCGCGCTGAACACGACTGGCGAGCGCGTTGCGGGTTTCCGGCACGATGTCTTGCGCCAGAACGCGCCCCCGCGCGCCCACCAGGGGGGCAAGGCGCACGGTATAATAGCCCTCGCCCGCGCCGATATCGGCGACCGACATGCCGGGGCCGACGCCCGCGAGCCGGACGACGGTTTCAAACTCGCCGACGCTGTCGCGGGAATCCTCGTTGGAATAGCTGGACGACACGATCGGCGCGACGGGGCGCTGTGGATCGGGAAAGGGCGATTTTTCCGGCTGCTCCTTGCAGGCGGCGAGAAGCGCGAGGGGGATGAGAAGCGCAATCATGCCCCTCCCCCTTGATGGGGGAGGCTGGGTGGGGGTGATGCCGGGGAAGTGCGCCGCACTATGCCGAGCATCACCCCCACCCAACCCTCCCCCATCAAGGGGGAGGGCTAAGATGCGTGATGTGATGAGGCTCTCAATCCACATCTTCGACTTCGACCTTTTCGCCCGTCACGCGCTGCGAAAGGGCGGCGGCCATGAAGCGGTCGAGATCGCCGTCCAGCACGTCGGACGGCGCGGTGGAGGTGACGCCGGTGCGCAGATCCTTCACCAGCTGATAGGGTTGCAGCACGTAGGAGCGAATCTGGTGGCCCCAGCCGATATCGGTCTTGGATGCAGCCGTCGCGCTGGCTTCCGCCTCGCGCTTCTGCAATTCCAGCTCGTAAAGGCGGGCGCGGAGCTGGTTATAGGCTTCGGCCTTGTTCTTGTGCTGCGAACGCTGGTTCTGGCATTGGACGACGATGCCGGTCGGAATGTGCGTGATGCGGACGGCGGAATCGGTGGTATTGATATGCTGCCCGCCCGCGCCCGAGGCGCGATAGGTGTCGATGCGCAGGTCGCTTTCATTATATTCGACCTCGATATTTTCGTCGATCACCGGATAGACCCAGACCGAGGCGAAGCTGGTGTGGCGCCGCGCCGAGCTGTCATAGGGGCTGATGCGGACGAGGCGGTGAACGCCGCTTTCCGTCTTGGCATAGCCATAGGCATTCTCGCCCTTCACCAGCAGGGTCGCGGATTTGATACCCGCTTGTTCGCCCGCATGATAGTCGACGAGCTCGACCTTCATGCCGTGCCGCTCCGCCCAGCGGCTGTACATACGCTGGAGCATTCCGGCCCAGTCGTTGCTTTCCGTGCCGCCTGCACCCGAATTGATCTCGACATAAGTATCGTTGGCGTCGGCCTCACCGGCGAGGAGCGCGGTCACCTTGTCCTTCTCCGCCCGTTCGGCGAGCGCCTGGAGGGAGGCGACGGCGTCGTCGACCAAGGCTTCATCGCCTTCCGCCTCCGCCATCTCGATCAGCTCGATCGTGTCCGCAAGCTCTTTGGAAATGGCGTTGGTCGCCGAAATCGCTTCATCGAGCCGGCGGCGTTCGCGCATCACGTCCTGCGCGGCCTTGGCGTCGTTCCAGAGCGCCGGGTCTTCGACGCGGCTGTTCAATTCGTCCAGCCGCCGCAAGGCGCGATCCCAATCGAGAAAGCGGCGGAGAAGGGCCAGGGCGGCATTGATCTGATCGGCATAGGCTTGCGCTTCGGCGCGCATTCATTTTCTCCAATGGACTGTATCCCGGCGAAGGCCGGGATCCAGATACTTTGTCGGGCTGGATCCCGGCCTTCGCCGGGACACGGCGTGCCCTGCATGCACGCCTAGTAAATCCCGCCCTCTCTTTGCAAGAAATCGCTGCTGCTTTGAGTCTGCGGCGGCGGTGCGGCTGCCTTGGCTCGCGCGGGGCGGGAGGCGGCGCTCGCCATTTTGGGTGGTGGCAGCGTGTCTCGGCGAACGACCCGGCGGGGCTCGCTTTCCGGCTTGAACGCTTCCCATATCACCGCCGCCTTGGGTTCGTCGGTCGGCCAGGCGCCATAGACCTTCTGGCCGGACCGGCGGTCGATGCGGACCATGCGGATGCCTTGCGGCGCGCGGAACGGCACGACCGGCAGGTCCATGAGCGCGGCCTTCGCGAATTGCTTGAAGATCGGCGCGGCGAGCGTGCCGCCCTGGGCATAGCCGCCCATCGGCCGGGGCTGATCGAAGCCCATATAGACGCCCGCCACCACCTGCGGCGTGCCGCCGATGAACCAGACGTTGGTCGGGCCCGTGGTCGTGCCGGTCTTGCCGAACATCGGACGGCCCAGTTCCCGCAACGTCTGCGCGGTGCCGCGCTGGACGACGCCTTCCAGGATATGGACCATCTGATAGGCGGTCATCGGGTCCATCAGCTGCTTGGTGCGCAGCGGCGGCCGCGGCATGGGCCTGCCGTCCCAATCGGGCGCGTTGCAGCCCGCGCAGGGCCGCGTGTCGGTGCGGTAGATGACCTTGCCGTTGCGGTCCTGAACGTAATCAATCAGCGTCGGGGTGAGGGCGCGGCCCTGATTGGCGAGAATGGCGAAAGCATTGGTCATCTTCGTGACCGTCGTGTCGCCCGCGCCCAGGGAAATGGACAAATAAGGGTCATATTCGCCCACGCCCAGCGTTTTGGACAGGCGCACGACCTTGTCCATGCCCGTCTGGCTCGCCGCGCGCACGGTCATCAGGTTGCGTGATTGCTCAAGGCCCCAGCGCATCGTCTGCTGACCGGCATAGCCGCCGGAGAAGTTGCGGAAGCATTTTTGCGGCATGCCCGCCCCTTGCGAAGCGCAGAAGGGCGCGTCGGCGATCAGTGTCGCCGGCGTCATGCCGTTGTCCAACGCGGCGGAATAGACGATCGGCTTGAAGGTCGATCCCGGCTGGCGCTGCGCCTGCGTCGCGCGGTTGAAGGAAGAGCCGCGCACGTCGAACCCGCCCTGCATGGCAAGGATGCGGCCCGATCCTACTTCCTCGACGACCATGCCGCCCGAAACCTCCGGGACGGAGCGCAGGGCATAGGCGCCGCCTTCGTCCTTCACGGCGATGATCATGCCGGGTTTGAGGTAATTGAACGCCGATCCGCCGGTGCCGCGCTTCGGCACGGCGGCCCCGCTCGCGGGCAAGGTGCCGGTCGATCCGTCCTCGAACCCGATCGTCGCGCTGCCGCCCGCTTTTTCGAGGACCACGGCCTTGCGCCAATCGTCATAGCCGACGCCATATTCGGCCGCCGCGAGCTGGCTGCGCCAATCGCTCGCCATGTCGATGCTGAGCCCGGGATCGCGCCAGCCCCGGCCGCGATCGTAGCGGACGAGCGCGTCGCGAAGCGCCGTGGCGGCGGACTCCTGCATCTTCACGTTGACGGATGTGCGCACCCAGAGGCCGCCGGAATAGACGCCGTTCGGCCCCTTTTCCTTCTTCTCGCCATAACGATCGATCAGCGTGCGGCGAACCTCTTCCATGAAGTAGCCGCCGATATTGCGGATAGTGGTCCGGGGCCCTCGCACCGTGCCGAGCGGAGCGGCGGAGGCTTCCGCGCGCTGGGCGGCGGTGATATAACCGTTGCTCTCCATCTCCCGCAGCACATAATTGCGGCGGTCGAGCGCGCGCTCCGTGTGGCGCTGCGGATCGTAATTGCTCGGCGCCTTGGGAAGGACGGCGAGATAGGCGACTTCCGGCAAGGTCAGCTGGTCGACGTCCTTGTCGAAATAGGCGCGCGCCGCCGACTGGACGCCATAAGCGTTCCGGCCGAGGAAGATCTGATTGAGATACAGCTCCAGGATCTGCTGCTTGGTCAGCACATTTTCGATGCGCCGGGCGAGGAAGGCTTCCTTGATCTTGCGCGCCACCGAATATTCGTCGCCGAGCAGCAGGTTCTTCGCCACTTGCTGGGTGATGGTCGATCCGCCCCGCGCCCGCTCGCCCGATCCGGCTTTCGAAATATAGTCGAACACCGCCCCGATCGTGCCGGGATAATCGATGCCGCCATGGCTGAAGAAGGTCTTGTCCTCGGCCGAGATGAAGGCCTGAATGAGCTGCTCGGGATATTCGTCATAGGCAAGCTCGACGCGCCGCTCGCGGGCGAAGGTCTGGACGGGGTTGCCGTCCACGTCGCGCACATTGGACGGAAGATCGGGCTGGTAGGTCAGCAGGGATTCCGCCGACGGCAAGGTCGCGGCGAAGATGAGCCAAAGAATGATGTAGCCAAGGATCGGGAGCGCGATGAGAGCCGCCCCGATCTTGCCCCAACGCGTCCCCCAGACGGCGCGCAGCCGCTCGCCCACGCGGGCCAAGGCGGGGCGAACATCGAAGCGGGGAGCGGGGGCCGATTCTGCGGTCATTCGAAAGGGCTTTAGCGGATAAGGCGAAGAGGGTGAAGCGCGGCTGCGGTCAATCGCCCGTCATCAGCCGCGCGGCGTGGATTTCAATGGCGCGCCGCATCGCCGCCGCGATCCGCGCCTTTCCTTCGCCGGAACCGAGAAAGGCGGCATCCTGCGCATTGGTCATGTAGCCGATTTCGAACAATATGGAGGGAATGTCGGGCGCCTTCAGCACGATGAGCGAAGCGAATTTGCGCGGTTCGGGGCGGAGCGGCACCTGTCCTTCGGCTTCGCGGACGAGAAGATCGGCGAAAGCGGCGGAGGCGGCCATGCTCTCGCGCTGGGCGAGGTCGATCAGGATGCGGTTGACCGCGCTTCCGCCCTGCGCGTCCTGTGCCCCGACCAGTTCCGCCGCATTCTCGCGGCTGGCCAGCTCGGCCGCTTCCCGGTCCGAAGCGACTTCGGACAGGCTGTAGACGGTGGCGCCGGTCGCCTGGGGATTGGGCGCCGCATCGGCATGGATCGAAATGAACAGGCTCGCGCCCAGCTTCCGCGCGATTTCGAAACGCTGGCGAAGGCCCAGCCGCCGGTCGTCGGCGCGGGTCAGGGCGACGCGGACGCGGCCGCCTTCGGCCAGGGCTTCGCGCACCGCCGCGGCGACCGCGAGCGTCACGCTTTTTTCCTGCGTGCCGTCCGGAGCCACGGCGCCAGGGTCGGAACCCCCATGGCCGGGATCGATGACGATCAGCGGGCGGCGCGGATCGGCTGCGCCTACGATCTCCGGCAGGTCCATCGGCCGTGCTTCCGGTGCATCGAGCATGACGGTCGCGCCGCCGCCATCGGCGAGCAGGCCGAGCCAGAGCGCGATGGAGACGGCAAGCGCGAGCATCGCCGCTCTGTGCCGCCTTCCTGGCGCGGACGTCCAGCGAAAATGCGGACATTGCGCCCCCTTAACGGTTGCCGCTCTCCTGCTTAGCTGTTAGGGCGAAGACACGGCGGCCCCGCATTTTATTAGAGCCGCTCATGATTTCGTGCCGGTCCTTAAGCCGGTGTTTCTAGGTTGACGCTGCATGAGGCATTTCTCCCCCGACCTCCAACGCCCCCTCACGGGTCATGGCGTTGTCGCGGGGACTTTGCGGCCGGTGACACATTCCGGCCTGCCATACGCAGCAGACACGCACATTTTCTTTTCAACCCGGACATTTGCAGGCCGGCGGCTTTCCGCCGCGCCTTCGTCCATATTCGAGCGCGCGGGCAGCGCCGCTTTGGCCTCAACCTTCCGACCGAAAGGCGAGGGAGGCCCCGGAGCGGCGGCACGCGCGTGGAGTGACATTCATGACCATGCGTATGCTGATCGACGCACGCCACCAGGAAGAAACCAGGGTGGCCGTCGTCAAGGGAAACCGGATCGAGGAATTTGATTTCGAATCCGCCGAGCACAAGCAGCTCAAGGGAAATATCTATCTCGCCAAGGTAACCAGGGTCGAACCGTCGCTGCAGGCGGCCTTCGTCGATTATGGCGGCAACCGCCACGGCTTCCTGGCCTTCAGCGAAATCCACCCGGATTATTATCAGATCCCGCGCGAGGACCGCGAGGCCCTGCTCCGCGAGGAAGCCGAGCATGCTGCCGAGGAAGAGCGCCTGCGCGCCGCCGAGGACAGCCGCTGGGACGATGACGGCGATCACGACGATGGCGACTTCGACGGCGTCGAAGAAGTAGGCGAGTCCGCCGAGGACGAGCATCACGACGACATGCCGCCCGCCCATGCCGAGCATAATCGTCCGGAAGAAAATGCCGCCGACGAATTGCGCAAAAAGCGCCAGGCACTGCGCCGCCGCTATAAGATCCAGGACGTCATCAAGCGCCGCCAGGTTTTGCTCGTCCAGGTCGTGAAGGAAGAGCGCGGCAACAAGGGCGCGGCGCTCACCACCTATCTCTCTCTCGCCGGCCGCTATTGCGTGCTGATGCCGAACACCAGCCATGGCGGCGGCATTTCGCGCAAGATTTCGAACGGCGCCGACCGCAAGCGCCTCAAGGCCATCATGGCCGATCTCAACCTGCCCCGGACGATGGGCTGCATCGTCCGCACCGCGGGCCTCCAGCGCACCAAGACCGAGATCAAGCGCGACTTCGATTATCTCGCGCGGCTGTGGGATCAGATTCGCGAAAAGACGCTGCAATCGGCGGCGCCAGCGCTCATCTACGGCGACAGCGATCTCATCAAGCGGGCGATCCGCGACATCTACAATCGCGACATCGACGAGGTGATCGTCGAGGGCGACGAGGGCTACAAGCATGCCCGCGCCTTCATGAAATTGCTGATGCCGAGCCACATGAAGAAGGTGCGCGGCTATGCCGATCCGGTGCCCCTCTTCCAACGCTACGGGGTCGAGGATCAGCTTGCGGGCATGTACCAGCCGCTCGTCCAGCTGAAGTCCGGCGGCTATCTCGTCATCAACCCGACCGAGGCCCTGGTCTCGATCGACATCAACTCCGGCCGGTCGACGCGCGAGCATAATATCGAACAGACGGCCTATGCGACCAATATCGAGGCCGCGAACGAGATCGCCCGCCAGCTGCGCCTGCGCGACATGGCGGGCCTCGTCGTCATCGACTTTATCGACATGGAACAGAACGGCCATGTCCGCAAAGTCGAGAAGGCGATGAAGGAGGCTTTGAAGAACGACCGCGCCCGCATCCAGGTCGGCCGCATCTCGTCCTTTGGCCTCATGGAAATGAGCCGCCAGCGCCTGCGTACCGGCGTGCTCGAAGCCTCGACCAAGCCCTGCCCGCATTGCGAGGGCTCGGGCCTGATGCGCACCGCCTCCTCGGCGGGCCTGTCGGCGCTGCGCATGATCGAGGACGAAGCGGCCCGCGGACGCGGCAACCGCATCGTGCTGCGCGCCGGCCGCGAAGCCGCCATCTATGTCTTGAACAGGAAGCGGGCCGAGATCGCCGAGGTCGAGGAACGTTATGGCGTCATTGTCGAAGTGATGATCGACGAGACGTTCGAAGGCGCCAAGATGAGCGTGGAGGCCACCGGCCCGCGCCCTGAAAAGCGCTACGAACCCGCCGTTTCCGCACCGGCCATCGATGAGGAAGAACTCATCGAGGAATTCGAGGAAGAGGAAGAAGAAGCCGACGAGCAGGAGGAGCGCGAAGAACGCGAAGAGCGCCGCTCCGGCCGTGAGCGCGGCGGACGCGGCAGGCGCGGAGACCGTGCCGAGCGCGCTGAGCGCCCTGAGCGTCCAGACCATCCCGAAAGCGGCGAACATCCTGAACATGATGAGGAAGATGAAGGCGAACGCCGCGGCCGCCGCCGCCGCCGCAGGGGCCGCCGAGGCGGACGGCGCAGGAACGGTCAGGAAGGCGAAATCGAGGCGAACGAGGCCGTAACCGAGACTCCGGAAGTCGAAGCGGCGCCGGAACCGGCCGCCGAGGCCGTCGAAGCCGAGGACGGCGACAAGCCGCGCAAGTCGCGCCGCCGTCCGCGCGCGCGCAAGAAGGGCGATGCGGAGGCCACCGTCGAGACCGCGATCGAGGTTCAGCCGGAACCGGCACCCGAAGCCGCACCCGAACCCGTCGCGGAAGAAGCGCCCGCCAAGCCGAAGCGCAGCCGCCGCAAGAAGGCCGATGCCGCGGCCGACGGCGCCGCCGAAGCCGCTCCGGCCGAAGCCGCCCCCGAACCCGCGCCGGTCGCCGCCAATGACGCGGCCGAAGCCGATGACGCTCCGGCCAAGCCCAAGCGCACCCGCCGCAAGAAGGGCGATGCCGGACCGGCCGCCGCCCCGGAAGGGCCCGCCATCGACCGTCAGGAAGCCGCGGTATCCTCCGCTGGAAGCGCGGAGGACAATGACGCGGCCGAAACCGGCGAACCGCGCCGCGGCTGGTGGCAGCGCACTTTCGGCGGCTGATAGGATAAAGGGCGGTTCGCATGGGGAGCCGCCCTTCGCACTTCATCGGCTGTTCAGCCGCCGGGAAGGATAAGCGGATGATGGGTCAAAGCGCACATCGTGCTCCGGCGGAGGCCGGAGCCCAGTCCTTCGATCAGCGCCGCTGGACTCCGGCCTCCGCCGGAGCACAAATTGTGCGATACGTCATGCTCCTGGCGTTGAGCTTCGCCGCGTTCGTCCAGCCCGCCGCCGCGCAATCCATCCTCCGCGATGCCGAAACCGAAGCCTTGTTCAAGGACATGTCCCGCCCGATCGTCGCGGCGTCGGGCCTGAGGCCGGAAAATGTCGAGATCGTGCTGATCGGCGACAATTCGATCAATGCCTTCGTCTCGCAAGGCCAGGTCGTCTACATCCATTCCGGCCTGATCGCCGCTGCCGACAATGCCAATGAGGTGCAGGGCGTCATCGCCCACGAGCTTGGCCATATCACCGGCGGCCACGTCATCCGCTACAGTCAGGGCGCCGGGACCGCGACCGGCATCACCATCCTGTCCCTGCTCCTCGGCGTTGCCGCCGTCGCGGCGGGGGCCGGGGAGGCGGGCGCGGGCATCATGGCGGCGGGCCAGCAGGCGGCGATGGGCAAGTTCCTCGCTTTCCTGAAGGCGGAAGAATCGAGCGCGGATCAGGCGGGTGCCAAATTCCTCTCCGGCGCAGGGGTTAGCGGGAAGGGCTCGCTCTCTTTCTTCAAGAAATTGCAGAACCAGGAATTCCGCCTCGCCATCCCGCAGGAGGATAGCTACGGCCGCACCCACCCCTTGTCGGGCGAGCGCATTCAATGGCTCGAGGCGCGCTACCGCGCCGATCCCGCGTGGGACAAAAAGACGGATCCGGCGATCGAAGCGCGTTTTCAGCGCGTGAAGGCGAAGCTCGCGGGCTTCGTCAACGACCCGCGCCAGACGCTCATCGCCTATCCCGAAACCAACAAGAGCATGCCCGCCCGCTATGCCCGGGCCTATGCCTATCACAAGACCGCTTTCCCCGACAAAGCGGTCGCGGAAGTGGACAGCCTGCTCGCCGAAGCGCCGCACGACCCCTATTTCCTTGAGCTCAAGGGCCAGGTTCTGCTCGAATCCGGTCGCCCGGCCGAGGCCGTGGAAGCCTTGCGCGACGCGGTCGCGCAAGCGCCCGATCAGCCGCTCATTTCGGCCCTTTTCGGCCACGCGTTGATCGCGACCGAGGATCCGAAGAATTTCGAGGAAGCGAAGGGTGTGCTCCGCGCCGCCGTCGCGCGCGACAATTCCAATCCCTTCGCCTGGTATCAACTTGGCATCATCTACGACCGCGAAGGCGACACGGCCCGCGCCGCACTGGCAACGGCGGAGCGGTATAATCTGCAGGGCGATCCGAAGCTCGCCCTTGCCAGCGCGCAACAGGCGCTCCACGGCATTCCGGAAAACAGCGCTGACTGGCTGCGCGCGCAGGATATCAAGATGGTGGCCGAAGAGGCGATCAGGAAAGACAAGAAACGGTGACGGACGACACGGGGGCGGGACGCGGTTTCACCGGCTTCATCCGCAAGAGGAGAATGATTTTGGCCGCAGGCTTGGTGGGCGTCCTTCTCGGCGCTTCGGCAATGGCGCTGGCGCCCGGCGCGCCGGTTTCGGGGCAGGACCGCGCCGCGATCGAGAAGATCGTGCACGATTATATCCTCGCCCATCCGGAAATCATTCCCGAAGCGATGGAGCGGCTGCAGGCGCGCGAGATCGCCAAGGTGGTCGACGCCAATCGCAAGGCCATCGAGACGCCGTTCGCGGGCGCCTGGGCGGGCGCGGCGGACGGCGATGTCGTGCTGGTCGAATTCTTCGATTATGCCTGCGGCTATTGCCGCGCAAGCCAGCCGGACGTCGAACGGCTCCTGAAGGAAGACAAGAAATTGAAGGTCGTCTGGCGCGAATTCCCCGTACTTGGCGAGGACAGCCGGAAAGCCGCGCTCGTCAGCCTCGCCGCCGCCGAAGCGGGCAAGTATAAGGCGTTTCACGACAAATTGTTCGCGCTTGGCCGGCCGTCCCCCGACGCGGTGAAGTCCGCCCAGGCCGCGGCGGGCACCAGCGCTTCGCCGTCCGCCAGTCCCCGCTTCGATGCCGAAATCGAGAAGAATTACGATCTCGCCCGCGCGCTGAGCCTGACCGGCACGCCCGCCTTCATCGTCGGCGGCAAGGTGCTGCAGGGCGCCGTCGGCTACGATGCGCTCAAGGACGCCATCGTCGAGGCACGGGCGAAGAAGTGAAAAAAGCAACCATTCCAATCACGCGAAGGAAGAACCGTCATTCCAGCGAAAGCTGGAATCTAACAATGTTCGTCACAAGGCGGAGAAGCCAGCCTGAGATTCCAGCTTTCGCTGGAATGCCGGCTAAAAGAGTGGAAAGCCGACCGCTCTAGGCCGATCCCTTGAATCCCTGCGCGATCACATACCATTCCGATGAATCCTTGCGGCTCGCGGGCGGCTTGGCGTGCTTCACCGTGGTGAACAGCCGCTTTAATTCCGCGACCAGGTTGTTGTCGGCGCCCCCAGCAAGCACCTTGGCGACATAGGCGCCGCCGGGCCGCAGCACTTCGCTGGCAAAATAAAGGCCGGCTTCGACCAGCGCCATGGTGCGCAAATGGTCGGTCTGCGGGTGGCCCACCGTGTTGGCCGCCATGTCGGAGAGGACGAGATCGGCTTGTCCGCCCAGCGCTTCCTTCAACAGATCGGCCGCTTCGTCGGTCATGAAGTCCATCTGCAGGATCGTGACGCCGTCCAACGGATCGGTCGGCAACAGGTCGATGCCCACCACCGTTGAACCCGGCACCTTCTGCCGCACCACCTGGCTCCACCCGCCCGGCGCGATGCCGAGGTCGACGACGCGGGATACGCCCTTCAGCAGGTTGAAGCGCTCGTCGAGCTCCAGCAATTTATAGGCGGCGCGGGAGCGATAGCCCTCCGCCTTCGCCTTCTTGACATAAGGGTCGTTCAATTGCCGCTGCAGCCAGCGCGTCGAGCTCGTCTTGCGCCCCTTGGCGGTACGCACTCGTTCCTTGAGGCCCTTACCCTTCATATCCTGTATCCGTCCCGCGCCATCAACGAGCGCAAAATGCCTTCGCGAATGCCCCGGTCGGCGACGCCCAGGGTCTTGGCCGGCCAGATGTCCATGATCGCCTCCAATATCGCGCAGCCCGCAACCACCAGGTCCGCGCGCTCGTGGCCGATACAGGGCAGTTCGGAACGCTCGCCGATCGACATGCGCGACAGCATCTGGCTGATCGTCCGCATGGATTGCGCCGGCACCATCAGCCCGTCGATCGCCTTACGGTCGTAGGAAGGGAGGGCCAGATGGACGCTGGCGAGCGTCGTCACCGTGCCGCTCGTTCCCATCAGGCGGATATTGTCCGATGCGGCGGGAAGCTGCTCGGCGAAGCGGCGGAAGGCATGGCGCACCTTCTCGCGCATGCGGACATAGGCGGCGGCGCGGTCCTCCGCATCCTTGAAATCCCGCCCTTCCGATTCCGTCAGCGACACCACGCCCCAGGGCGCACTCCACCAGCTCTTGATGCGCGGCGTCACGCCGTCCGTGTCGATCAGCACCAATTCGGTCGATCCCCCGCCGATATCGAAGATGAGCGCGGGGCCGTCGCCCGGCTCGAGCAGGCGATGGCAGCCGAGCATGGCGAGCCGCGCTTCCTCCTCCGGCGCGATGATGTCGAGCGCAAGGCCGGTCTCGCGATAGACGCGCTCGACGAAATCGCGGCCGTTGACCGCGCGGCGGCACGCCTCGGTCGCCACGGAGCGGGCGATCGATACGCGCCGCCGCCGCAACTTGTCCGCGCAGACCGAAAGGGCGGCAAGCGCGCGGTCCATCGCCGCGTCGCTGATGCGTCCGCTGCCCGCCAATCCTTCGCCCAGCCGAACGACCCGGGAGAAAGCGTCGATGACGGTAAAGCCGTCCTCGGAAGGCCGCGCGACAAGCAATCTGCAATTGTTGGTGCCAAGGTCGAGCGCGCCATAGGTGTGGCGGCCCGTCCGCCGCGGCGGCGGCTTCGCATCGGCCGCGCTGGCCGGACTCCCACCGGCTGTTCGCGGCACCGTGGCGGCTTCCTGCGCCATTGCCGTACACTCTTATCTTCTCATGGGGAGGCTTCATTGCCGCCCTGGACTTGGGTCCGGCTATACGGCGTGGCGGTCGATCCGGCAAGGCGAGGGACTTTCGCATTCGAACGCAAGGGGGAGGGGAAAGAGCCTTGACCCCTCCAGCGCCACCGCCTATTTCGCCCCCGCGCTGCCCGATCGTCTAATGGTAAGACTACGGACTCTGACTCCGTCAATCGTGGTTCGAATCCACGTCGGGCATCCACTTCCCATTCATCGCCGATCCTTCACAAAGCCGCTTTCGCGCGCCGTTTGCTTTGGCTGCCGCCCTTGCTAAAACATGGAAAAGATTGGGAGAGTATGATGCGCAAACTGGTCATGGCCCTGGCATTGCTTTCGACTGCCGCCTGTGCGGTACCCGCGGCCGACGCGCCGCCAGCGACTGCTTCCGGCGGACGAAGTGATGACAGTCTTGCCCAAGCGCGGGCGAAGATCGCGCGGATAAGCATGAATCCGGATACGAGCTTCCTGAATGCCGAGGAGCGGCAGGTGGTGAACCTGCTCATCCAGGCCGCCGAGCTGATGAACCCCATCTACCTGCGCCAGAAGAGCGTCCATAATCCCGAAATCCGTGCTGGGATCGCCGCGAGCGATGCGCCGAACAAGGCGGCCCTGCTCGACATGTTCGACCTGCATTTCGGCCCATGGGACACGCTGGAGGAAAACCGGCTCTTTTACGGCTCAAAGGCGGCGCCGCTCGGCGCGGGCTTCTATCCGGAGGATCTGACGAAGGAGGCGTTCGAAGCCTATCTCGCCGCCCATCCGTCCGACAAGGCGGCGCTCACCAGCCCCTATACGGTGGTGAAGCGGCAGGGGGATGAGCTGATCGCCGTGCCCTATTCCCAGGAATATAGGCAATGGTTGGAGCCCGCCGCCAAGCTGCTGGAGCAAGCGGCGGCGATCACCTCAAACGCCAGCCTCAAGAAATTCCTGATCCTGCGCGCCCAGGCCTTCCGCACCGACGATTATTACGCATCCGAGCTCGCCTGGATGGACGTCACCGGCACGCCGATCGAGGCGGTGATCGGGCCGTACGAAGTCTATACCGATACGCTCTATGGGACGAAGACGGCGTTCGAAGCCTTTATCACCGTCCAGAACCCGCAGGAAAGCGCCGCGCTCGCCAAATATAAGAATTACTTGAAGGACATGGAGAAGAACCTGCCCGTCGAGGAGAAGTACAAGAATTTCCAGCGCGGCTTCGAAAGCCCGATCCTGGTCGCCGCTCAAGTCCATGGCGGCGGCGACAATGTGCCGGGCGTGCAGACTGTCGCCTTCAACCTGCCGAATGACGAGCGCGTCCGCGAGGCGAAGGGCGCGAAGAAGGTGATCCTCGAAAACGTTCTGGGCGCCAAATATGAGCGCATTCTGGCGCCCATGGCCTCACTGGTTCTGGTGCCGGATCAGGCGAAGCTCGTCACCGAAAAATATATGACGAACGAGACCTTGTTCCACGAATTGTCGCACAGCCTCGGGCCGGGCACGATTACCCTAAACGGTCGCCAGACAACGGTGAACGCCGAGTTGAAGGACGTTTATTCCGCCAGCGAGGAATGCAAGGCGGACGTGATGGGCGTCTGGAACATCCTCTACATGATGCAGCGCGGCGAGCTTCCGGCGGCGGAGAAAGAGCAGGCGCTCGCCTCCTATTTCGCGGGCATCTTCCGCGCCGTCCGCTTCGGCATCGACGAAGCGCACGGGCGCGGCGCGGCGGTCCAGTACAGCTATTTGAAGGAGAAAGGCGCCTTCGCCTGGGATCCGGCGGCCAAGCGTTACCGGATCGATTATGCGAAGATGGAAAGCGGCATCCGCGATCTCACCGCCGACCTCGTCCGCCTTCAGGGCGATGGCGATTATGCGGGCACCAAAGCCTTCTTCGATCGCTATGCGAAACTCGATGATCAGGCGCGTGGGGTTCTGGCAGCGACGGCGCATATCCCCGTCGATATTCAGCCCGTCTACCCAAGCCGGGTGTAGGTTTCCAGGCTGGCGGGAATGCGCAGTGTCGCGACGAAGCGCCCGTCCACCTGATCGGTGTCGAGAGCGGCGCGCGTTCCGAACAGGGCATTGAGGCGGCGGCGGATATTGGCGAGGCCGACGCCGGCGCTGCGGACGCGCTGTCTGTCCGCACTGGTGGGCGGCAGGCCGTTTGAAACCGTGACGTTGAGAAAGCCGCCCTCCGTCCGGGCCTCGATCCGGATTTCCATCTGACGATTCGACCGGGCAACGCCGTGCTTCACGGCATTTTCGACCAATGGCTGAACGAGGAAGCCGGGCACCAAAACGGCGCCCGCCTCATCGGTGCTGTCGATGGCAATGGCCAGGCGGTCGCCGAAGCGCACCCGTTCGACCTCCAGATATTCCTGGGTCAGCGACAGCTCGTCTTCAAGCGGAATGAGTTCGTTCGCGTCGATGCTGATCGATCCGCGCAGGAAGCTGCACAGCCGCTGCGTCATTTCCTCCGCATCCTCGTTGCGCTTCGTGACGATGAGGGAGGAGATGGAGTTGAGCGCGTTGAACAGGAAATGCGGATTGAGCTGATAGCGGAGCGCCGCGAGCTGCGCTTCCTGCGCCATGCTGTTCGCCGCTGATACGCGCAATTCCTGCGCCATCCAGGCGCGCCGCGTGTGATTGACGTGGTACAGCATCATGTTGACGCCGAAAACGAGCAGATAGTTGAGCGTCGAGGAATAAGCGCGGCGGAAGTCGGCGGGCAATGTCTGCCACGCCTGCGTGACGTGATCGGCGATCCAGGCCTGGAAGATCAGGTCGAAACCGGTGTTCAAGGCGGCGGCGGCGATGACCGCCAGCGCGCGGACGAGCCATTGCATCGGGCCCGGTAGGCCAACCGACCATTTGAAGGGCAAGAACAGGGTCAGCCCCAACGCCATGGAGAAGAGGACCGTCGAACCGTCCAGCGCGACGCTCGTCCAGCCCCGTTCGGCGTGACGCTCGCCGATGATGGGCAGGAAGATCAGCAGCACGAACAGCCAGAGGGCGATCGTCGTGCGGCATGCCCCTGGCCAGGAAAAAGGCCGCATTGTGCGCTCTGCCCTCCGGCTCCCGGACGCTGCCGTCCGATCGCCCAGGCTTTCGGGCGCGATATGTCGCATGACGAAATTCACGCATCCCTCCCCGGTGCCTGTCCAGAGGCAACAAAAAGAGCCATTTTGTCAATGGAGGCCGGGATTTGACGGATCGATGCAGGCCGGTTTTTTGACGTGCAACCCTGCGTCCGAACGGCTAAAGGGCGCGCAACCGCTTGAGCTTCCAACCGAAGGGGGTGACTGCCGTGGACGATACCGCACTTCTTCTCGCGCGGATCCAATTCGCCTTCACGGTCAGTTTTCATTTCATCTTTCCGTCCTTTTCCATCGGCCTTGCGAGCTATCTCGCCGTCCTCGAAGGATTGTGGCTGAAGACGGGCCAGGACAAATATCTCAATCTCTTCAGATATTGGCTGAAGATCTTCGCCATCGCCTTCGCGATGGGCGTCGTGTCGGGCATCGTCATGTCCTATCAATTCGGCACCAACTGGTCGGTCTTCTCCGACAAGGCGGGACCGGTGATCGGGCCTTTGATGGCCTATGAGGTGCTGACCGCCTTCTTCCTCGAAGCGGGCTTCCTCGGCGTCATGCTGTTCGGCATGAGCCGGGTGGGGAAGGGGCTGCACTTCACCGCCACTCTCATGGTCGCGCTTGGCACTTTCATTTCCGCCTTCTGGATTTTGAGCGTCAACAGTTGGATGCAGACACCCGTTGGCTGGGCCATGAACGATGCCGGGCAGTTCGTGCCCGCCGCCGGGTGGTGGGACATCGTCTTCAACCCGAGCTTTCCCTACCGCCTCGTCCACACCGTCATCGCCGCCTATCTCACCACCGCGCTCGTGGTCGGCGGGGTGGGGGCCTGGCACCTGCTGAAAGGGCGGAAGACCGACGAGACGAAAACCATGTTCTCGATGGCGATGTGGATGGCCGCTTTGGTCGCGCCGGCTCAGATCCTTGTCGGCGACCTCCACGGCCTCAATACGCTTGAGCATCAGCCCGCCAAGGTGATGGCGATGGAGGGGCATTTTCAAAGCCATCCCGACGGCGCCCCCCTCATCCTGTTCGGCCTGCCCGACGATGAGGCCGAAACGGTCCACGCCGCGGTGGAAATCCCAAAGCTCTCCTCTCTCATCCTGAAGCACGATCCCGATGCTCCGCTCGCGGGCCTCGATACGGTCGCGAAGGCGGACCGGCCGCCGGTCGAAATCGTCTTCTGGTCGTTCCGCATCATGGTGGGGCTGGGTTTCCTCATGCTCGCGCTCGGCCTCCTCAGCCTTGTCGCGCGCGCGGCCAAGAAGCTGCACGATTGGCGCCTGCTCCATCGCTTCGCGCTCCTGATGGGTCCGTCCGGCTTCATCGCCGTGATCGCGGGCTGGGTGACGACGGAGGTCGGCCGCCAGCCCTGGGTCATCTACAACCTGCTCCGCACCAAGGACGCGGTCGCACCGATCGATGCGCCCGCCGTAGCCACTTCGCTCGCCGCCTTCGTTATCGTTTATTTCGTCGTGTTCGGCATCGGCACGCTTTATATCCTGAAGCTGATGGGCCACGCCCCGCATCCGGGCGAAAGCGCGCCCGCTGCCGCGCCGATCCGCAGCGCGGGCATCACCCCGTCGCCCGCCATGGGCCGGGGCGGCGCCGATCCCCGGCCCGACACCAGCGAGGAGGCGGAATGATGGACCTCACTGTCATCTGGGCGTTCGTGATCGCCGCCGCCGTCGCCATGTACGTGCTGATGGATGGATTCGATCTCGGCATCGGCATCCTCTTCCCGGGCTTCACCGTCGGCAAGGAGCGCGATCAGGCGATGAACGCCATCGCGCCGGTCTGGGACGGCAACGAGACCTGGCTCGTGCTCGGCGGCGGCGGCCTGCTCGCAGCCTTTCCCCTTGCTTACGCCATCGTGCTGCCCGCCCTCTATGCGCCGCTCATCGCCATGTTGCTCGGCCTCATCTTCCGGGGCGTCGCCTTCGAATTCCGCTGGCGCGATCCGGTTCATCGCCGCTGGTGGGACGCGGCCTTCTGCCTCGGCTCGCTGGTCGCGACCTTCGCGCAGGGCATCACTCTCGGCGCGCTGCTTCAGGGCATCACGGTCGAGGGCCGCGCTTATGCCGGCGGCTGGTGGGAATGGCTGTCGGGCTTCAGCCTGCTGACCGGCGCCGCGCTTGTCGCCGGCTATGCCTTGCTCGGTGCGACCTGGCTTATCTGGAAGACGGAAGGGCAGCTTCAGGCGGATGCCCGCCGCTATGCTCGCATCGCCTTCCCGGCCCTCCTCATCGCCTTCGGCGCGGTCAGCCTCGCCACGCCGTTCCTCGAGGGCAAATATTACGAACGTTGGTTCGACGTGCCCGGCCTCTTCGTCACCGTGCCGATGCCGATCCTGGTGCTGATCGCCGCTTATTGCGGCTGGCGGAGCCTGTCCGGGGAAAGGGACCATCTGCCCTTCCTATGGACGCTTGCCCTGTTCCTCCTCGCGATGGTCGGCCTCGGCATCTCGATCTGGCCGGACGTCATCCCCGGCCGCGTCAGCATCTGGGACGCCGCCGCGCCCGAAAAGAGCCAGCTCTTCATGCTCGTCGGCGCCGCGATCCTCATCCCCATCATCCTCATCTACACGGCATGGTCCTATTGGGTGTTCCGGGGCAAGGTGGGCGAGGAAGGCTATCATTGATGACGGCGCCCGGCTCCCCTCCCAAACGCCTCGCCTGGTTCGTCGGCCTGTGGGCGGCGGGCGTCGCCGCTGCCGGCGCAGTCGCCTATCTGATCCGCTGGTGGCTTTTTTGACCCATCCCTATTGCGACCGGCGATATTCTCCCTCCATATATTGCCAGTAGTTCGGGGGATGAGGGGAAGTATGATTGTACAGGCGGCTATCGCGGCGCTGCTGGTGGGCTCTGTTCCGGATCCCTCGCCTATGCATCAAATTATCAATAGCGCACATGATGCCGGTGAGACCGGGCGCTTCGAGAATGGCCACACTCTCTATTACCATTATATCGTGCAATATTGGCAGGAATATCCTGCAGGATCGAGCAGAGGGGAAAACCCCAGCGCATCGGCGCCCGGGCAATTTAATGAAAAGCCTTCAGTCTATGTCCACGGGAAAGTTCCGCCGAAAGAGGCTGATCTGATTGCGCGCAAGTTGGAAGTCGCGCACAAAATCCTTATGGAGCTTCCGTCTTTAAAGGATATTCGCGGTGCTAGTTTGCTGTCGAGCATCAATATACGCCGGACTTTATCGGGTCATATAGAAGCTGAGCTCAAATTATTTGCAAGACCAATATCCTTGGGTAGTCCAAGAACAATTAAAATCAATGGTCGCTATTACACACCCGGTGAGGGCACGTCACTGGATGTTGAATTCAATATGCCGCTATTCGAATATCCTAGAAATCTCGGTTTTTTGAGTGGAAAATATAATGGTAACTTATTGGCTTACGAGGACGTTTTTGTCGTAAATTCAAGCCGGTGGCCTTTGCAATACCATGACCATGTCGATGACATTACTTATTTCAGTAATGATCCGGATTTCTTCGATAGGACGATTCCTCCTTCGAAACTACAATTGCTGGTAGGTAAAATTCGAGGTGGCCCCCCGGACATGGATTTGAGAATGAATAATCAAGGATTGTCGGAAACGGAATATATTTCACGCCTCTACGCTGCGCTCTACATGGCGGATTGGAATGAAATAGCTCGCAAGATGGAAGAGGTGCGATAATAGCTCGTTCGATCATCATGGCGGCACGGGCTTTTTCAAGGCCGATCCTGATGACCGGGGTGCTGCTGGCCGGCACCGGCGTGATGCTGGGAGCGTTTGGGGCTCATGCCCTCAAGGACCGGCTTGATCCCGCCGCGCTCGGCTGGTGGCAGACGGCGGTGCAATATCAGATGTGGCACGCCGTCGCCCTCGTCGCCTTGGCGGGGCTCCCGGGGCGCCTCGGCCTTCCCGCTGCTCTGTTGAGTATCGGCACCCTGGTCTTTTCGGGATCGCTGTACCTGCTCGCCTTGACCGGCCTGCGCTGGCTCGGTGCCGTGACGCCGGTGGGCGGGCTGCTGATGATCGCGGGATGGCTGTTGCTGGCGTTGCGTGCCTGGCGCACGAAGGACCAAGGCCGCTCCGCTTAGCCGATCGTTCTTACCATCACCGAAAGCGTGCCGTCCATAACCCGGATTTCGTTGAAGGACGGCCGCGTCGCGCGCAGCCGTTCGGACAGGGTGCCCGCGCCGATCATCCGGATCGCGCTGCCGCACAGCGTGTGATCGACGTCGAACGGGTCGTGGACATGCCCGCTCAGCACCGCGTGGGCACCGGCTTCGGCGAGGGCCTTCAGCGCCGCGAGGCCCCCCTTCGTCTTGGCGCGGGATTGAAGCTCGGGCCTGTCGACGAGGGGGTGGTGGGCCGCGACGATCTTGACGTGACCCTTGTCGCTCGCCGCGATCATTTCCACGGCGCGGCGAAGGCTGCTTTCGCTCACCACGCCCCAGGACCAGTTGCGCCGCAGCTGCGCGCGGGCCGTGGTGCGCAGCGGCACGATGGTGACGGACGGCAGCTCCAGCGGCTTTTCCACCATCTTCTCCACCCGCCCGAAGCGGCGATAGGGGCGAAACATGCGTTCGAGCGGGTTGAAATAAGGCAGATCGTGATTGCCCGGCTCCACCGTCACGGGCACCGGCAAGGCTTCCAGATAGCGGGCGGCCGCTTCGAATTCCGCCGAGCGCGCGCGCATCGTCAGGTCGCCGGTACAGATCACGGCGTCCGGCCGTTCGCCCGCGACGGTCGCGGCGAACCAGTCGAGCGCGTCTTGATCGGCGCGCCCGAAATGGAGGTCGGAAACGTGAAAAAGCCGGGTCATGGGGCGGGAAACGGCCCAAAGGCTCTTTGGTTCGCCGTCAGCCCTCATTCATCTTGGCGGGCGCATTCTTTTCGCTCCGGAAGGAAGAATATATGCGACACGCCATGAAATCCGTCTTGCTCGCCGCCGTTTTGGCCACAGGGGCCGTGGCGGCCCCCCGGTCGACGCCCGATCAGCAACTGGCCCATATCCTCAAGGACCGCGTCGCCGGGAAGCCCCAGCACTGCATCGACACCAGCCGCATCCTGTCGAGCCGCATCATCGACGACACCGCGATCGTCTACGATGCCGGCCACACCCTCTACGTCAACCGGCCGGCGTCCGCCGAGGGGATGAACGATTGGGACATCATGGTCACGCGCACCTTCGGTTCCCGGCTGTGCGACAATGACGTGGTGACGCTCGTCGACCCCGGTTCGCGGATGATGAGCGGCCTCGTCTTCCTCGGCGAATTCGTGCCGTATAAGAAGGTGAAGGCGAAGGGCTGACCGTCAGGACGCGGCCTTTCGGCGCCGCGTCTCCCAGCCCTTTTTCGCCGCCGCCGACCGGTCGGCCCGGCTGCGCGATGCCGAAGCGCCGCCTTTCCTGCCGCCCGCGCGCGACGGGGCGCGGTTTTCCGCTTTCCCCCGGCCTGAACCCGATTTCTTGCCGCCGCCCGTTATCTTGTTCACCGTCGCCCAGGCGCGGCTTTCGGCTTCTTCCTTGGGCACGCCGCGCTGTTCATATCCTTCCTCAATATGCTCGGCCTGTCGCTTCTGCTTGTCGGTATAGCTGCTCTTGTCTCCACGCGGCATGGTGCGCTCCTTTCTCGACGGAAAGAAACGCGTCAGCCATGCCCTTGTTTCGAATGGCCGATCAGGCGGACGGCGTCTTGTCCGCCCGCGTTTCGGTGCCGCTCAGCGTCTCCACCTTCACGCCCGTCACTTGCCCCGCCGCATCGCGTTCGAACGTGTAGCGGGCATTGTCGAGGCGGAAGGTTTCGGCGCCGGTGCGGACGAGCGCTTCCGGCCTTCCCGCCGACGGCACGACCATCAGCTTGCCCTCCGCGACCTTGAACCCGCGCGTGCCGAACTGGCCTTCATAATCGGCGAGGCCGCCAGCCGGCGCGCTCGCGCGATCCCCGGCCATCGCCAATTCCAGCGCCCATTCCCGCTCGCGCTTCGCGACGGGATCGGTGGCGGCGGCGATCAATTTTTGCAGCGCGGCCTTGTGCGCCGCCGCCATCGCCGCTTCCGGATCGACGGCCACATCGGGGGTCACGCCGATTTGCTCCCAGCCGGGCCCATCGGTAATCCTGGCAAAGGGCAGGAAGACGGAAATGCCGGAGCCGGCCGGAAGCATGTTGCCGCCATTGCCGGCGCCGGAGCTCTTTTGCCCGAACACGGTGCCAAGCTGCTTGCGCTGGGCGATATAGGCGAACATCTCCGCCGACGATGCGCTGTCGGCGTCGATGAGGACATAGAGCGGCTTGCCGGTCATCCTCCGGCCCGGCACCTCCGCCAGGCTCATCATCCGGTCGGACCGGTTTCCCTCGCGTATGTAATTGGACAGCAACTGCATGGGTTCGGGACCGGTGAAGTAACTCATCAGGTGGCGCACAAGGTCGGGCGATCCGCCGATATTGCCGCGCAGGTCGATGATGACGGCGTCCGTATTGGCAAGGAAAGCCATCGCGGCCTTCGCTGTCTCTTCCGACATGGCGAGCGGCACGAACCGGTTGAGCTTCAGATAGCCGACGTTGCCGTCCAGGTGCTGCACCGCGTCGAAGCCATAATTGGTGCGCGCGATCTGTTCGTCGCTGCGCTGGTCGATGCGCGCGAAGCTGCGCGGTCCGGCGGTTCCGCCGCCTTGGCCCGGCTGGGGTACCGCTCCGGCGGCCGGGGCGGCCATGCGCACCGTCTGCTGCGCGCGATTGGGCTCATAAACGGCGCGCAGATGCACGTCGGCGACGGCGGCGCGCATGTCCCGCGTCAGCGCGGACGCGAATTCGACCGGATCGGTCAGCCGGTCATAAGCGCCCTTGGCGAGCTGCGCGCGCATATGGGCCGCGATCTTCTTGCCGCCCGCCGGATCGACATAGCGGGCATCGGCCGCGATCGCGATGTTGTCGACCACTCCCTTGCGGTCGGCGGCAGTCAGTAGCTTCGGCGCCGTCACTTGCGGCTGGGCGCTCCTGGTTCCTTGAATCGCCACGGCCTGCGCGGATAGGCCCGAAAGCGCGACACACAGCGCGCCGATCTTCAACAATGCAGTCATAATTCTCCCCAATGCCTTACGGCTTCCCCGGAGGGGGCATGCGGTCCGGAAGGTTGCTCCGGGCTGAATGTCCAGCTTCGCTTGAAAGCGTTATGGCTCGCGGAGCACGGCTTTGCTAGGGCGCGCAATCCATGCCGATCGACCTTATCTGCCTCGATGCCGACGATACGCTCTGGCACAATATGCGCTTCTTCGACGCCACGGAGCGGGCGCTTGTCGACATGCTCCGTCCCTTTGCGGACGCTCGTATCGCGCGCGAGGTGCTGGAAGCGTGCGAGATCCGCAACCTGAAGCTCTATGGCTATGGCGCCAAGGCCTTCACCCTCTCGATGATCGAAACCGCGCTGGAATTGGGCGGCGAGGCCGTTCCCGCCCGCGTCATCGCCGACATCCTGGCGGCGGGCCGCGAGCTCCTCGCCCACCCGGTCGAATTGTTCGAAGGCATCGAGGAGACGCTGGATGCGCTCGCGGACCGCGGCCGCCTCGTCCTCGTCACCAAGGGCGACCTGTTTCACCAGGAAGCCAAGCTCGCCGCCTCCGGCCTCGGCGACCGCTTTTCAGGGATCGAGATCGTCAGCGACAAGACGCGGGCCACGTTCGAAACCCTCTTCGCCCGCTACGGCGTCGATCCGCACTGCGCCGTCATGGCCGGTGATTCCCTGCGCTCCGACATCCTCCCCGCCCTCGAAGCGGGCGCCTGGGCGGCCTATATCCCCCAAGACCTCGCCTGGAGCCACGAAACGGCTACAGCGCCGGAGGACCACCCCCGCTATCGCCGCCTGGCGCGGCTGGCGGAGTTGCCGGGCTGGATCGACGATCTGGCGGGGTAGAAGGCCATTCGCGAACGAAATCGGAGCAGCGATCCAAGATCGCATATGTCCGCTAAGGGTGGAAAGCGGACATGCCATTTCAAATCAGGCTCAGCGATCAGTGGCTAATTTTCCGCCTAACGCAATGAACAATATGCCGGCGCTGCCTTCTATCCATTTACGAGATTTCACATAGAAACGCGCAGCAGGGCCAGTCGAGAGAACGGCCGCCAATATAACGTACCAGATGCCCGCGATTGCCGTGACGAAACTGGCAACAATGACTTTAAGCCAGATCGGCGACCCTGGGGATAAGGCGACTGCAAACAAACTAGTGAAAAAGGCAGCTGCCTTGGGATTGGCAAGATCAGTGACCAGCCCCAAGCGGAATGCTCGCCAGCCGCTCACGGGTGACCGAGCCTTTTCCGGACCACCAGCCTCATCACCCGTATGTAATTGCCGAAGTAGGCTAATTCCGAGGTAAATGAGGTATGCGGCACCTATCCATTTCAGCAGATGGTACAGCCATTGTGCACGCTCGAAGATGATAGCTAGACCTGCAAGGCTTGCAGCGGCCCACATGAAGGTCGCGACGGCACACCCCAGCGCCACTAGCATTCCTGCACGTCTTGAATGGCCAATAGCAGTCGAGGCAACAGCGAGGGTATCCGGTCCAGGGCTCATTACTACTACAGCCCATATTCCCATGACCGAACCGAGTTGGAGCCAAATACCCATTCCATCCCCCAGGAAGATCGCGCTGGAGCATAGTGAGTACCACCTCTGAAGAAGAGGTGCAATTTGCGCTTAGTGATCCAGATGTCTGCTATGGGTCGAAATCGGACCCTCATGTGGAATTTTCCTACACGGCCTGAATCTGCCATGGCGAGGATATGGCGGAAGCATCGATCCTTTCACGCATCACATCATCCTTCCCGAACCATCAAGTTCCAGGCCCGCGAAAACTTCGCCACGCCATCAATTTCATCAACTTCCCCTCGAAGACATTCAACCCAAGCCCACCCTTGTTGCGCCGCAATATGTCGCGTATAGGCGCCCCGAAATCCTTTCCTGAAAGAGCATTGAAATGAGCCTCCGCAACGTGGCGATCATCGCCCACGTCGATCACGGCAAGACCACCCTTGTCGACCAGCTGTTCCGCCAATCCGGCACCTTCCGCGACAATCAGCGTGTCGAGGAAAGGGCCATGGATTCCAATGACCTCGAAAAGGAACGCGGGATCACCATCCTCGCCAAGTGCACCTCCATCGAATGGACGGGCGCGGGTGCGGAGCCGATGCGGATCAACATCGTCGACACGCCCGGCCACGCCGATTTTGGCGCCGAGGTGGAGCGCATCCTCTCGATGGTGGACGGCGTGATCCTGCTCGTCGACGCCGCCGAAGGGCCGATGCCGCAGACCAAGTTCGTAACCGGCAAGGCGCTCGGCCTCGGCCTCAAGCCTATCGTCGTCGTCAACAAGATCGACCGCCCGGACGCCCGCGCCGCCGAAGTGCTGGACGAATGTTTCGAGCTGTTCCTGTCCTTGGACGCCAATGACGAGCAGCTCGATTTCCCGGTTCTCTATGCGTCGGGCCGCAACGGCTATGCGGGCCTCACCGACGACGTGCGCTCGGGCGACCTGACGCCGCTCTTCGAAAAGATCGTCGAGCATGTCCCGGCACCGGGCCTCGACACCGAAGCCGAATTCAAGATGCTCGCCACCCTGCTCGACCGCGATCCCTTCCTCGGCCGCATCCTCACCGGCCGGATCGAGAGCGGCAAGCTCGACGTCAACATGCCGATCAAAGCGATCGACGTGAACGGCAACGATGTCGAAGCGGGCCGCGCCACCAAAGTCTTCGCTTTCCGCGGCCTCGAGCGCGTGCCGGTGGACAGCGCCCAGGCGGGCGACATCATCGCCATCGCCGGCCTCACCAAGGCGACCGTGTCGAATACGATCGGCGCGCCCTCAGTGACTGATCCGGTTCCCGCTCGCCCGATCGATCCGCCGACGCTCGCCATGAGCTTCGCGGTCAACGACAGCCCTTATGCGGGCAAGGAAGGCGACAAGGTCCAGAGCCGCGTGATCCGCGACCGCCTGGAGCGCGAGGCCGAAACCAACGTCGCGATCCGCGTCACCGAAACCCAGGGCGGCGAAGCGTATGAAGTCGCGGGCCGCGGCGAATTGCAACTCGGCGTGCTCATCGAAACCATGCGCCGCGAAGGCTTCGAGCTGTCGATCAGCCGCCCGCGCGTGCTGTTCCGCGACGGCCCGAACGGCCGCGAGGAGCCTTATGAAACCGTCGTCGTCGACGTGGACGATGAATTCAGCGGCACGGTCGTCGAGAAGATGGCGATGCGCAAGGCCGAGATGACCGACATGCGCCCCTCAGGCGGCGGCAAGACGCGCCTGACGTTCAGCGCGCCCTCGCGCGGCCTCATCGGCTATCATGGCGAATTCCTGTCCGACACGCGCGGCACCGGCATCATGAACCGGCTGTTCGAGAAATATGGCCCCTACAAGGGCCCGATCAGCGGCCGGCAGAACGGCGTCCTCATCTCGATGGAGCAGGGAGAAGCCGTCGCCTATGCGCTGAACGCGCTGGAGGATCGGGGCGTCCTCTTCGTCTCGCCGGGCGAGAAGCTCTATGAAGGCATGATCATCGGCGAGAATGCGAAGACGCAGGATCTCGAGGTCAATCCGCTGAAGTCGAAGCAGCTCACCAACTTCCGCGCCTCCGGCAAGGACGAAGGCATCCGCCTCACCCCGCCGCGCAAGATGACGCTGGAACAGGCCATCGCCTACATCCAGGACGACGAACTGGTCGAAGTCACGCCCAAGAGCATCCGCCTCCGCAAGCGCTACCTAGACCCGCACGAACGCAAGCGCGCCTCGCGTTCGGCGGCGTAAGTCATTCCGCCCTGCCGGATCCGGCAGGGCGGTCTATCTTACGAAGATAGGTTTTTGCGGGCAGTGCATTGATGGCGGCCCGAGAGGGGCACGCCCTTCCAAGCTACCGATATCACATCTGCTTCTGAGCGGAGTATGATCACTGTCCCGGTACCCCGGCGACGGCCTCATGACAGTCGAACGTGGCCTCCTCTTGGGCCGGATGCATTCCAAGAACTCGTTCGCTTAAAAAAAGGGCGGCATCCGAAGATGCCGCCCCCAATCCTTCCGGTTTTGCCGGTCAGAACTCGAAGTTCACACCAGCCCGGAACGTCCGGCCGATCAGGCCCGGCGCATGCCACGACGTCAGCGTGTTCACCTGGCTCGGGTAAGCCGTGTTCGCAAACAGCGGCGCCCGCGCGTTCGTCACGTTGCCGACGATGCCGTAGAAGCTGAACTGATCGTTCACCCGGTACGTCATGTTCAAGTCGGAATAGATGAAGCTTTTGACATAGCAGAATTTATCGCTGCCGTCCGGGGCTTTGTAAATCGCCGCTGCGCAGGAAATGTCCCCGTTGACCGAGCTGGCCTGGTCAGCGGCAACCGCCTTGATTCGACCGACATAATAGGTCGTCAGGCTGAGTTCGAACGGACCGGACACGAAGGTATTCTGCCAATTGGCGCGCCACCGCGGGGTGCCGCCACCAGAGGACAAATCTTCCGGACCGACGGTGCCGGCGTAGCGCTGAACCGCGCCGGTTTCAGGGTGGAGATTGTATTTGAGTGTCGTTTGCGCGTCGACCCGGCTCTCCCACCTCAGATTGTCGCTGAGACGCACGCGCGCGTCGGCGGTGAATTCCAGTCCGGAGATGATGAGATAGTTCGCGTTCACATAAGGCGCATTTACGACGAGCAGACGCGGCAACGCATTGGGCGAGAAAGGATCGGCCCCATCGACCACGTTGCACGAATAGCCGGCACCGACCGCTGCGACTCTGGCGCAACCTGCCGCAGCGGCTGCGTCAGCCGAAGCGAAGGTCTGGTTGGCGACCGAGTAATAAGCATTGATCGCATCCGACGTTTGCGGACCGGTCACGATCAGGTTCGACTTTTTCACGTTGAAATAGTCTGCCGTCAGGCTCAGCCAGGGAGTCGGCTCGAAAATGGCTCCCAAGGTAAAGCTGCGGGCAGTCTCCGGCTTGATATCCGGGTTGCCGACATAACCGCGGCCCAAGCTGTATGCTGTGGTGTAAGACGAATTGTTGGGATGCGCGGCCCGGAAGGCGGCGTTCGGCGTGAAGCCGACAAAGCCGGAATAAGAGCTGCGCGGGTCCGCTTCCGCGAATGTCGGCGCCCGGAAGCCTTCAGAGTAAGAACCGCGAATCGCAATCTGCTCGATCGGCTGGAACTTCGCTGTCGCTTTCGGCGAGAAGCGGCCGATGTCGGTCGAATAATGATCGTAACGACCCGACACGTTGACATCGAGCGAATCCAGCAATGGAAGCTCGACCTCGAAAAAGCCCGCATAGACGGACCGGTCGCCATAGGCCTGCGCGGTCGATAGGCCGGGCACGTCCAGGTTCGGGTTGGCGCTGTTGTTGGTCAGCTTCTCCTTGCGATACTGGCCGCCGACGGCGATTTTCGCGTCGCCGCCTTGGAGTGTAAAGAGGCTACGGCTGACCGTGGCGTCCACGGTGAACTCGCTCGAATTCGAACGCGCGGTGATCGGAGGAGCGACCGAGTTGCGCACTTCCTCGGTATTGAGGCTCGGATTGACGAAATTGTACGAGCCGGTGTTGATCGCCCTGATCAAGCCGTTGAGATTGGCCCAGCCATATTGCGTCAAATCCAGGTTGGCGCGCGAGTAGCCCGTCTCGACATTCCAGTCCCAGGTGTCGTCGAAGCTTCCGTGCAGGCCGCCTGTGAAGCGAAACACTTCATTGTTGCGCGTGCTGCCCGAGCGGACATCGCCAAACAGATAGTAAATACGCGCGGCACCCGCAGCCGGGTTGTTGGCGTAAGCGGCCGCATAAGGATTGTTCGGGTTAAGCCGGCGATCCGCTGCAGTCGCGCAATTGACGCCCGCCGAACAGATATAGACCGGCAGCACGATGCCCGGGTTGCTCGTCGAAGTCGCCGGAGCGCCGCCGAATGCCTGGGTCTGACGGATCGCACGCGGCGGCGAGATGATATCGACCCGATTGTGCGCATAGCTTCCCGCAAGATAGCCTTCGACGCTGTCGCTGAGGCGAAGGCTCGCCCGCGCGACAAAATCGTAACGCTCCTGCAAGGGCGTGATCTGCGCATATTCCCGGGTATTGTCATGTCTGCACGCCGTGCCAACGCGCGAGGCCGTGTTCTCAGAATAGGTGCCGAACTGGCAGTTCGCGAGAGGGGTGAGCGAGGTGAAAATCGCCGGGGTGGTCGCGTTCGTGACCGAGCCGGCAAGCGGATTGTTCAGATCGGTCTGCGTCACGCGCGTGACAATCGCGTCGGTGGTGGCGGTCGTCAGCGTGTCGTCCGCGCGATTGTTGTCGACGCCCCCAATCGAGCTCAGATCGAGCGTATTGAAGGGGAAACCGCGCGAATTGGCGGAAATGCGACCGCCATATTCATAGTCGCCGCCGATATAGAAGTTGAAGCCCTGGGCGTCGTAGTCTCCGAAACCGGCAAGGAGATGCGCGCGATATTTCTGGCCATCGCCCTTCTGGGTCACGCCGGCTTCTCCGCCAGCCTTCAGTCCCACCATTTGCTTGCGCGTGATGATATTGACCACACCGCCGATCGCGTCCGCGCCGTAAAGCGACGATGCGCCGTCTTTAAGAACCTGAACCTGTTCGACGTTGACCAGTGGGATGCTGTTGAGGTCGACATAGGAATTGTGACCATCGTCGCTGAGCGGAAAGTTCGTCGAGCGCAGCCCATCGACCAGGATCAAGGTCGACGAGACGCCGAGGTTGCGCAGCGAAACGGCAGCACCGCCAGCCGAGAAACCGCTGGTAAAGCCGTTGCCGATCGAGCCCGCGCCGTCGGCGGAGACCGAGCGGATGGCGTCGGTCACGTTGGTGATGCCGGCGCGCTCCAGGTTTTCGGCGGTGACGATCGTCACCGGCAGAGCGGTTTGCGGGTCGGACTGGCGAAAGATCGTGCCGGTGACGACGATATCGTTTTGAGCGGACTGGTCGTCCTGCGTGTCAGCTATATCGGCCGTGACGCTTGTCGAAGCGTCTTGAGCGAGTGCGGGCGTCGCGAAAAGCGACCCTGCGAGCACGATCGTGGACAAGGCTACGCCAGTACGCAGCCGTGCAATTTGACTTTTTCTCATCTGTTCCCCCGAATGGCATGATGCGGTTGCAGGCAACCGAAACCCACTGCTTCGCTTATGGCCCTGCAAACATGATCTCGAGGCAGCCGATGGATAATGCGAGATTGTTTTAGTCGTGTAAAGCACCTGAAGCGCGATGGTATCTCATGTGCGTTCTTCTGTTAAGAGTGTTTCCCGGATGCAACATGTGTCGCAACTTGGCGATGTCGGCCCCTACAAGGGCCCGATCAGCGGCCGGCAGAACGGCGTCCTCATCTCGATGGAGCAGGGAGAAGCCGTCGCCTATGCGCTGAACGCGCTGGAGGATCGGGGCGTCCTCTTCGTCTCGCCGGGCGAGAAGCTCTATGAAGGCATGATCATCGGCGAGAATGCGAAGACGCAGGATCTCGAGGTCAATCCGCTGAAGTCGAAGCAGCTCACCAACTTCCGCGCCTCCGGCAAGGACGAAGGCATCCGCCTCACCCCGCCGCGCAAGATGACGCTGGAACAGGCCATCGCCTACATCCAGGACGACGAACTGGTCGAAGTCACGCCCAAGAGCATCCGCCTCCGCAAGCGCCACCTCGATCCGCACGAGCGCAAGCGCGCGTCGCGCTCGGCGGCTTAAACACGTCTCCTTCATGCCGGACTTGATCCGGCATGAAGGAACGCTGAAAGTTCACTTCGTCAACGCAAGCCGCTCTACAGCCTTTTTGTCGCACTGAGAGCAATCGGAGGCGGGCGGGACCGCGGTTGTCAGAACGCCACATTGCATCGCCAGCAATATCAAATGCGCCCTGTTCCTGGCGGACATCTTGCGCATGAGATTGGCGATGTGGGCCTCGATGGTTCTCGGCGCGTTTTTGCACAGAATGGCGATCTGCTTGGATGACCAGCCGCATGCGACCCATTCCAGCACCTGCTTCTCCCGAGCCGTTAAATAAGGCGCGCGTTCGACATTCGCCACAAATTCCAATTCCTCGCCAACATGCCCGGGCTTAGGATTTTGCGCCTTGGCGGAATAGAAACTGGATTGGGTCAGGTTCTTGTCTCCTGAAATCCTTTTCATGGAAGGCTGATACCACATTGCGAATGTACGGTATCGAACAAACGGCATGTGGTGGGAGTTTCTCCTGGCTTCCCTAACCTTTGTGCGCTTTCGCACCCCCGTGCGGCCGAGGCTGGATTTGTGGGCGAAACGACCTTCTAGGCTCATGGGCCTGGCGACTTCCGGCCGGTGGTTAGCCATTAGAGGTGGGGAAGTGTCTGCCAGCCAATCTTACACGCGCAACTATCTTCTCCGGTCTCTTTCCCCCGCGGACTTCGCTCTCCTTCAGCCTCATATGGATCGGGTTGAGCTTCACCTGCGCCAGATTCTGGTCAACCCGGGCGAGCCCATCAAGGAGGTTTATTTCCTTGAAGGCGGTTTGTGTTCGATCGTCACGGCCCGGGAAGATGAGGAGGAGGTCGAAGT
Source organism: Sphingosinicella flava (assembly GCF_016025255.1). Classification (NCBI taxonomy): domain Bacteria; kingdom Pseudomonadati; phylum Pseudomonadota; class Alphaproteobacteria; order Sphingomonadales; family Sphingomicrobiaceae; genus Allosphingosinicella; species Allosphingosinicella flava. Next base: position 2,393,133 of record NZ_CP065592.1, read on the forward strand.
CGGCATTTTCGGCCGGGAGGGAATGTCGGGGTCGGCTTTGCTCCTCGCGGCGGAAGCGAGCCCGCATCGTTTCTTCATGCAGGTGAATGGCAATACCGCCCTCCGTCTCAACGCAGGCGCGCTCCTCGATGCGTGCCGCAAAAGCCACAGTCTTCATGCGCAGCTTCTGCGGTTTGCGCAGGTCATGACCGTCCAGGCCGCGGAAACGGCCGCAACCAATGCCCATTACACCCTTCCGGAGCGGTTGGCGCGCTGGCTTCTCATGTGCCATGATCGCATGGACGGCGACCAAATCAGCCTGACCCATGAATTCATGGCGACCATGCTCGGGGTTCGCCGCTCTGGCGTGACGGTGACATTGCACAGCCTGGAGGGAGAGGGCGCGATCAAGACACGGCGCGGCATGATCTGCATTATCGACCGCGACCGCTTGGAGGCGCTGGCGGGCGCAGCCTATGGCGCTGCGGAAGCCGAATATGAGAGGTTGATCGGACCGCTTTCACGCTCCTCGAAGAAAGCCGGAACCGCAGGGCAAGGAAAATCCCATGAGCGATTATGACATGGCCTTGTCTACAGTCCGCTTCACCTTCCCGTGACGCCCCGTCAGGATAGCTCAACTGAAATGTGCGGTTCCGAACAGAAGGAAACTTCCCTTTGACTTCAAAGGCTCATTTCCGAATTTAGGCGAATGCCGGCAGGCCTCCCGCTCCCGCTTCGGCTCTGGAGTTGGGAGGCCAACTGGAGTCTCATTATTTTAAGCAAATACAATGCTTTGGCTGTTCCATTATGGCGTGCGGCGCACCATATGGAGTGTATCGCTCGCTAACGTCCAGGGCGCGAGCGGCTGAGAGATCTTTGTCGCTCCCGCCCCGAAATCAGGGGCATTCATGCCTTTCCCCAGCCAGTCCTTTACGCGAAACCGCCTCTTGAGCAGTTTGTCTCCCGAAGATTTCCTTCTTCTTCAGCCGCAGCTGGAGCGAGTGCAGCTGCAATTGAGGGATCCACTGGTTACAGCGGGCCAGGCCATAAAGCACATCCACTTTCTGGAAGGTGGAATAGGTTCGGTCGTCACGGAGCGCGATGGGAATGAAGTAGAGACAGGGCTTTTCGGGCGTGAAGGGATGTCGGGCGCCACGACTCTCCTTGGCTCCGACACCACCCCGTTGCGATCCTACATGCAGATCGGCGGCGCCACTTCGCTTCGCATCCCGCATGCTTCCTTGCAAACCGCGCTGGGGCAAAGCGAAACACTGCACGTTCACATGCTGCGCTACCTTCAGACCTTTGCCTTGCAAGTCGCTCGAACGGCGATGTCCAATGCGCTCGGCACATTACCCGAACGCTTGGCGCGGTGGCTCCTCATGTGCCACGACCGGGTCGACGGCGATGAAATCGCACTCACCCATGAATTCATGGCGATGATGCTCGCCGTTCGCCGCGCGGGCGTAACGGTGACGCTTCATGCCCTGGAAAGTAGCGGCGCCATTCGCGCGCGCCGTAACCTTGTCATCATCCGAGACCGCACTCAGCTGGAAGACATTGCCGGAGAATCCTATGGCATGGCGGAGGCCGAATATCGGCACCTGATCGGACCTTTCGGAAAATCGCAATAGCGCGTCAGCAGCGCGCTTCAGCCGCCCGCCATGTCCACGATCGCCGCCCACTCCTCGTCCCGCACAGGGCTTACCGACAGGCGCGACTGGCGGATGAGCTCCATCGCGGCGAGCATGGGCTGCGCCTTGATCGCCTTCAGCGTGACGGGGCCGAGGGGGCGGACCGGCTCCACCCGGACCTTGGCCCAGGCGCCGTCCGGGCCGTCCGGCTCCGCCTCGCCCGCGATGCGCATGATGCCGACCACCGCGCGCTCGTCGGCGCTATGGTAGAAAAAGGCTTCGTCGCCCGGCTTCATGGCGCGCAGGTGCAGGCGCGCGGCGGGGTTGCGGACGCCGTCCCAATCCGTGCCGCCGTCACGGACGAGGTCGGCCCAGCTGTAGGTGCCGGGCTCCGACTTCATCAGCCAATAGGCCATCAGTCGGCTTCGCAGGTGGGCGTGCGGTCGGGGCTGCGGAACGGGGGCATGCGGCCCGCCGCGCGGCTCTTGTCGATGAACTGATGCTTCAGCGCCGCGCCGACATGGAGGATGAGGAGGGCGATGGTGAGCTTGACCAAGATCTCGTGCGTCTCGCCCATTGCATCGCCAAATGCTTCGGAGAGGCCCGGAATGAGCGGCAGCGGGACGCCTCCCGCGAGCTTCGTGGTCGCTTCATCGGCTCCGCCCGAGACGGCGGCGAGGCCGGTCAGCGGCAGGGCGATGATGAGGAGGTAGAAAGCGCGGTGGTTCCACACCGCCGCGAGCCGCTCCCAGCGCGGCAGTTCGGGCGGATAGGGGGGCGGTCTATGCGTCAGGCGCCAGACCAGGCGGGCTATGCCGAGGACCAGGATCGCGGCGCCGAGCGTCTTGTGCCACATGAACCATTCGCCCCGCAACGGCCCGCGCGGCAGATCGTGGAAGGTGAAACCGACATAGACTTGCGCGAGGATCAGGACCGCGGTGATCCAGTGCAGCGCCACCGCGCCATTATTATAGCGCAAAAGCGCGCCTTCCTGCGGCACGGCATCGGGAACGGTCGCCATCCTGCTTCTCTCCCTCTTTTTTCCGGCGTAACACGGTCCCGCCGCCTTTGCCAAACGGCCATGACGGGCTTTGCGCGCCGCAATATGGCGTCATGCCGTCAATTCGCCGCTCGAAAGGAATCGCTCGTCGCAAATTTCCAAGCGGGCTGATGACTTTAGCGCGTTTGCGCTGTCCATTCCGGGGCGGGAACGTTGTCGCGGAGGGGCCGGTGCTGAACATTCTCATTGTCGAAGACGAACCATTGCTGGCGAGAACGCTGAAACAGCTGGTCGAACTCAATCCGCGCTATATCGTCACCGCCGTCGCCGACGATGTGGACAGCGCCATCGCGGCGGTGGAGGACAGGCGGCCCGATTTGGCGCTGGTCGACCTGCAGCTGGCGCGCGGCTCCACCGGGTTCAGCGTCGCGGCCAAGCTCGCGGAAATGGACATCGCCTGCCTGTTCACCAGCGGCAAGGCGCCGCCCTTTCCGATGCCCGATCTGGCGCTCGGCTGCCTCGCCAAGCCGTTCGCGGAGGAGGATCTGGTGCGGGCGCTGAAGACGGCCGAAGATCTGATCCGGGGGCGGGAACGGCTGCGGCCGAGCCTTCCGGCCGCGCTCAGCCTCTACAAAGCGGAGGAGCCGCTGCCCGCGCCCGGAGACGAATGGGTGCCAGACGTGCCGGACCGCCGGCCCTTGTGGGTGCGCATCCGCAAGCTGTTCCAGCGGTTCCGGACGCCGAAATCGGCGCTGCCGGTTTGAGTATTCCTGCGAAAGCAGGAACCTAATCGTTCGATCCGTGCGGTCGTGCTCCTGCTACAGGAGCACGACGTGGAGGGTCGGGATTAGCGCGTGAATTTCTCGCCCGCTTGCGCCTTCTGAACGAGGAGGTTGGAAAGGGTGAAGTCACTGCCCAGCCGCTCCTGCTGGCCTTTCAGGGCATCGACGATCTTCTGCAGGCCTTCCCCGTCCGCCCAGTGCATCGGGCCGCCGCGATAGACGGGCCAGCCATAGCCATAGACCCAGACGACGTCGATGTCGGACGCGCGCTGGGCCATGCCTTCTTCCAGGATCTTCGCGCCTTCGTTGACCATCGTGTAGATGGTGCGCTCCATGATCTCCTGATCCGAAATGTCGCGCGGGGTGATGCCTTCCTTGGCACGGAACTGCTCGATGATCTCCTGCACCGTGGGGGAGGGCGAGGGGCGGCGCTTGTCGTCATAATCGTAGAAGCCCGCACCCTTCTTCTGGCCCCAGCGGTCGATGGCGCAGAGCGCGTCGCGGATATTTTCGATGCGGTTGGGGTCGCGGTGCCAGCCGATATCGACGCCCGCGAGGTCGGCCATCTGGAACGGCCCCATCGGCATGCCGAATTCGACATGGACGCGGTCCACCTGCTCCGGCGTCGCGCCTTCGAGGAGCAATTGCATCGCCTGCGTCTGGCGCGGGATCAGCATGCGGTTGCCGATGAAGCCGTAGCAGACGCCCGCGACGACCGCGACTTTCTTGATCTTCTTCGAAAGCTGCATGGCGGTGACCAGCACGTCTGGCGCGGTCTTCGCCCCGCGCACGATTTCGAGGAGCTTCATCACGTTGGCGGGCGAGAAGAAGTGGAGGCCGACCACATCCTGCGGCCGCGAGGTGACGGCTGCGATCTCGTCGATGTTGAGATAAGAGGTGTTGGACGCGAGGATCGCCCCTGGCTTGGCGATCTTGTCGAGGCGCGAAAAGACGTCCTTCTTCACGTCCATATTCTCGAACACCGCCTCGATAATGAGGTCGCATTCGGCGAGATCGTCGAAGTTCAATGTGGGCTTCAGCAGGCCCATCGCGCCGTCCACCTGTTCCGCGGTCATGCGGCCCTTGGCAGCGGTCGCTTCATAATTTTTGCGCATGATGCCCGTGCCGCGGTCGAGCGCTTCCTGCTGCATCTCGACAATGGTGACGGGGATGCCGGCGGAAAGGAAGTTCATCGAAATGCCGCCGCCCATCGTGCCGGCGCCGATCACGCCGACGCGCTTGATGTCGCGGGGCTTGGTATCTTCGGGCAGGCCCTCGATTTTCGAAGCCTTGCGCTCGGCGAAGAAGAAATATTGCTGGGCCTTGGCTTGCTTGCCGCTCATCAGTTCCATGAACAGGCGGCGTTCCTCGAGCACGCCTTCGGCATAGGGCTTTTCGACGGCCGCCTGCACGGCCTTGATATTGGCTTCCGGCGCATCGAAGCCGCGCATCTTGCGGGCATTGGCCTTGCGGAATTCCTCGAAGATGCCGGGATTGGCGCGGGCTTCGGCGAGTTTGTCGTCACGTTCGCTGGTCTTCTGGAGCGGGCGGACTTCCTTCACCTCGTCGGCATAAGCGACGGAATGCTGCTCAAGATCGCCCTCGATCAGCCGGTCGACGAGGCCGAGGGCAAAGGCCTCCTTGGCGCCGATCGGGGTGCCGCTGGTCGTCATCTCCAGCGCCTTCTGGACGCCGACGACGCGCGGCAGGCGCTGCGTGCCGCCCGCGCCGGGGAGCAGGCCCAATTTCACTTCCGGAACGCCGAGCTTCGCCGTCGGCACCGCAACGCGATAATGGCAGGCGAGCGCGACTTCGAGGCCGCCGCCAAGCGCCGTGCCGTGGATCGCAGCCACCACCGGCTTGGTGCAATTCTCGATCCGGTCGACGACCTGCGGCAGCATCGGCGCTTCGAACGCCTTGGGCGTGCCGAATTCGGAGACGTCGGCGCCCGCGAAGAAGGTCTGACCTTCGCAACGGATGACGACGGCTTTCACGGCGTCGTCGGCATCGGCTTCCTCGATCGCGGCGACCAGGCCCTGGCGGACGGCGTGGCCGAGCGCGTTGACCGGCGGATTGTTCGACGTGACGATCAGGATGTCGCCGTGGCGCTTGGTGGAAATGGGGCTCATGTCTCTCTCCTGAACTTAAAAGGCCGTCTGGCCGTAAAGCAATTTGGTGAACGGGTAGGACGCGGCGAGGCCACCGTCGACGACCAATGCATGGCCGTTGACGTAGCTCGACTCCTCGGACGCAAGATAGAGGGCGGCGCGCGCGATTTCGATGGGCTCGCCGCCGCGCTGGAGCGGATTGAAGCGGCCGATCTTGTCCTCCTTCCCCCGGTCGCGCGCATGTTCGTAGATCATTTGCGTCATGCCGGTTTCGATCAGGCCGGGGCAGATGGCGTTAACGCGGACGTTCGATCCGACGAGCTGCGCCGCGCCAGTCTTCACGAGGTTGATGACGCCCGCCTTGGACGCCGAATAAGCTGGCCCTCCAGCGCCCGCGCGAATGCCCGCGACGGACGCGGTGCAGATGATCGAGCCGCCGCCGCGTTCCTTGATGACGGGCGCCGCATGTTTGATGGCGAGGAAGGGGCCGATCAAATTGACGCGCAGGATTTCGGCCCAGTCTTCCGGGGTCTGATCGAACAGGCCCTTGAGTCCGCCGGAGATGCCGCCGTTCGCGAACATGATGTCGAGGCCGCCGAAGCGGGCGACGGCTTCGTCCACCAATCGCTTCACATCGGCTTCGGAACCTGCATCCGCTTCCATGGCGATGGCGGCATCACCGATTTCGGCGGCGGTGCCTTCATGGCTCTTGATGTCGGCGCAGATGACCTTGGCGCCTTCTTCCGCGAACAGTTTGGCGCTCGCCTTGCCGATGCCGGAGCCTGCGCCGGTGATGATGGCGACCTTGTTTGCGAGTTTCACAGTCCCGCTCCCGTGGTCGATCCGCCGTCGACGATGATCGTCTGGCCGGTCATGAAGCTGGAGGCGGGCGCGGCGAGAAACACGGCGGCACCGGCGATTTCGTGCGGCTCGCCGATGCGGCGCAGCGGCGTGTGGCGGGTGACGGCCTTCAGCGTGTCCGGATTTTCCCACAAGGCCTTGGCGAAATCGGTGCGGACGAGACCGGGCGCGATGCAATTGACGCGTATGCCCGCCGGACCGAATTCGGCGGCGAGGTTGCGGGCGAGCTGGAAATCGGCGGCTTTGGAAATGTTGTAGGCACCGATCACCGTGGAACTGGTGAGGCCGCCGATCGACGACACGATGATGATCGAACCTTCCTTCCGCTCGAGCATTTCCGGCGCGACCATCTGAATGAGCCAATGGTTCGCCAGCACATTATTGTCGAGGATCTTGCGGAACTGGTCGTCGGTGATCCCGCCCATTGGCCCGTAATAGGGGTTGGACGCGGCGTTGCAGACGAGGATGTCGATCCGCCCAAGTTGTGCGCGCGTTTCATCGACGAGGTTCTGAAGCTCCTCCTTCGACGAGATGTTGGCGGGGACGACGATCGCGGTACCAGCGCCATGCCTAGCGTTGATTGCGTCGGCGGCTTCGGCGCAGGCCTCTGCCTTGCGGCTGGAGATCACCACCTTCGCGCCCTGCTCGGCCATCGCCTCGGCAATGGCGCGTCCGATGCCGCGCGAGGAGCCGGTGATGATCGCGACCTTTCCGGTCAGGTCGAACAAGTTCATATCTTCATCCTCTCTTCATCGTCACTCCCGCGTAAGCGGGAGTTGAGACGTGCTCTGCCTTGCCCGGACATCGTCTGGATGCCCGCCTGCGCGGGAATGACGGTTAATGCTCCTTCGGTGCGTGCTTCGCGAATTCGTTTCTGGCAATCGCGCGGTTGTGCACCTCGTCCGGGCCGTCCGCCAAGCGCAGGGTGCGGATGCCCGCCCAGCTTGCGGCAAGTCCGAAATCCTGGCTGACGCCGGCGCCGCCATGCGCCTGGACGGCATCGTCGATGATTTGGAGCGCCATTTGCGGCGCCTGCACCTTGATCATCGCGATCTCGTTCGCCGCGGCCTTGTTGCCGGCCTTGTCCATCATGTCGGCGGCCTTGAGGCAGAGGAGCCGCGACATGTCGATGTCGATGCGTGCGCGCGCGACGCGCTGTTCCCAGATCGAATGGTCCATCAGGCGCTTGCCGAACGCCACGCGGGATTGGAGGCGCTTCACCATCGCTTCCAGCGCTTCCTCGGCCGCGCCGATGGTGCGCATGCAGTGATGAATGCGGCCGGGGCCGAGGCGGCCCTGCGCGATTTCGAAACCGCGTCCTTCGCCCAAGAGCATGTTGGAGGCGGGGATGCGCACGTCCTTCAGCTCGATCTCCATGTGACCGTGCGGCGCATCGTCATAGCCGTAGACTGTGAGCGCGCGTTCGACGGTGATGCCGGGGGCGTCGAGCGGCACGAGTATCATCGATTGCTGCTTGTGCTTTTGCGCCTCGCGGTCGGTCTTGCCCATGACGATGGCGACCTTGCAGCGCGGATCGCCCGCGCCTGACGACCACCATTTGCGGCCGTTGATGACATACTCATCGCCCTCGCGGCGGATGTCGCATTCGATGTTGGTGGCGTCGGACGAGGCGACGGCGGGTTCGGTCATCAGGAAGGCGGAGCGGATTTCGCCGTTCATCAGCGGCCTCAGCCACTGGTTCTTCTGCTCCCGCGTGCCGTAGCGGTGGAGCACCTCCATATTGCCGGTGTCGGGCGCGGAGCAGTTGAACACCTCGCTCGCCCAGCCGATCCGACCCATCTCTTCGGCGCAGAGCGCATATTCGAGATTGGTGAGCTGCGTGCCTTCGAATCCGAACGTGTCGTCGACGTGCGGGAGGACGGGGGCAGGAGGCATGAAAAGGTTCCAGAGGCCAGCCTCTCGCGCCTTCGGTTTCAGTTCCTCGATCACGTCGAGCGGCTGCCAGCGGTCGCCGGTTGCGAGCTGCTTCTTATAATCGCCGATGCGCGGACGAATCTGAGTCTCGATGAACTGGCGCACCCGGTCGCGGTAAAAAGCCTCGCGTTCCGTAAGGGTAAAATCCACGGCCTTCCTCTCGCTTGCTTTACGTTTCCGTCAACCTATCATCGGGCTATCGCGGAGAGGCTGCGGAGACAAGATCAATGGCGGATTTGGAGGCGTTTCGGGCTGAGACCCGTAGCTGGCTGGAGGCGAATTGCCCGCCTGAAATGCGGGAGCCGATGAAGAGCGAGGAGGATGCCTGTTGGGGCGGGCGCAATCCGGTGTTCAAGAGCGAGGCGCAGCGCCAATGGATGAAGCGGATGGCGGAGCGCGGCTGGACCGTGCCCGATTGGCCGCGCGACTATGGCGGTGGCGGCCTTTCACCCGCCGAGACGAAGGTTTTGCGGCAGGAAATGGCGCGGATCAATGCGCGCAATCCACTCTACAGCTTCGGCATCTCGATGCTTGGACCGGCGCTGCTGAAATATGGGACGGAGGCGCAGAAGAAGCGCTTCCTGCCCGAAATCGCACGCGGGGAAATTCGCTGGTGCCAGGGTTATTCGGAACCCAATGCCGGGTCGGACCTTGCGAGCCTGCAGACCAAGGCGGAGGACAATGGCGATCATTGGCTGGTGAATGGCCAAAAGGTGTGGACCTCCTACGCCGATAAGGCCGACTGGATCTTCTGCCTCGTCCGCACCGACAGCCAGGCGCCCAAGCATAAGGGCATCAGCTTCCTCCTCTTCGACATGGCCTCGCCGGGCGTGTCGACCAAGCCGATCCTTTTGATCTCCGGCTATTCGCCCTTCTGCGAAACCTTCTTCGACGACGTAAAGGTGCCCAAGGACCAGGTGGTCGGCGAGGTGAACAAGGGATGGGACGTCGCCAAATATCTGCTCGGCCACGAACGCGAGATGATCAGCGGCATGGGGCTCGGCGGGACGGGCGGGAGCCTCGGCACGGCGCTGAAGGAGCGGCTGGAGGGCGATCCGATCCTGCGGGCGGATGTGGCGCGTTTCGATGTCGACGCGATGGCCTTCAAAGCGATGTCGGAAAAGTTCATCGACGAACTCAAAGCCGGACAAGCACATCCCGCCCAGCCGTCGATGATGAAATATGCCGGGACCGAGCTTAACAAGGCGCGGCACGAACTGGTTATGGCCGCGGGCGGTGCGGACGCGCTCGAATGGGAGAGCGAGTTGTCCCGAGGCGGCAAGGCGGCGCGGGAATGGCTCCGTACCAAGGCCAATTCGATCGAGGGCGGTACCAGCGAAATCCAGCTCGGCATCATCGCCAAGCGCATCCTCGACCTTCCCGGAGCCTGACCCATGCCTCTTTATTTGACCGAAGATCAGGCGATGCTGCGGGATACCGCGCGCGACTTCATGGCCAGCGAAGGGGCGATCGCCACGCAGCTGCGCAAGTGGCGCGACATGAACTGCAAGGATGGGTTCGGCCATGCGCTCTGGCGGCAGTTCGGCGAGATGGGCTTTACCGGCATCCTCGTCGATGAGGCCGATGGCGGGCTCGGGCTCGGCCCTGTCGAGGCAGGGATCGTGCTGGAGGAGATCGGGCGGAATCTGACGCCTTCGCCTTTTCTCATTACCGCCGTTGCCGCGGTGGAAGCCTTGCGCGGATCGGCGCTGCGCGAGCGGTGGCTGCCGGGCATTCTGAAAGGTGAGGCGGTGGCAGCCCTCGCGGTGGACGAGGGACCGAAGCACCGGCCCGAGGCGATCGCGATGACGGCGGAGCGGTCCGGCAACGGCTTTACGCTGAGCGGCCGCAAGCAGTTCGTGGTGCAGGGCGCGTCGGCGGACTTCATCCTTGTCGCCGCGAAGATGGAGGAAGGCGCGGCTCTGTTCGCGGTCGAGAAGGACGCCAAGGGGCTTGAGGTCGAAGGCGTGCGCCTTGCCGACAGCAGCATCGGCGCGCGGATGACGTTCGACAATGTCGAAGTGGACGGCGATGCGCTGGTGGGCGGTGAAGAGGTGCTTGCGCGCGTTCTTCGCGCGGCGCGCACGGGCGCGGCGTCGGAGATGGTGGGCGTCGCTTCGGGCGCGATGGATATGACCGTCAATTACCTTCGGCAGCGCAGGCAGTTCGGGCGATTGATCGGGGAGTTCCAGGCGCTGCAACATCGCGCTGCGCATCTATATTCCGAGCTTGAGATTGCGCGCGCGGCGACGCTGAAGGCGCAGCAATTGCTGGACGAGGGGAGCGCGCAGGCGGAGGCGATGGTGCATGTCGCCAAAGCCAAGGCCGGCCGGGTGTCGACACTGGCGGTGCAAGAAGGCGTGCAGATGCATGGCGGCATCGGCATGACCGACGAATATGATATCGGCCTCTACATGAAGCGCGACCGGGTGCTGAACGAGCTGTTCGGCGATCCCAATTACCATGCGGATCGGCTGGCGCGGCTCAACGGTTATTGATCGTCGTCTCAGCCCCGTTTCAGCAGCAGGTTCATATGCGCCGAGGCAATCGGCTTTGCCCGGTCCTTTTGCCACGCATGCGCCTCCACGCTGGCGACACGGGTGCCGAGACGGGTGACGGTCGCGCTCGCATAAGTGTCATGTTCGATGCCGCCGCGCACGAAATCGACGTTGACGTTGATCGGCTTGGCCCGGACTTCCGCCTCATCGCCCAACTGATCGTAAAGCGTGCCGAGCGCCGCAAATTCAAGAAGACCTGCAATGGCACCGCCGTGGAGGAAACCAGGACGCCCGACCACCGCATCATGGAATGGCATGATCCAGAGCAAGATACCCTCGGCGTTCCGCTCGGTGCGAAGGTCGAGGAGCCGGGCATAAGGCGGCAGCTGTTTCACCATGACCAACGCTTGGCACAGGACGCCGCGGACGGAAAGGTCAGTCGCGATTAGGCGGTTTCGAGCGCGGCCTGAACCTTCTCGGCATATTTGGATGCGACGTCCACCACCGCGCCGTCTTGCGTATGGAGCCGGACGATGCGGCGTCCGGAGAAATCCGCCTGCACGACGATGTCCGGCCGCACGAAGGCGGAACGGTGGACGCGGATGATGTCCTGCTGTTGCAACCGGCTTTCCAGCTCCTTCATCGTGATCTTCAGGATGAAGGTGTTCGCTTCCGTATAGAGAAGGGCGTAATCGCGCGCCGCTTCGATCCGGCGGATTTCCTTGGCCGACAGGCGGATCGTGCTGTCGCCCTTCGGCACCCAGAAGACCGGGCCCGCATCGGAAGACGCGGCGGACTGCTGCGCATCCGACCTCTCCTCGCTCGCCGGCTCCTGGCGGCGGAGGTCGAGACGCAGGCGCGCGCGCTTCAACGCTTCGCGCAGCCGGTCGGGCTGCACGGGCTTCAGCAGATAGTCGACCGCATGCATGTTGAACGCCTCGACCGCGAACTCATCGAGAGCGGTGATGAAGATGATCTCGATATCCGAACGCTCCGAAAGCGCTTGGCCGACCTCGATGCCGTTCAAATACGGCATCTCGATATCGAGCAGGACGAGATCCGGTTTCAGGCTTTCCGCCAGCTCCAGCGCGGCCCGGCCGTCCTCCGCCGTTCCGGCAATCTCCACATTCTCGATGGAAGCGAGGGTGTGGACGAGCCTCTGCAATGCTGGCGGCTCGTCATCGACGAGTAGAACTCGAAGCGCCATGAACCGGTTTCACCCTCTTTTTAACCGCACTGTTACCGCACCGGAATAAATATCCAACCTATATGTCCGGTGAACGGTCGGTCTTGATAGGAAAAGCGTCCAAGCTATTTTGCGGAATTTGTCAATGGGAAGGAGGTTTTCCAAAGGCGCCTCCTTCATGGCCAGACAATCCTCTATCGAATGAAGATATCCACTTCGCGATTACTGCGATGCTGCAGCTTCCAGTCCGGTCAGGCCGATGTCTTGCGGTTTTTCAGCACGATAGCCATGGTAATGACAATGAACGCGGCCAGCCGTAGCAGATAAAAAACACTGCGTTCCTCGACAGGGAAACGCGTCAGCGCGAGCAACGCCTGAGTCAAGCCGAGCAGGCACAGGGCTGCGGCAAAGGCGATGAACAGGGGATCGCGCGTTTTCCTCCAGAAGCGCAGGAAGAACAGGGCAGCGGCGAGGAAGCCCATCGTGATCATGCCCGAAAGGAATTCGAAAGCCGGCATCACGAATTCTCCATGTCCCAGATGAGCCCGAACAACAGCACCCCGACCGCCGCCAGGGACAACCCCAGGCGCAACGGCTGCAAGCTCATTCCGGGAATGATGAGAATGTCGAAAATCACCACAAGCGCGTTCGCCGCGAGCAGCGCGAAGCAAAGTCCGCTCCACATGAGCAAGCGGGCGCGAGTCCGCGCATAATTGCGAAGCAACAGAAAACAGCAGGCTCCCGCCGTCGCGAAGCAGAGGATGTAGACGAGGGTCCGGAATGCCTCCGACATGTGCCTCAATCCTTCCTCAATCTGAACGCATCCGAGAAAGCGCGCAGCTGATCTTGCGACGCTTGGACGATGAGCCGCCGCACGGCATCTGGTTTCGATGCATAATAGGTCTCCGCCTGATTGGCGAGAGCAGCGATTTCATCCGTGGCGGGGGCATAGCGAACTCTGTCGTCCTTTTCCTCGAGGACAAGGCCTGCGGCGACCAACGAGGCGAGGCTTTGCGCCACAACGGCATCGCTGCCGCGAAGAGCGGCGACCAGTTCGCCGGGAGGCCAAAAGCGGGCGGGATCGGATTTTAAAAGCAGCAGAAGCTCCATCGACCAGATGGAGCGAAAGGAGCCGCGTATGAAGGCCAGAAGATCCGCGTTTGCCGGCATCGCTCCAAACGGATGTAAGTTTTAAGGGCCCGTAGTTCGGGGCATTGGCATGCTTTTTAAGGGCCTTTTAACCTCGATCAACCCTTTAGGCGAATTCTCCTCTTGCGATGGAAGAGCAGGCGGGGCAGTGTCGCGCCGTTCGGGGGAACGAGGCTGGCACTTGCCGGCTTTTTGTGCAGGAGCGCCATCTGGTGAACGCCGAAACCCGAGTAGAAACCTTCGATCGCCGTCAATTGCTGACTGCCCTTCGCGCCTTCCGCAAGGGTGATTTTTCCGTTCGCCTGCCCGAGGACGGTGCCGGCGCCGACGGCGAGATCGCGCAATTGTTCAACGAGATCGTCGGGCTCAACGAACAGATGACGCACGAATTTTCGCGCCTGTCGCAAGTGGTCGGCAAGGAGGGCAAGATCCACCAGCGCGGCCGGGTGAAGGGCGGCAGCGGCGATTGGGACAGCGCTGTTCATTCGGTGAACGAGCTGATCGAGGATCTCGTGCAGCCGACCGCCGAAGTCTCGCGCGTCATCGGCGCGGTGGCGAAAGGCGATCTGTCGCAAACCATGTCGGTCGAAATCGACGGCCGCCCGCTGCGTGGCGAATTCCTGCGCATCGGCAAGGTCGTGAATACGATGGTGGAGCAGCTCGCCTCCTTCGCATCGGAAGTGACGCGCGTGGCGCGCGAAGTGGGCACGGAAGGCAAACTCGGCGGCCAGGCCAACGTGAAGGGCGTCGCGGGCACGTGGAAGGATCTGACCGACAACGTGAACCTGATGGCCGCGAACCTGACGGGCCAGGTGCGCAACATCGCCGAAGTGACGACCGCCGTGGCGAAGGGCGATCTTTCGAAGAAGATCACGGTGGACGTGCGCGGCGAGGTGCTGGAGCTCAAGAACACCATCAACGTCATGGTGGACCAGCTGAATGGCTTCGCGTCGGAAGTGACGCGCGTGGCGCGCGAGGTGGGTACCGAAGGCAAGCTGGGTGCGCAGGCGCAGGTGCCGGGCGTCGCGGGCACCTGGGCGGACCTTACCGATAATGTGAACCTGATGGCCGACAATTTGACCGGCCAGGTGCGCAACATCGCCGAAGTGACGACCGCCGTGGCAAAGGGCGACCTTTCCAAGAAGATCACGGTGGACGTGAAGGGCGAGGTGCTCGAGCTCAAGAACACCATCAATACCATGGTGGACCAATTGAACTCGTTCGCGAGCGAAGTGACGCGCGTGGCGCGTGAGGTGGGTACCGAAGGAAAGCTCGGCGCGCAGGCGCAGGTGGAAGGCGTCGGCGGCACGTGGAAGGACTTGACCGACAACGTGAACCTGATGGCCGCGAACCTCACCGGCCAGGTCCGCAACATCGCCGAAGTGACGACCGCCGTGGCCTTGGGCGATCTGTCCAAGAAGATCACGGTGGACGTGAAGGGCGAAATCCTGGAGCTCAAGAACACCATCAACGTCATGGTGGACCAGCTGAACGCCTTCGCGTCGGAAGTGACGCGCGTGGCGCGCGAAGTGGGTACGGAAGGCAAATTGGGCGGCCAGGCGCAGGTTCCGGGCGTCGCGGGCACGTGGAAGGATCTGACCGACAACGTGAACCTGATGGCCGCGAACCTGACCGGCCAGGTGCGCAACATCGCCGAGGTGACGACCGCCGTGGCGCGCGGCAATTTGTCCAAGAAGATCACCGTGGACGTGCGCGGCGAGGTGCTGGAGCTCAAGAACACCATCAACGTGATGGTGGACCAGCTTAACTCCTTCGCCTCGGAAGTGACGCGCGTGGCGCGCGAGGTGGGTACCGAGGGGCGTCTTGGCGGTCAGGCGCAGGTGGAAGGCGTCGCCGGTACCTGGAAGGATCTGACCGACAACGTGAACGCCATGGCCGGCAACCTGACCGGTCAGGTGCGCAACATCGCCGAAGTGACGACCGCCGTGGCGAAGGGCGATCTTTCCAAGAAGATCACGGTGGACGTGAAGGGCGAGGTGCTCGAGCTCAAGAACACCATCAACGTCATGGTGGACCAGCTCAATTCCTTTGCGTCGGAAGTGACGCGCGTGGCGCGCGAGGTGGGCACCGAGGGCAAATTGGGTGCGCAGGCGCAGGTGGAAGGCGTCGGCGGCACGTGGAAGGATTTGACCGACAACGTGAACGCCATGGCCGCGAACCTCACCGGCCAGGTCCGCAACATCGCCGAAGTGACGACCGCCGTGGCCTTGGGCGATTTGTCCAAGAAGATCACGGTGGACGTGAAGGGCGAAATCCTGGAGCTCAAGAACACCATCAACGTCATGGTGGACCAGCTCAACGCCTTCGCGTCGGAAGTGACGCGCGTGGCGCGCGAAGTGGGTACGGAAGGCAAGCTGGGCGGCCGCGCGCAGGTGCGCGGCGTCGCGGGCACCTGGGCCGACCTTACCGACAACGTGAACCTGATGGCCGACAATTTGACCGGCCAGGTCCGCAACATCGCCGAAGTGACGACCGCCGTGGCGAGGGGCGACCTTTCCAAGAAGATCACGGTGGACGTGAAGGGCGAGGTGCTGGAGCTCAAGAACACCATCAACGTCATGGTGGACCAATTGAATTCCTTTGCGTCGGAAGTGACGCGCGTGGCGCGCGAGGTGGGTACCGAAGGGAAGCTCGGTGCGCAGGCGCAGGTGCCGGGCGTCGGCGGCACGTGGAAGGATCTCACCGACAACGTGAACCTGATGGCGAACAACCTGACGAACCAGGTGCGCGGCATCGCCGACGTTGTGACCGCCGTGGCGCAGGGCAATTTGAAGCGGAAGCTCGCCGTGGAAGCGCGCGGCGAGATCGCGGCGCTTGCCGAGACCATCAACTTCATGATCGACACGCTGTCGACCTTCGGCGACCAGGTGACGAGCATGGCCCGCGAGGTGGGCATCGAAGGCAAGTTGGGCGGTCAGGCGTCGGTGCCCGGCGCCGCGGGCCTGTGGCGCGATCTCACCGACAACGTGAACCAGCTCGCAGCGAACCTCACGAACCAGGTGCGCTCCATCGCCGACGTGGCGACCGCCGTGACGAAGGGCGATCTGTCGCGCTCCATCGCGGTGGAAGCGTCGGGCGAGATGGCCGCGCTCAAGGACAACATCAACGAGATGATCCGCAACCTCAAGGAACAAACCTTGAAGAATGCGGAGCAGGATTGGCTCAAGACCAACCTCGCGCGGTTCAGCCGCATGCTGCAGGGCGAGCGCGACCTCACCACCGTGTCGAGCCTCATCATTTCCGAACTGGCGCCGCTCGTGAACGCGCAATATGGCGTCTTCTATGTCGCCAAGCGCGACGGTGACGAAACGGTTCTGGAGCTGGCGGCGAGCTATGGCGCGGAACGCCCGGACGCGCTGAAGCCGACCTTCCACCTGCGCGAGGGACTGGTCGGCCAGTGCGCAGCGGACAAGAGGTCGATGTTGCTGGAGGAAGTGCCGGCGGATTTCATCCGTATCGGCTCCGGCCTCGGTCATGCGGCGCCGGTCAACGTCAACATCATGCCCGCCATTTTCGAAGACGATGTGCGGGCGGTGATCGAGCTCGCATCGTTCAGCGAGTTCAACGAAACCCACCTGTCCTTCCTCGACCAGCTGATGGAATCGGTCGGTATCGTCTTGAACACGATCGCCGCGACGATGCGCACGGAAGGCCTTTTGAAGCAGTCGCAGCTGCTGACGACCGAGCTTCAGGCGCGCCAGACCGAGCTCACCACCAAGCAGGAGGAATTGCACGCCACGAACGAGGAGTTGCAGGAAAAGGCGCTGCTCCTCGAATATGAGAAGAAGCAGGTCGAAGCGAAGAATATCGAAATCGACATGGCCCGCCGCGCGGTCGAGGAGAAGGCCGAGCAGCTGGCGCTGACGTCGAAGTACAAGTCCGAATTCCTTGCCAACATGAGCCACGAATTGCGGACGCCCCTCAATTCGCTGCTCATCCTGTCGAAGCTGCTGGCCGACAATCCGCAGGGCAATCTCAATGAGAAGCAAACCGAATTCGCGCGCACGATCAACGCGGCCGGAACCGACCTTCTCAATCTGATCAACGACATCCTCGATTTGTCGAAGATCGAATCCGGTACTGTTTCGATCGACATCGGCGATGTGCCGCTCAAGGTCTTGAAGCAGAATGTCGAGCGCACCTTCAACCAAATCGCGCAGGACAAGGGCCTGGCGTTCGAGGTCGAATTCGACAGCCGCTTGCCGCTGTCGATGCGGACCGACGAAAAGAGGCTTCAGCAGGTCGTTCTCAACCTGCTTTCCAACGCCTTCAAATTCACGTCGAAAGGCTCGATCACCCTCTCGGTCCAGAGCGTCAAAAAGGGCTGGACCAGGGGCTTGGCCGCGCTCGACGCCGCCGAAGGCGTCATCGCCTTCGCGGTCACCGACACCGGCATCGGCATTCCGGAAGACAAGCAGAAGCTGATCTTCGAGGCCTTCCAGCAAGCGGACGGCACGACGAGCCGCCGCTATGGGGGCACAGGGCTCGGCCTGTCCATCAGCCGCGAGATTGCCGGTCTTCTGGGCGGCGAGCTGCGGGTGGAATCGACGCCCGGCAAGGGATCGACGTTCACTCTCTTCGTGCCTCAGGACGCCATGCCGGAAGCCCCGGCCAATGCCGCCGAGGGGGATCAGGCCTTTGAAGGGCGTTTGTTGTCTGCGCCGCGCGCCGTCGAGCAGGTGTCGGACGACCGCGCGAACCTTGGCGACGATCCGTTCGTGCTGATCGTGGAAGACGATTCGACCTTCGCGGGCATTCTGCTTGAAATGGCGCATGAGGCGGGGCTGAAGGGCGTCGTGTCATCGGCCGGCGCGGGCACGCTGGCCATGGCGCGCAAGATTCAGCCCGACGCGATCACCCTCGATCTCGGCCTCGCCGACATCGACGGCTCCGTGTTGCTCGATCTCTTGAAGCACGATCCGGAAACGAGCCACATCCCGGTCCATGTCATTTCGGGCAAGGAGCGGGCGGCGGCGGCGCTCGCGCTGGGCGCGGTCGGCGTGACGGAGAAGCCGGCTTCGCCCGAGGCGCTCAAGACGATTTTCGACAGTTTCTATCAACGCATCAGCCGCATGGAACGCACGGTGCTCACCATCGGCAGCAGCGTCGCCGAGCGGAAGGCGCTGGCCCGGGCGGTCGGCGATCCGGCGATCCGTTTCGAAGGGGCGGTCAATGTCACGGCCGCCGCCGCCCTGGAACTCGACCGGGTCCATGCGGTCCTCGTTCCGGCCGCGAAAGCGGTCAGCATCATCGACGATCTGACCGATGCCGGAGACGCGCTGACCGGCATTCCGCTCATCGTCTTCGGGGCCGACGCCGAAGCGCCCGAAGTCCGCATCGCCGTCAACCGCATCGCCGTCAATCGCGACGTGCGCGTGGTTCGCACGCCCAAGGCGCTCGCGGCCATGCTGCCTTCGCTTCTGCGCCGCGGCAGGAAGAGCGATGTCACCGCCGCGTCGACCGGCGTTCCCGAAATCGCCGGCGCCAAGATCCTCGTCGTCGACGACGACATCCGGAACATCTATTCGCTCACAAGCGTCTTGGAGACTTATGACGCGACCGTCCTTTACGCCGAGCGCGGGCGGGAGGGGATCGCGATCCTCGAAGAAGACCCGGAGATCGATATCGCCCTTATCGACATCATGATGCCGGAAATGGACGGTTACGAGACCATGCGGCAGATTCGCCAGCGGCAGGGACTGGCGGACCTGCCGCTCATCGCCGTGACCGCAAAGGCGATGCAGGGCGACCGGCAGAAGTGCCTGGACGCCGGAGCGTCCGATTATATCGCGAAGCCGGTCGACATGGATCTTCTGCTCGCCTTGCTCCGGGTCTGGGTCGGGCGCGCCAAGGGGCGGACCAAGAACCCGATTTCCGCCGTCGCGATCGCGGAGTGACCCTGTGACGGTGCAGGGTTCAGTCATGCCGAAGGATAAAGACGCCGTGATCGCCCTGGACGATGAAGAACGGCCGCGCGTTCTCATCGTCGATGACGACAAGCGCAATCTGCTGGCATTGAAGACGGTCGTGGACGAAGTAGCGGACGTCGTCGTCGCCTCGTCCGGTGAAGAAGCGCTTCGTCATCTTCTGAACGGCGAGTTCGCGGTCATCCTGCTCGACGTCTTCATGCCGGGCCTCGACGGTTACGAAACCGCCCAGATGATCCGCAGCCGCGAGCAGACCAAGCGCATACCGATCATCTTCCTATCGGCGGTCAATAAGGAGGCGGCCCATCTCAATCGCGGTTATGCGATGGGCGCCGTCGATTATGTGTTCAAGCCGGTCGACCCGCTCATCCTGCGCACCAAAGTGTCCGTCTTCGTCGATCTTTTCGCCAAGACCCGGCAGATCCAGCAGAGGGCGGCGCAGGAACAAGCGCTCCTCGATGAGAATTACCGTATCCAGGCCGAGAAATTGCGCGTCGAGCAAGCCCTCCGGGCGGCCGAAATGCGGCATGCCGCGGTCATTCAATCTCTTCCCATCGCCCTTTTTCTTCGCGCACTGGACGACAAGTCGGGCCAGCCTGCGATTATCGGCGGCAATCTGGAGCGACTGACAGGCTTTCCAAGCCCCCCGACCGTCTGCGAGTGGCAAGACCGTCTGCATCCCGAGGATCGGGAGCGTGTCGTTGCCGGTTATGCGGATTTGGAGACGGAGGGGAAGCTGGCGATCGAATATCGCTGGCGCTGCGCCGACGACGAATATCGCTATTTCCTGGAACAGATGATCGTCTTGGCCGGTGAATCGGGCCAGCGCGAGGTCGTGGGCTCCATCCTCGACATGACCGAGCGGCGCGAACTGGAAAGTCAGCTCGTTCAGGCGCAGAAATTGGATGCGATCGGGAAGCTGACGGGCGGGATCGCCCACGATTTCAACAACCTTCTCGCCGCCGTCCTTGGGGGGCTCGACCTGATCGGCCGACGCGTCGAGCTGAAGGACGACCAATCGAAAATCCTGGCGATGACGCGGCGGGCGGCGGAGCAGGGCACGGACCTTGTGCGGCGCCTGCTGGCCTTTTCCCGGCGGCAGCAATTGCAACCCGCGCCGGTATCCATGAAGCAGCTGTCCGCTTCGGTCGGCGATCTCCTCAGTCATACATTGGGTGGGCTGGTCGAGCTGGAATGGGAAATACCCGGCGAATTGTGGTGCGCCTATGCCGACGGAGCGCAGCTCGAACTCGCGATCATGAACCTGATCATCAACGCGCGCGATGCCATGCCGGAAGGCGGCCAGATCCGCGTGTCGGCCTGCAACGAACAGATCGGCGAAGCCAATGCCTACGAATTGGCGGCGGGCGATTACGTGCGCGTGTCTGTCACCGACACCGGCACCGGCATTGCGCCCGACCTCCTCGAACGCGTGCTGGAACCCTTTTTCACGACCAAGGAAATCGGCAAGGGTTCGGGACTCGGCCTGTCGATGGTCTACGGTTTCGCGAAGCAATCGGGCGGCGCCATTCATATCGAAAGCGAGATCGGAATGGGGACTACGGTCGCCATCCTGCTGCCGCGATCGGAATTGAAGGCGGTCGAACCCGATGCCGCCGCGGAGCAGGCCAGTGCCGCGAGCCGGGAGCATGCCCGCCGGAACATCCTGCTCACGGACGATCATAACGAAGTCCGTCAAACGACCGCCGCTCTGTTGTCCGACCTGGGCCATACTATTTTCGAGGCGACGGGCGGCCCCGAGGCGCTCGATATCCTGGCCCAAAAGGGCGACGCCATCGATCTGATCATCACCGATTATGCCATGCCCGCCATGTCGGGCGTGCAAATGGTGCGCCGGGCGCGGGAAATCCGGCCCGGCCTGCCGGCTATCATCGTGACGGGCTATGCCGACACGGACGAGATCAAGGATGTACCGGCAGGCGTGACGGTCCTTGTCAAACCCTTTCCGCCCGAACGGCTGGCCAAGGCGATCGCCAAGATTCAGAATCGATAGAAAGGGCTGTCCGCGTTTCGCTTTCGGGTCGGTGGCGTAAATGACGCCAGTGGCTGAAACCGTAATGAATATGGGAACACCCATGCCCCGCGGCGGGTTGCTGGCTCGATGAGGCACAGCATGGAAAAGCGCATGGATGACGTGAACGGCCGGCTCGAATTGTGGGGCGGGGTGGAATGCTCCACGACCCGCGTCGGCGATGCATGGCGCGATCAGGTGGCGGAAACCGGGCATCGCGACCGCTCGGACGACATGGATTTGATCGCCGATCTTGGCATTACCGCATTACGCTATCCCATTTTGTGGGAATCGATCTCTCCCGATGATCCCAGCAAGCTCGATTTCGCCTGGACGGATGAGCGGCTGGCGCGGCTTCGCGACCGGGGCGTGCGCGTCATCGGGGGGCTGTGCCACCATGGGTCGGGACCGCGTTATACCGATCTTCTCGACCCCGCCTTTCCGGACAAGTTGGCCGATTTCGCGGCGCGCGCTGCCGAGCGTTATCCCTGGATCGAGGATTGGACGCCGGTCAACGAACCGCTGACGACCGCGCGCTTTTCCGCGCTTTACGGCCATTGGTATCCGCACAAACGGGATTTCGGTGCCTTCCTGCGTGCGCTCGCCCATGAATGTTCGGGTACGTTGCGCGCCATGCGCGCCATTCGCGCCGTCGTGCCCTCCGCGCGGCTCATCCAGACCGAGGATCTGGGCAAGATTTTTTCCACGGCCCCCCTCCGATATCAGGCGGCGCATGAAAATGAACGGCGGTGGTTGAGCCTGGATCTTCTGTGCGGGCGGGTTCGCAAAGGCCATGCCTTTTACGATGCGATGCGAGAGAGCGGCGTTTCCAAGCCTCTGCTTGATGAGCTCGCATCCGGGGAGGCCACGCCCGACCTGATCGGCATCAACCATTATGTGACGAGCGAGCGATTTCTGGATCACCGGCTCCATCTTTATCCGGACATCGCTCCCGGCGGGAACGGGCGCCATGCCTATGTCGACGCCGAAGCCGTGCGCGTTGCGGCATTGAGCGGCAAAACGGGGCCGGGGCCCCGGCTCCGGGAAGCGTGGCGGCGCTACCATATCCCGATGGCGATCACCGAAGTGCATCATGGCTGCACCCGCGACGAGCAATTGCGCTGGTTCGCCGAGGTGTGGCGAGCCGCGCTGGACGTGCGGGAGGAGGGCGTGGACCTCCGCGCCGTCACCTTGTGGTCCCTGTTCGGCAATGTGGACTGGCGGTCGCTGCTGACGCGCCAGGACGGCGTGTACGATGTGGGTGCATTCGACGCGCGAAGCCAAAAGCCGCGCGCAACGGTCCTCGCCGCGGCTGCACGCGCTTTTGCGCACGGACAGGATTTCGATCATCCGGTACTCGATACGCCCGGCTGGTGGCGGCGCGGTGAGCGGCTCTATCCTTGGAACAAACGCTCCCGGAGCAGCACTCTTCAAGGCAGGACATTGCTGATCACCGGCGCGACCGGCACGCTGGGGCGTGCCTTTTCGCGCATTTCCGATCATCGCGGGCTTCCCCATCTTCTTACGAGCCGCAACGAACTCGATCTCTGCAGCGCGGATTCGATCCGCTCCGCCCTTGATCGGCATCGGCCCTGGGCGGTGGTCAATGCGGCGGGTTTCGTTCGCGTTCAGGATGCCGAGCGGGAGCGCGATGCTTGTTTCGCCGCGAACAGCCATGGGCCGGAGACGCTGGCGCAGATTTGCGCCGAAGCGGGAGTGCCGCTCGTCACCTTCTCGTCGGACCTGGTCTTCAACGGCAGGCAAGGACCATATCGCGAAGAGGATCCGGTCAATCCCGTGGGCGCTTATGGCCTCAGCAAGGCGGAAGCGGAAAGCCGCGTGCTACGCCTCGCGGAACAGGCGCTGGTCATCCGCACGGCCGCCTTTTTCGGCCCTTGGGATAAGTATAATTTCGCCTGGCACATCCTGAACGGGCTGGCGCGGGGAGAACCCGTCAGCGCCTGCCCGAAAACGATCGTGTCGCCGACCTATGTGCCGGATCTCTGCCATGCCGCGCTCGATCTGCTGATCGACGGGGAACAGGGCGTCTGGCACCTCACCAACCAGGGCAATCTGAGCTGGCATGAATTCGCCCGGCGGCTGGCGGAACGCGCAGGTTATGACGGTGCGCTTGTCCAATCCGTCGCCAGCGGCGATGGCGCCAATACGGCTCTTGCCAGCGGTCGCGGCGCATTGTTGCGTCCGGTCGACCATGCGATCGACGCCTTCGTCGCCGAAGTGAAGCCGATGATCGCGGCGTAACTATTGTAAATCGAAAAACGTATGGCGATGAAGAAAAGGCCGGAGGATGATCCCTCCGGCCTTTTGGCATCCTATTCGGCCGCGACGATCATCTTGTCCTGATCGTCCAGATCCTCTTCCTGGGCCAGCGAGGCGAGCAGGGATTTCCGTTTCTCGTCCAGGCGGCGGAATGTCGCGAGCGCCTGGCCGACGACCTGATCCATATTATAATAGCGATAGGTGGCGAGGCGGCCGACGAAGGTAACGCCCGGCGTCGCGTCCGCCAGCGCCTCATAGCGTTTGTAGAGCGCCTGATTTTCCGGACGGGGAATGGGATAATAAGGATCGCCTTCCGCGCTTGGATATTCGTAGGTCAGGCTGGTCTTCTCATGAGTCTGACCGGTCAGATGCTTATATTCCGTGATCCGGGTATAGGGTACGTCTGGATCGGGATAATTTACCACGGCCACTGGCTGATGCTGCGCCGTGTCCAGCACCTTATGCTCGAAACGCAGGCTCCGATAGGGCAGCTTGCCGAACCGGAAATCGAAATATTCGTCGACCGGGCCGGTATAGATGATGTGATCGGCCCGGACCGCCTTGCGGATGTCCTTGAAATCGGTGCCGAGCATCAAGTCGATATTGGGATGGTTGAGCATGTTCGCGAACATGGCGGTAAAGCCGTCCGCCGGCATCGCCTGATGCTTGTCCCCGAAATAACGGTCGTCCGTATTGGTGCGGGTCGGAATGCGGGCGGTGACCGCCTTGTCGAGATCGCTCGGATCGATCCCCCATTGCTTGCGCGTATAGCCCTGGAAGAACAGCTCATAGAGTTCGCGGCCGACGGCGGAAATGACGACATCCTCGGACGTGACGATGGTGTCGACCGGCTCGGCCCGGGACGCGAGATAGTCCGCCGCTTCTTCCTCGGTGCGCAAGTCGAGGTCGAACAGGGCGTTCAGCGTCGTGCGGTTGATCGGAATGGGAACCAATTTGTCGCGCACTTGAGCCAACACGCGATGTTCATAGGGCCGCCACGCCGTGAATTGCGACAGATAGGCGAAAATCTCGTCGGAATTGGTGTGGAAGATGTGCGGCCCATATTGGTGGATCAATATGCCCGCTTCGTCCGGACGGTCGTAAGCGTTGCCGGCGATATGAGGACGCTTGTCGACCACCAAAACCTTGGCATCATGCTGGCTTGCCAGCCGTTCGGCGAGCGTCGCGCCGGCAAAACCCGCACCCACGATAAGATAGTCGTAATAATCATGCTTGTGCGACGCGATGATGGACGGCGCCGTGGGCCTTGATCCGACGGCCTGCGCCACGCAAGCGGCCATGCGTGCATGGGTTGTGTCCCAGCTGAGGTGGGCGAGCTTTGCATCCACTTCACGGAGCCAACCGTCGCCCTTCCGCGACAGGGCGATCGCCTTTTCGCAGCCCGCCACGAAGGCCTCGGCATCGGCGGCGATGGTGACGGCGTCCATGTCGCCATAATGGCGGATGACATCGGTGATCGGCGTCGACACGACCGGCTTCCCACCCGCCAGATATTCAGGCGTCTTGGTCGGCGAGATGAATTTCGTCGATTCGTTGATCGCGAACGGCATCAGGGCCGCGTCCCAGCCGCCCAGATAATCGGGCAACTCGTCATATTGCTTGCCGCCGAGATAATGGATGTTGGCGCGCCGGGGCAGATCGGCGGGATCGATCTTGACGACCGGGCCCAGCATCACGATCGACCATTGCGGGCGCGCATCGGCGATGGCGGCGATCAGATCGAGGTCCATGCGCTCGTCGATGACGCCGTAAAAGCCCAGCCGCGGCCCTGGGATCGACGCTTGATCCACGGGATCGGCGCGATGTTCCCGGGCCTTCATGAAATGGGCGCGATCGACACTGGAAGGGAAGGCATGAACGCTCGAATGCCGTTCGCGCTTGGCTTCATAGAGGCTGTAGCCGCCGGTGAAGACAAGGTCCGCCGCGTCGAACAGCTCGCTTTCCAATGGCAGAAGCTCGGGCGGCGCGAAGCGGAAATTGGCGAGCTCGTCCATGCAGTCATAGACGGTCGTCACGCTGTCGATGTGCCGCGAAAAGGGCAGCATCATCGGCGTGTAATACCAGCGGATGACCGGCCCTTCCTCGCCATTCAGCAAGCCGTTGAGCAAGGTTTTCAAATTGGCGTCCCGCTCATCCTCGGGCAACCCCTCGGGCAGCATCGGGGTCGCGACGATCACGCCCGTTTCGCGGCAAGGCGTGATCCGCAAGGATACGGCTTGGCCCGCCACAAATTCCGGCTCCTCCCAAAAGATAACCCGCCGCTCGCGGGCAAAGCGGCTCATCAGGTGCTGAGGTCTTTGAAAAACGAAGTTCCACCTGAGGTGGGAAAAGCACAAGAGCGTGTGCGGCACAGAAATCGAAGCCGTTTGAACGGCGTCCCGCGGAGGGGGCGTCAAAATCATATCTGGGTTCCATGATGGACTTTAAGGCATCGGGGAAACGCCCAAAAACGCTTCCCTGTTCCAGGCCAAGGGCATAAGCTGATCTCGATCAGTAGATTACGCCAATCGCTCCCGACGTTCGATTGGGATGATGCGCGTCCCAGAGCCATTTATAACGCGGCGCGCAGCTGCAGATCATCCAGAGCGCGGAGGCCTATGTCCAAGCTGAACTTCAATCTCCTCTAACGGAAACCGAAAGAATATAGGGCGCTAACGGACTATCCAAGCCATCATGGAAATTGGATTTCAATCTGCTTCATACACAAAGACAGTACTCATCGGGATATGAAGCCCAGTAACTTTGATCTTTCATAGCGCTGCGTAAATTCGTGAGATGATTCCAAGAGTTATGTTATCGAATGGTGTCGATATTGAAT
This sequence comes from Sphingosinicella flava, assembly GCF_016025255.1. Classification (NCBI taxonomy): domain Bacteria; kingdom Pseudomonadati; phylum Pseudomonadota; class Alphaproteobacteria; order Sphingomonadales; family Sphingomicrobiaceae; genus Allosphingosinicella; species Allosphingosinicella flava. The sequence goes on from NZ_CP065592.1 coordinate 2,419,364, forward strand.
ATGCTAGTCGCATAGAATTTCCGGGGTTCAGTTTCGTTACATCAGTGAAATATTGACTGGCCTTCCAAATTTGCCGAAGGGTGGTCCGTTCGGTCCCAGGTTGAAAGCCGTCTCATGAGCTCCACTGCCATTACTCGTCGCTTCCGGTTCCGCCGGCTCCTTGTCAGCACCGTCATAACCAGCCAGCTTTGGCTACCCTTTGCGGCATCTGCCCAGACGGTCGTCAATGGCGAAGTGCGTTTCAGCACCAGCGGGTCGACGACGACGGGTGTCCAGGCCACGCGCAATGCAATTGTTAACTGGCCAAGCTTGTCCGTTCCTTCGGGATCTACCTTGCGCTTTGTGCAGCCGGATGCGGCCTCCGCCATCCTGAACCGCGTCACCGGCGGCGATCCCACGCGGATCCACGGTTCGGTCGAGGCCAATGGGCGTGTATTCGTCGTCAATCCCAACGGCGTGTTGGTAGGCGCTGGCGGACGCATCGACACGGCGGGCTTCGTCGCCTCTACTCTCAATATCAGCGACGAGGATTTCCTGGCCGGCCGGATGCGCTTCAGCGGCACTTCCACAGCGGGCGTCTACAATCAAGGCGACATCACCGGCCATTCGGGCGATGTGTTCCTGATCGCGCGGGATGTGCGCAATGACGGGCGGATAACCGCAGCGGGCACTGCCCTGCTCGCCGGCGGCACGGAGGTACTTGTCGGATCGGCGAGGGATGGCGGACGCATTCTCGTCCAAGGCGCCGGCAGCGTCGATTCAGCGGGTGCGATCGCCGCCACCCAGGCGCAGCTGCGCGCCGCGGGCGGCAATCCCTATGCGCTGGCGGTCAATATCGGCGGCGGCATCAAGGCCGGCGACGTGACGGTGGCGGGCGACACGATACGCGTCTCAGGCCAGATCGACGCCAGCGGAGCGGCCGATGGCGGCCGCGTGCGCATCGGCGGCGGCTGGCAGGGCGGCGATGCCGATATGCCCAATGCACGGCGCACCGAGGTAACGGAAAGCGCCCGCATTAGCGCCGATGCCGGCGCCAACGGCAAAGGCGGCACCGTCGTCGTCTGGGCCGACGGCGAAACTGATTTTCGCGGCGCGATCACGTCGCGCGGCGGATCGGCCGCGGGCGACGGCGGTAAGGTGGAAGTGTCGGGCAAAGGCTGGCTCGGCTTCAACGGCAGGGTCGACACCACTGCCGCGAAAGGCAAGACAGGCTCGCTGCTGCTCGATCCCACGAACGTCCTGATCACGCGGCAAACGACGACCGGCGGGATCAACGGCGGGGTCTACACGCCGCCCAACACGACGCAGTCCATTCTCAATCCCGACGTCCTCGCCGAAGCGCTGCGGACGACGTCGGTGACGGTGACGACGACGAGCTCGGGCGTGGGCGAGGGCGACATCCGCGTTCTCGATCCCATCTTCTGGAGCGGCGCTACAACGCTAACGCTCGACGCGACGCGGGACATCGCCGTCAACGCCGACATCGTAAATACCGCATCCGGCGCGGGCCTGGTCCTGCAAGCGGGGCGGAGCATTGGCTTTTCATCGCCCGAGCCGCGCAATCCCGCGATCGTCGTGCAGAACGTTACGCTTCAGACGAATTCGACCAACAGCTTCATCTTCCTCGGCCCCGATGTCCGTCTGAAGACGGAGAACCTGACGCTGCGCTATGGCGGCGTCGTGAGCATCCTGCTCAACTCGCCGGTGAACGCGATCGGGCGGGTCAATTTCGAACGGGTCGGCAGCGGCCGGATCGGGTTCATCGACCTACGCGACGCCGATGGGGATCTGACGCTTGCCGGCGATTTCGTCGGGACCGCGCTCAATCCGGATCAAGCGCTTTCCGCCTATTTCAGCACCTTCGGCAACCTGACGCTCGCGCCTGGCTTTACCTTTGCCGGGGCCGCCGACGACGTGGTTTTCGAAAGCCGCCGGGGCGGTTTCTTCAACAACGCCAATCTGACGAGCTTCGGCGCGACCGGCTCGGTCCGCATCTATGTCGCCGATAACAGCAACATTTCCGTTCTCGGCGGCTTCATCCAGGTGACTGGCGACATCCGTTACCCGAACGATCCCAATGCGGCCGATCCCCGCGTCATCTATATCAACAATACCGCAAATCTGCCGACGCCGCCTGTGATCCCGGCAGATCCCACGCCGCCACCGCCACCGCCGCCGCCGCCGCCGCCGCCGCCGCCGCCGCCGCCGCCGCCACCGCCGCCGCCGCCGCCGCC